>JALSJN010000027.1 GCA_026989335.1 Thiotrichaceae bacterium
GTAAAATCCATCGCTTTTCAAACTTCAACACTCCCAGCCACTGTGGGCGTTATGGCTGTGGGTGATTATGTTTTTAACACGGGTGATAAAGAAAAAATGACCGTCGTTTCTGGCGCAATGACCATTACATTTGCAGGCGCGAGTGAAAGCCAAACCTTTAATGCAGGTGAGTCGTTTGATGTTGAGGCTAATAGCTCGTTTGATGTTAGCATCAAAGAAGAGACGGCTTATTTATGTCTTTATGGCTAACTCTGACTATTCATATCACCTTTAAGACGTCCCACTTCTTCGTTAGAAAATGATCACTTACACTTGTAAGCTCACATTTCCTGCCTCGAATTGAAAAGTTTTAAAGGCAATCTTAACAGCCATAAAAGTGCACTGCTTCTAATTAAAAAGAACTAAAGTTAAGGACAAAACTAATGACCACAAACATCGGAACCCCATTATCCCCAAGCGCAACTAAAGTTCTTTTCTGCGGTGGTGGCGAACTTGGCAAAGAAGTTGTGATTGAGCTACAACGCTATGGAGTGGAAGTGATTGTGCTTGATCGTTATCCTGATTCACCTGCAATGCAAGTAGCTCACCGTAGCCATTGTGTATCAATGACTGACGGCACGGCGTTACGAAAAATTATCGAACAAGAAAAACCTGATTATATCGTCCCAGAGATTGAAGCTATTGCCACCGATACACTGGTCGAATTAGAAAATGAAGGCTTCCACGTCATACCCACTGCCAATGCAGCAAAACTTACCATGAACCGCGAAGGCATCCGTCGCCTTGCGGCAGAAGAGCTGGGTATTAAAACATCGCCTTATAAATTTGCAGAAACCCGTGAAGAATTTGATGCCGCAGTTAAAGAAGTCGGAATCCCCTGCGTGATCAAACCCATCATGAGTTCATCAGGCAAAGGACAAAGCACGATACAGTCAGAAGCGGATATCGAAACCTCATGGAATTATGCTCAAGAAGGCGGACGCACTGGCGCAGGCAAAGTTATCGTAGAAGGCTTTGTGGATTTTGATTATGAGATTACCCAGCTGACTGTTAGGCACTTGGATAACGAGAAGGTAGTCACTAGCTTCTGCGAGCCAATCGGTCACGTACAAGTTAACGGAGATTATCGCCAATCGTGGCAACCCCAACAGATGACAGAATCAGCTTTAGCTAAATCACGAGAAATTGCTGAAAAAGTGACTCAGGCATTAGGTGGTCGGGGTATCTTTGGCGTGGAGCTTTTTATTAAAGGCAATGAGGTGATTTTTAGTGAAGTATCACCACGTCCACACGACACCGGCATGGTAACGATGATCTCTCAAGACCTCTCACAATTTGCCTTACACGCACGTGCCATTTTGGGCTTGCCTATTCCTAATATTCACTTTCATGGTCCGTCTGCAAGTAGCGTGATTTTACCAACAGGTCATTCAAAGCAAGTGATATTCAACAATATCGACAAAGCACTGCAACAGCCTAACACCCAAGTAAGGTTATTCGGCAAACCCGAAGTTCAAGGCGAACGCCGTATGGGAGTCGTCTTAGCAAGAGATGAGACTATTGAGAAGGCGAAAAAAACGGCAATAGCAGGATCTGAAGTAATAAATTTTACCTTTTAACCTGAATAATCAGGTTAAAACCAATAAAAATTGCATTAAGGAATAATAATGGCCTCTGGATTACTCGCTCTTTTTGATGATATTGCATTACTCATGGATGATATGGCAACCATGAGCCAAGTCGCGACTAAAAAAACTGCGGGAATTTTAGGTGATGATTTAGCCGTCGCAGCTGAGCAAGCATCAGGTTCATCCGCCTCAAGAGAGCTAGCCGTTCTGTGGGCTATCTTTAAAGGCTCTGTCATTAATAAAGTGATTATTTTGCCTTTAGCCTTTTTGCTCTCTGCTTTTGCTCCTTTTCTCATTATACCTATTTTATTATTTGGGGGGCTCTACTTAGCCTTTGAGGGCATGGAGAAGATTTATGATTTCTTCTTCCATAAAAAGCAGAACAAAAATACATCTGAAAAAGATCATGACACCACTAATAATGAAAAGACTAAAGAAAACACGAAAAAAGATGAAGAAGAACGACTCCTCGAAGAGAAAAATCTTATTCGATCTGCCATTCGCACAGACTTTATTTTATCCATTGAAATCATTGTTTTAGTATTAAGCACCGTAAGCGAAAGTACCTTCATGGTACAAATAGGTGTTGTTACTTTCGTATCACTACTCGCCACTGTTGGTATTTATGGCCTTGTAGCCATGCTGGTACGCATCGATGATTTAGGACTAAGATTAGTCAATAAAACAAAAGATACCAAAGCCATACTGCATAAATTAGGGAAATTCCTAATAGCGGCCTTACCTCAAATCATTCGTGCGCTTGGGGCGATTGGTACAATTGCAATGCTCTTAGTCGCTGGTGGTATTTTTGTTCACAATATCCACGCTATACATGAGCTTGCAACCAGCATCCCTCAACTACCCTTTATACTCGCAGAATTATTAGTGGGTAGCATCGTCGGCATTTTGGCTGTTATACCCGTACAACTTTATAAAGCCTTATTTTCTTAATAACAAAGATTACCAAACTGGAACCTTCTCGCTTTCTCGACTCTATTTAAATACACAGTTGAGAGCTTTGCACGAATCAGTGACAAATAGATAATAAGGTGGAATTTCACTCATCCTCGGGTTTATGCAAAAAACGCCACCATATACTCAAAAACAAATAGCCTGTAGAATACGCCACCTCAATTCTTATACCCCTCCGGACTTTCCTTTGATCTCCACAGCAAACATCACCATGCAATTTGGCTCTGAGCCTTTGTTTGAAAATATTTCCGCTAAATTTGACAACGGTAATCGCTACGGCTTAATCGGCGCAAATGGTTGTGGCAAATCAACCCTAATGAAGATTATGAGTGGTGAGCTTGAACCTACATCGGGCAATATCTCCGTTACCCCAGGTGAAAAACTGGGCATCTTGAGCCAAGATCAGTATGCGTTTGAAGATGTTAGCGTCATAGATGCTGTGATCATGGGTGACAGAGAATTGTGGGAGATAAAATGCGAGCGTGAACGTATTTATGGCCTGCCAGAAATGTCAGATGCCGACGGCATAAAAGTAGGCAACCTCGAAGCCGAATTTGCAGAAATGGATGGTTACACCGCAGAGAGCCGCGCAGGTGATATTTTGCTTAACGCCGGTATCGAAGAATCCTTGCATTTTGGCCTAATGAGCGAAGTCGCACCCGGTCGTAAGCTACGAGTATTACTCGCACAAGCACTCTTTGCTAACCCTGATATTTTATTACTCGATGAGCCAACCAACAACTTGGATATCGAAACCATTAACTGGTTGAGCACGGAGTTAAATAAACGCACCTGCACCATGGTAATCATCTCGCATGATAGGCACTTTTTGAATTCTGTCTGCACCCACATGGCAGATATTGACTATGGCGAGCTACGCATCTACCCCGGGAATTATGAATATTACCTTGCTGCATCAAGCCTAATACGCGAACAATTACTCGCGGGAAATAGCAAAAAATCGGCTGAAATCGCCGAATTACAAGACTTCGTCAATCGCTTTGGCGCAAATGCATCCAAAGCAAAACAAGCAAGTTCTCGCGCGAAAAAACTAGATAAAATTAAACTCGATGATG
>JALSJN010000028.1 GCA_026989335.1 Thiotrichaceae bacterium
CAATACTGTAAAGTACTTACCATAAATGAATTGTTACTTCGCTCGTTTGGATTCTTGCTTCTTGCGTTACAACACAAGCTACAAGCACCCACACAAGTTTTTCTGGTTCTCATTTTTTAAACAACAGTTCAAGCCTCTGCTCAAACGAGGTGGCGTATTCTATACACCTCAATCTTTGTGTCAACTAGTTATTAACAATAATTAACAAAAAGAAACTTACTCAATACTTCAACCAACTAATAACAGCCTGCCACAACATCCTGCTGCGCATTAGTGGGCGCGCATTATAGACATTATCGTTCTATCGTCAACAACTTTCACTAAATAAATTTTAAATAGCCAAACCTTGCAAGATTCCTTTTTATTGTAGCCACACCCAGACTAACCCCTACCGTCTTCGCTCAATCGTAACATACTCAAGCCCTTCCTCGCTTTAACGAGCCTCCTTTCTATTATTTTCATCTTCCTCCAACATCGGCACCCACCATCAGAGCGATGATTTCAAAAATACTGGAAATAAAACCACCTTCCTGAGCCAGCATGAACAGGGTCAAACATAGAAACCCTTGGTTTTTCCAAAAATGTCACATTCAACAAAGCAGAAAGAACCTCGACCATCCAAGACTATCAATTATTACAGCACTTAGCCGCACCTCGCCCACTCGACAATCACTTATTACAATGTCAGCAATAAGGTAAGCATATACCTAATCGCATTAAGTCTGCATTAAGCTTATAAATGGTAATTTTATGATGTACTTATGCGCACCAAATGGTAAAGTTAACATTATCCATTACTGAAACATAACTAATAAAGGTAAATCACTTGTCTTCTAAACCAGAAAACAACATCTTTTTAAAAGAGAATAATTGGAGTGAGATAGAATCAAAATTTAATCTCCATCACAAGATGCAAATTGTTATTCGCGAGACTACCACAGAAAATAGAACCAAAAACCACACTTCTCATTCAGTTTGGCTACCACGATTAACGATTGCTACCTTACTTATAGCCGCACTTGGGAATATTCCAGCTCAATCGTTTTTACAAAACTCTAGTAAAAATTCAGCTCATGCTTTCGCGCTAACTAATGATTCCTTTCAAGATCAAAACCCAAAAAAACCTTTTGCTGCATTAAACTCTACGCCATATGCAATAAGTAATTACAAAAGCACACTTAATACAAGTTTAGTAGTTGACTCAGCCTCTAAACTTACATTACCAAACCATGCGATTGAAACTTATGAGGGTAATAATCAAAAGAAGACTACTGGTAAGTGGATTACTTACCATGTTAAATCGTACGATAATTTAACAAATGTTTTTCATAAATTAGGCCATCAAGTCGCACTGAAAACACTTAGCCAAGATAATGCAATTGCTAAGGCGTTAGAAAAAATCACTAAAAACACTATTGTTCGTGCTACTGCCAATAATGACAACCAACTCTCTCAACTTGTATTTTCTTTCAATAATGACAAAAGTTATCAAATAATTCTTGGTGAATCTGGTGAATATTCTGGCTCATGGCAACCAAACCTTTTTGAGATACGCCAAGCTAGAGCAAGCTTTTCTATCCGTAACGGCTTATTCTTCGATGGCAGAAAGTCTGGCATAGCAGACTCTATCATTAAACAAATTGTTAAAGTCTTTGACTGGGATATTGATTTCTCACATGACATTAGAGTAAATGACGAAGTCACGGCAGTTTTTGAAGAGCTTTATCATGATGGTGATAAAGTAAATAGCGGGAATTTATTAGCAGCAGAATTCATTAATAACGGCCGCATCTTTAGGGCTGTTCAATATGCATTTAAGGATGGTAAAACTGACTTCTTTACCCCTGAAGGCCAAGAGATGAAGAAAGCATTCATCCGCACACCTATTGCGCATGCTCGTGTATCATCGCACTTTAACCCAGGTCGCTTTCATCCTGTACTGCATAAATTTCGCGCTCATAAAGGTACAGATTTCGCCGCCAGAAGAGGCACCAAAATAATGGCAACAGGTAATGGCGTTATCAAGTCACTAGGCCGAAAAGGTGGTTATGGCAGGACAATTGTTATCCAGCATAAAGACGGCTATACAACACTTTACGCCCATATGACACGATACAACAAGGGATTAAAAGTAGGACAGAAGGTATACCAAGGAGACACTATTGGCTACGTGGGCTCATCAGGTTTAGCAACAGGCCCGCACCTTCATTATGAGTTTAGAAAAAACAATAAAGCGATGGACTCGATGAGTGCATTGCTACCACACAGCATGTCTTTAACATCAACCGAATTACAAGACTTTCGCAATAAGGCGGTTAACTTAGTTTTGCAATTAAATGTTCTTCACCGTTTTGTAAAAGCAAAAATTGATATTAGTAGTAATATTGGTGGTTAATTTACCACTTCCAGTATAAATGAGGGACTACTTTATCGGCTTAATGTCCGGCACGAGTCTTGACGGAATTGATGCCGTACTCGTAGACTTTAGCAATAATAAGCCTGATTTAATTGCTTATCACTCTCACCCATTTCCTGATACTATCAGGAAAAATATTTTAGATGCCGTTCAACCCGCATGGCAAGGCTCTCTTCTTCAATTTGGGACTCTAGATCAAACATTAGGTAAGTTATTTTCTGATGCTGTTAACCAATTACTTACACTAACACCTATAGATAAAGATCAAATTATAGCCATAGGAAGTCACGGTCACACACTTTGGCACCAACCAGCAGGCGAACACCCTTTCAGTTTACAGCTAGGCAACGCCAATAGAATCGCCGAACTAACCAGTATAACTACGGTAGCTGATTTTCGTGGGCGTGATATTGCGGCGGGCGGGCAAGGCGCTCCTCTTGTACCTGCATTTCACGCGGAATATTTAACACACCCTGCGCGTAACCGTATTATTTTAAATATTGGTGGAATTGCTAACATCACCTACTTGCCTTCAAGTGATAATCAAGTTAACCAAGTCAATGGTTTTGATACCGGCCCTGGAAACGGCTTAATTGATGCGTGGATAGCTACACATAAGCATAAACCGTATGATAAATCTGGGCAGTGGGCAAGGTCTGGAAAAGTATTACAAAACTTACTAGAGCACTTACTTGATGAGCCCTATTTTTCTGCGCCGCACCCTAAAAGCACTGGCAAGGAATATTTCAATTTACATTGGTTACGTAATAAACTCTCAGGAGAATTTACACCCTGCAAACCTAAGGATGTTCAAGCAACGATCACAGCTTTAACTGCTTACACAATAGCTAAAAGTTGCAATAAGGGCGATGAGATACTCGTTTGTGGTGGCGGTGTTCACAATGAATATCTAATAGAGCTCTTAGCAGAATACTTAATAAGCACCCCCATCCTTTCATCTACTACCTCAGTAGGAATAGACCCTGACTGGATGGAAGCTATTGCTTTTGCCTGGCTAGCCAAACAAACACTTGAGCAAAAAACAGCAAACTTACCTGCAGTTACTGGAGCCAAAGGTACACGCATTCTTGGCGCTATTTATCAATAGACTAGGAGCCTGCCTATTTTACAAACGAGAATGTAGACTCTTTTAATCGGCCTAAATTATTAAGAAAATTAGCCGGCGTAATTCGTAGCCGATCATAAAAACCATTAAGGTTATTTTCGAAGCCCGGCGCCACCAACATATCGTAGCGCAATCTATTTTGCGTAGGATGCACAGGATCTTTAATGGTTGTTTCAAGCCCGTAGCCAAAATTTGGTGAACCCTTAACAATCATATTACCTAGCTTCTTATCTTTTCTTGGCGTCAAAGGTAAACTAATTGACATTCCACCGCTTAAGTCATCTTTTGCAAGCCCCTTCATATAGATCGAAAGCTCGGTATCACCAAAATACCGCGAGACCGCAGCTGTAACACCCCTATCTTTATTATAGAATTGACCGTAGGTTATTCCCACACTGGTATTATACTTATCATCCCAGTTTCTTTTATAGGAAACCAAAGCCATTGTTTCATCTTCTACATTCTTTTCATTTGACTTCATATGAGTCAATCTTGCCGAGACTTGATTGCCTCCCTGCCCTGGCTGCCATAACACTACAGATTCACCTGCAATAAAGCCGTCATAGCCAACAGAAGCATAACCAAATCCAGATAATAATGATAATGAGGTAGTCGGCTTCATGAATTTCTGAATGGCAACTTGATTAACTTTTGAGCCTAACCTTCTTAAGCCATATACTTTGCCATTATTATAATTATCCGTATTTGATACTGGCAGAGTTGCCGATGCTACGATATTAACCCCTTGAGCAATTGGAATATCCAGCTTCGTCGTTACCCCCAAAGAATAGTCAAATACCCCATATTCAGTGCCAATATTTGTGGTTAACTCTGGGCGTATTTCTATACTTACAGGGCTTCCTTTTTGCGTGATTGTACTCGTGCTCCAGCTTACATTTTTTAGATAATTCCTACTAACATGAAATGCTTTCGTCGATTTTTTTAGCTTACCACTTGTAGTTTTACCGCGGATAAAGTCAGCATAATTTTTCATGTTCATATTAACCGCAAAAACCGGCACCTGCTGCTTTAGCATTACAGCGGTAAAACTAGGCTCGCCTCCTAAATAACGATACGCATTAGCAAAAACTAGTGCATAAGGATCTATGTAATTATGATTAAAGAGGTGATTCTCGAAGACAATGATATTAGCTTGTAATGACTTTCCTAGTTTGACATTAGAGAACCCCAACTCTCGCATTTTTGCTAAGAACTTATTTGTATTCCTGTTTTCTTTTTTAAGCGTAAAGTGCTTTCTATCCCGAGGAATCTCATTCTTACCCATTGACAATGGAAGGGAAAGGGAGAGACCCACTATATTTTCCCACTTATTATTTTCTCGATGAACTAAGCCTTGTAATGAGACTGATGCCACATTCGAGGCATTAACTTTATATCTAAATCCAGCACTAATATCTTTTGACACATAATCTGTCATTAAAGATAAATTTGGCGTTAAATCGACTTTAGCATTAGCAAACCCCCCAGATAAGACTCTCTTGTGTTTATATCTAGATGAAGCATTTTTTGCGTACCCAACACTAAACTGGAGCCTCCCTAGTTGCTTAGTTGCCACACCGTAAGCCGTTTTAAAGTTAACAGCTAAACCAGCAAAGTCTGTCATTCCAACCGCTAGCTCTGGCAAGACAGAATCCAATGAAGGTAACTTATACTTGAAGTTCCCAGAAAGATCTCTTACCCCTGATAACTGCCCGTCTCGGCCACTTCTTGCGTATCCGCCAGAAACTTCCACTCTATCATCATTATACCAATCCGTTAGCCGCCCACCTAGTTCAAAGTTAGAACCTATACCAACTGTAAAAACATGGTTATAGGTTTTATCGTCTAGCGTCCCGACATCATTATTGTTATTAAACTGGTAATTAAACTCACCTTTGGGTGCCACTTCAGCCGTCGGAGTCCTTAACACACCCGTAAAACCAGGAAATGCTAAATCATTAGAAAATAACGGAACAACAAATAGTAGACTGGAGACACTAGCAACAATTCTTTTATTCATAGGTATTATCAGGTAAAAAAAAGAGGGCAAATTGCCCTCTTTTAAGTTTCTCGTATTTAAGTTAGTTATTCATCAATTACTGCACCGAAGTTCTCACCTGCTATAGCTACAGGCCGAACTGACGAGTATTACTGACTTCCTGAACCATTATTTGCTGAGCCTGCTGTAGTACCAGTGCTACCAGTGCTACCAGTGCTACCAGTGCTACCAGTGCTACCAGTGCTACCTGTGCTACCTGTAGCAGGAATATGACAAGGCATATCAACAATAAGACTCATATTAGCCGAAGGATCACTACTAGGGATTCTAATATATTTTCTTACGTAACTAAATATTCCAGGCTTATCCTGAATATAAAAGAAGTACTCGCCTTCTGGCAAATCATTAAAAGAAGCTAAACCGTTACTAGTCGTTTGCGCACTATAATCATACTCTGAAGCATCAGGGTACGCATTAACAAACACCCACATACCTTCGACCGGAGCTTGTCCATTAGCATTGTTACATTGCGCAGTCACTGTCACATTAACATCATAGTTTGTATAACCATAAGGGTTTGCCGTAGAAGTTGCACCTGAATTTGTAGCAGAAGTTGTACCTGAGTTTGTAGTGTTTGAAGGCACAGTAACGAAGACATCATTAGTCCCATTATTGCTACACATATTGAACGTAGCAGGACCAACTTTAACCGCCTCACCCGTCATCGTCTTTAAGCTCAACGTCACATCATGAGACCCAGGCGCACCATTAACTGTAATAGAACCAGATCCTCCTACGTACTCAACAGTCTCTTCAAATCCTTTTCCGAATATAGTACCTTGTAAAGAAGCACCATTATCTCCATATACGCCGATATATGATGTACAGGTTTCTAAAGAAATAAGACCTGAACTTGTAATCGTAATTTTCTCCAGGTTTGATTTTCCTTTAACCACATCAAATGAGACTCTATTTGATGTATAACCATCTTTTGATACTTCAATCCGGACAGATTGCTTTTCTTCAGACAAATCATTTAAGGTATAACCGACGATTCCTGCGATAGCACCATTTGTAATTGCAATTTCTTGATTAGCAGGAATAATATCAGCCTCATCGGTGATCACCTCTACCTTTGCGGACTTTACAGGCTTACCTAATGCATCAGTTACCATTATTCTTAAAGCAGTGGCTTGCGCTAGCCCAGAAGTATTTGGTACTACTGTAGTACCAGCATCTTTTCCGCCACACCCTCCAAGTAGAAAGGTACTCAGTAAAATAGCCGTAACGGAGGAGGCCAGCAATTGGGGTTTAAATAGGTTGGTATTCATCAAATTATCCTTTATATCATCAATTATTTCTTTCAAAATCACATACTTGTAATCTAAACATAAACTATTTTGCATTCTTGTAAATAAGCTTAGATTATCAACGCACGAGTATATATATGTAAAACTATAGCATTTCGGCCTTGCATTACGCAATATTGATTAAAATTTAGTCACTTTAATTGCATGCTAAGCACCAAAAACACTGATAAGCCCAGATTATTTCATTTAAGTTTCTAGTGTAATCTAAAACTGAGTTTCAGCTTAGGCTTTATTAACACAATAATATGCAATGCATCGACGAATGGTACGTTTTATAATAATGAAAAGTCTTTTTACTCAAGAGCAGGTGACTATAGCAGGAAGATAATGACTGACCTCTATTAATGAATAGCTTAATCAAGTCCAATTATTTTTAGCTTGCCAAATTTTCCGATATCCTCCACGAAGATCGGCGCAATATTTAGTGCTTTGCTTGCAAGTGCCTTAAAAGCGAATGCAGAATAACTATTACGACTTTTTATAGTTTTGTTAAAAACATCGCATCACCGTAGCTAAAGAATCGGTACTTTTCTTGTATCGCATGTTGGTAAGCCATTTTTATAGTGTCATAACCAGAAAATGCAGACACTAGCATCAGTAAGGTTGACTCTGGTAAATGAAAGTTTGTAATCATTGCATCAACTACATTAAACGTACTTCCCGGGGTTAAGAATAGTTTTGTGTCTTCCTTAAAAGCCTTTAACTTGCCGGTCTCCTTTGCTGCTGATTCTAGGCTGCGCACACTCGTTGTTCCTACTGCCACAACCTTACCACCACGTTTCTTACAAGCCTCAACCGCATCGCATACGCTTTGCTTCACCTCGACCCATTCAGCATGCATGATGTGATCATCTAAATTATCAACACTCACAGGCAAAAAAGTGCCAGCCCCAACGTGCAAAGTAACTTGAGCCGTTGAAACGCCTTTATCTCTTAAAGATTTCAGCAGCTCTTTAGAAAAGTGCAAGCCAGCCGTTGGCGCGGCTACCGCCCCCAACTTTTCAGCAAACACGGTTTGATAACGCTCACGGTCATCTTGATCATCTTGGCGCTCTATATAAGGAGGTAATGGGATATGACCATACGCTTCTAACAAATCTAAAACAGATTGATTACCTAAAAAACGGATTTCAAATAAGCGATCTTGGCGACCTATCACTTCCGCTTTAATAGAGCCGCCTTCAAGCAACAATAAGCCACCTGCCTTAGGAGACTTATTTGCACGTACATGAGCTAATATGGAATGATCATCCAATATTCGTTCAACCAAGACTTCAACCTTTCCACCACTTTCTTTTTTTCCATGTAAGCGCGCAGGGATCACACGTGTATCATTAAAAATAAGTAAATCATTTTTATCAATTAAATTGACAATATCTACGAATGACTTATCAAGAAAGTTGGAACTGTTGGTTTTAGAGTCAAACTGAACCTGCAAAAGACGACTTGCCGTCCTATCTTTTAGGGCGTGCTGGGCAATTAATTCAGATGGCAGCGTGTAGTTAAAGTCGCTCAGTTGCATGAAGTGCACCTGTATCGCATAGGAATAAAAAAAAGAATGTAAAAAAGTGGTACCAGTGGGCGGACTCGAACCGCCACGCCCGAAGGCGGGGGATTTTGAATCCCCTTTGTCTACCAATTCCAACACACTGGCATAGATACATGTTAGGCGCGGAAGTATATCACCTGTTTCAAAAAAAGGAATCAATGATTCATCAATTATTTTGAGTTAGACCAACCGATGTTTTACGTTTCTAGTGCATACTGAACCCAAGTAATAATAAAACCTTAGAGGACAAATATGTTTGGAGAACAACACGACTTACACCACGAATTCCCAGAGTTTAACGATAAAATCCGCGAAATGAAAATGGCAGGAAGCCACTTCAAAAAACTCTTTGATGAATACGACGAAATAGCCCATGAAATGGTGCGTATTCAGCAAAAAATTGAAACGCCTTCAGATGATGTTGTTGAAGCCATCAAAATAAAACGATTACATCTAAAAGATGAGCTATACAGCATGCTAAAGGCATAGAAACTAGCCCAGTTTATCTTTAATAGCCTCACCCATTTTGGTTAACTCTCGTACCACGGTGACTCCAGCAGATTCTAATGCGGTAATTTTCTGTTCGGCTGTGCCTTTCCCGCCGGCAATAATTGCTCCGGCATGCCCCATACGTTTCCCTGCTGGTGCAGTGACCCCCGCGATATAAGCGACCACCGGTTTTTTAACGTGTGCTTTGATGTATTCTGCGGCATCTTCCTCGGCACTACCACCAATTTCGCCGACCATAATAATGCCTTCGGTTTGTGGGTCTTCGTTCAATAACGTTAAGCAATCGACAAAATTCATACCTTGAATCGGGTCGCCACCAATACCGATACATGTTGATTGACCTAAGCCCACCTGCGTTGTTTGATGCACTGCTTCGTAGGTTAATGTACCTGAACGTGAAATTACGCCAACTTTACCAACTTGATGAATTGAACCCGGCATAATGCCAATTTTGCATTCACCCGGAGTGATAATGCCAGGGCAATTCGGACCAATTAAATAAGTATCTGGGTAATCCGTCATGAGGCTGGCTTTGACTTTTAGCATGTCTAATACAGGGATGCCTTCGGTGATACAGGCGATGATTTTCACTCCCGCACTAGCAGCTTCTAAAATTGCATCCGCTGCAAACGGTGGCGGTACAAAAATCATGCTGGCATCTGCGCCAGTGACTTCCACGGCATTTTTTACGGTATTAAAAACAGGCCGATTAAGATGTGTTTGCCCACCTTTCCTGGGAGTTACGCCACCGACTAATTGCGTGCCGTAAGCGATGGCTTGCTCGGCATGAAAAGTGCCTTGTTTACCCGTAAAGCCTTGTACAATAACCTTGGTGTTTTTGTCTATCAGCACACTCATGTTGTTGCCTCCTTTGCAGCGGCAACAATTTTATCTGCCGCTTCTGCTAAAGAGTTGGCGGCGATAATCGCTAAGCCACCTTTGCTCGCGCTCTCATCCAATAATGCTTTGCCCTCGTCAGCTTTAGTACCTTCTAAACGCACCACCACAGGCACACTAACATCGACTTCATTGACTGCTTGAATAATACCTTCGGCAATCAAGTCACAACGCACGATACCACCAAAGATATTCACCAAAATACCTTTTACATTTGAATCTGAAAGAATGATTTTAAACGCTTCAGCAACACGTTCGGCCGTTGCTCCACCACCTACATCCAAGAAGTTGGCGGGCTCACCTCCGTGTGACTTAATTAAATCCATGGTTGCCATAGCAAGCCCAGCGCCATTAACCATACAACCAATGTCACCATCAAGATGAATATAGTTAAGCTGGAATTCAGAGGCGCGTGATTCACGCTCATCTTCTTGCGTCAAATCACGCATTTCAACGATATCAGGGTGGCGGTAAAGCGCATTGTCGTCGAAGTTTATTTTTGCATCCAATACCATAATATCACCATCAGCAGTGACAACTAGCGGGTTAATCTCTAGCAGTGATACATCTTTTTCAATAAATAACTTAACCAACGAGGCGAGCACCGCTGTAAATTGCCGAATTTGCGTTCCTTCTAGGCCCAAATCAAACGCTAAATTTCTTGCAACATAAGGTTGGAAGCCTGCTATTGGGTCAATAATTTCGGTAAGTATTTTCTCGGGCGTATCAGCAGCAACCTCTTCGATATTCACCCCACCTTCGGTCGATGCCATCACCGTAATACGCCGCGTTGCACGATCTACCAATAAACTTAAGTACAACTCATTGGCAATATCCGTTAATGACTCAATCAATAATGCATTAATCGGCATACCATTCTCATCAGTTTGATGGGTCACCAAGGATTGACCAAACATCTTTTGCGCCGCATCATTTGCTTCACCCAGGCCTTGGCAAATTTTTACGCCACCTGCTTTACCACGCCCACCCGCATGAACTTGCGCTTTAACCGCACAGCCTTCTCCGCCTAAGGTTTTGGAAGCAGATTCAAGCTCATCCAAAGACTGGATCACCACTCCTTGTGGAACAGGGATATTATAATCAGCAAATATTTTTTTAGATTGGTATTCATGAATATTCATAAAATTTCTTTTTTAGTAAGTTACAAGTCTTTAGTGAATTACAAGCCTTAATCGAAATATAGACGTTTTTCAGATTATTGCATTTAAAAAATGCTTTTTGCCCGCATAATCACTTTTTAATGCAAAATAATTGAGGTTTTCATCGATGGGACGCATTTTTCTTGTTCTCGTTCTGCTGGCAGTCAGCTTGTATATTGTAAAATACTTGCGTACAAAACTGGATAAACCACCAGAAGCACTTAAAAAAGATGACCACAGCCATAAAGAGTCTCATGAAAATAAAATGGTCAAGTGCCTTCATTGTGGTTTACACATTCCAGAAAACGAAGCCATAAAACAAGGGGACAAAGTATTTTGCAGTCTGGAGCACGCACAGCGGGAACTATAGAAGCCGAAGAGTATACCTTCGCTCAAGACCTCGTTGTCTCTGCGGATCGCTGGAGCCCCCTACAACTTTATAGCCTATACCGCCTAATTCTTGCAGGCGTTTTATTAATTACCGATTTAAGCAAAGCCAGCTCATTACTACTTGGCACTTTAAACACCCATCTATTCTCATCCGCGCTTAACGCCTATGTGGTTATTGCCATTTTCGGGGTGTTTTTAACTCACTTTCGTAGCCCAGCCTTTAAAGTGCAGCTGTATACACATGCGGTAGTTGATATTGTTTTCTTACTGGTGGTCGTTTATTCCAGCGGAGGATTAAATTCAGGCTTAGGCATTTTAATCCTACTTCCTGTTATCCTTCCAAGTATTTTAAACCCCAGCCAAGGCTCGTTACTGCTCTCGGCATTAACAGTTATCGCCTTACTTGGGACTGAAGTTGCGCTAAAGATGAATTTGGTTGAAACCTCATCTTCTGCTTTATTTCATACCGGCGTGTTATCTTTATTTATTATGATGGTATCGATGTGGGCTGGCAGCTGGTTTGAAAAAGCCGCACACACTGCCGCTTTAGCAAAACGTCGTGGTATTGACTTAGCCAATCTATCGCAATTAAACCAATCGATTTTAGATCAACTCCAAACAGGAATCATCGTACTTGATCAAAATGCGCAGATTCGCCACTTAAACCCAACGGCGTGGGATATGCTGGGGCAGCCCGAGGAATGGCGCGACAATACTTTGAAACAGTTTGCACCTGAGCTTAATGCCCATTTAAATTACTGGTTAGAGAATATCTCACCCAAAGTAGTCAGCTACGATATTAAACATTGGAAATCGACCGATTTTACGATGCGTCTTTCTCAACTTGGTGTACGCAACCAAGGGGTGGTTTTAATGTACCTTGAAGACACCCGCATGCAACGTGAAAAACAGCAAGATGTGAAAATGGCATCACTCGGGCAACTGACCGCCAATATCGCCCACGAAATTCGTAACCCACTTGGCGCGATCAGCCATGCGGCGCAATTATTATCTGAATCTCCCATTTTAGAAAAAGCGGATGAGCGCATGGTGCAGATTATTCAATCAAACTCTACCCGCATGAATACCACGATTGAAAGCGTGTTAAACCTATCGCGCAAAAGCAATCCGCACCGTGAAAATATCCAACTCAAATTATGGCTGAATAATTTTGTTGATGAATTTGTACAGCAATCATCCTTAAATAAAGATCAAATCAGTTTATTTATCGACATACCCGATGCAACGATTCAGTTTGACCCGACACACTTACACCAAATCATGTGGAACTTATGCCGCAACGCAGAAAAATACGCAAAAGATAATACAGCTGACTTGCATATTGATATTCAAGGCAACCATCCACCACACACCCGCGACATTATGTTAAACATTATTGACAACGGTAAAGGGGTAGCACCAAGTAATATTGAACGTTTGTTTGAGCCTTTTTTCACCACCAGTACCAAAGGTGAAGGTACTGGCTTAGGCTTATTTATGGCGCGTGAGTTGTGTTTAAGCAACGGCTCCACCTTAGAATATGTCAGGCTACCGGCTGGTGGTAGTTGTTTTAGATTAATATTTTCACAGTCAAAACTTAGCAATAATTAAAATAAAAGAAAAAGAGAGTAAAAATGGCACAACAACGCGTTTTAATCATCGATGATGAACCCGATATCCGTGAGCTTTTAGAGCTTACTTTACTGCGCATGGGGCTTGATACCGCCACCGCAGGCACAGTAAAAGAAGGTATGCTGGAGATTCAAAACTTCAAACCCGACCTATGTTTAACCGACATGAAACTACCCGATGGCACAGGCTTTGATATTGTACGATACATTCAACGTGACTTCTCTCATATTCCTGTCGCAGTCATTACTGCATTTGGCAGCATGGAAACAGCCGTTGAAGCCTTAAAAGCCGGTGCTTATGATTTTGTTTCAAAGCCGGTTGATTTAACCAAGTTACGTGATTTAGTACAAACCGCACTTAAGCTTTCTGAAAATAATGAAGCTCCGATTGCCTCAGAAGCAGTCAGCAGCGAATCCAGCCCGATTATTGGCCAATCACCCGTGATTGATAAACTGAAACGTACCATTGCAAAACTTGCCCGCTCACAAGCGCCTGTTTTTATTCATGGTGCATCAGGTACAGGTAAGGAGTTAGTCGCCAAACAAATTCATCAACAAGGTCCTTTAGCCTCGGGCAATTTTGTCCCTGTAAACTGTGGCGCAATCCCAGAAAGTTTAATGGAAAGCGAATTTTTCGGGCATAAAAAAGGTAGTTTTACTGGAGCGATAGAAGATAAAGAAGGCTTATTTCAAGCCGCCCACCACGGCACATTATTTTTAGATGAAGTCGCTGACTTACCCTTGAGCATGCAAGTAAAGCTACTCCGAGCTATTCAAGAAAAAGCAGTCAAAGCAGTCGGCGGGGTAGAAGAAGTTTCTGTCGATACACGTATCCTCAGTGCCACCCATAAAAACCTTGAAGAAGAAGTCGAGAAAGGTCGTTTCCGCCAAGATTTATATTACCGTTTAAACGTCATTAAACTGAGCGTACCGACATTACATGAGCGTGGCGATGATATTTTCTTACTCGCCGATCATTTTTTACGCAGTATTGCTGAACGCTGGCAATTACCCATCATGCAACTTTCAAAATCCTCTATCGAGATACTCGCACGTTACCCCTTCCCCGGCAATGTGCGTGAACTTGAAAATATACTAGAGCGCGCTTGCACGCTTGCCGATGCTGAAATTATTGAGCCAGAAGATTTACAACTCCCAACCAACACGCCGGTTATCAATACCAGTTCCTACGATACAATTTTCAAGACAGAAGCATCTGAGACTAACAATAAGCATCACGAGTTACTCAACAAGCCTGCTCATAACAACACTGCCACAAGTGAACGAGAAGAAATTATCCACGTACTTAATGAAACACGCTGGAATAGAACCGCCGCCGCAAAAGTGCTGGGGATGACCTTTAGGCAGCTACGTTACCGCATCAAAAAGTATGAGTTAGATCAAAAGCCCTAAGCAATATTTAAACACATTTCCTTAAATTTTGAATAGTAGGACTAAACCCTGTAATATTAAAAGCTTATTAAACCTAGCCTGTGTAAACCAAGGTATTACAAAGCGCTAGGTAAAACATTTCTTTGCTTAGGAGCTTTTATGGACACACAATCTACCTCATTGCAGGATAAAATTGATAAGCTTGAATCAACGGTTAATCAGCTGTTGGTGCATTGTGAAACAGTCCAATCAAGTAATAAAGCGTTAATGTTAGAACGCTCTGAACTCCTCAATAAAAATGAAAAAGTACGTACTCAAATAGAAGGCATGGTTGAACGATTAAAATCTGCTGAATCTTCTTAAGCACGAATTAAACACTCACAAGAACAGTATCCATGTCTAAAGGAAAAAATCATGACTAAAAATACCATTCCCGTTAGCGTTCATGTGATGGGCAAAGAATACAAAATTTCTTGCCCCGAAGGTGAGCATGATTCTCTGCTTGCCTCAGCGAAACACGTTGATGATAGTATGAAAAAAATTCGTGCCGGCGGCAAAGCTTTAGGCGCTGAAAGAATCGCAGTTATGGCAGCAATCAATATTGCCAGTGAAATGTTAAGAGGAGCAAACATCAACCCTGATGGTGACAAAGTTTCAGAAAAAATAGACGCCCTTCAGTCAACATTGGATGAAAAACTTAACAAATTACAACGCTAAACTTAAAGCACTAGAACAATAAACAAAAGAAACAAAAAAAAGGAGAGGGGTATGCGGCTTTTACTTGTCACAGCATTTCTGGCAATTTCATGGTCAAATAGCCTTATCGCAAAACCATGGCTCAACCCTGGAGATATGCGTTTACGGCATAATCTGCAAGTACTGTCCGATGCAGGCTATTTAAAAGCCCCCCTCACCACATGGCCTTTAGCCAGTGAAGATATTAATGCGCAACTGCGCCAAGCTATTCCCCGTGAAATATTAAAACCTGCCGTAAAAGCCGCGTTAAACTACGTCAATTCAATCATCAAGAAAAACACCAATTACTCCAGTATTTCTGTCGGCGGACAATTACACAGTAAATCACTTTTAATCAGAGATTTTTCAAATGATGGACGAGAAAAATACCTAACTTGGGCTGATGGCGCTTGGGGTAATACCAACTTTGATGCGCGACTAAAAGTAACCGCAGCACGGCAAGCACGTATCCAACGTTATTTATTTTCTGATCATAACCGTGATGAAGGAAGTAGTACCTCAGAAGATGAGTTTGCACAAATCATTGATACAAAATCAAATGTCATCCATCCCAACGACTCCCCAGTTCGACTCGATGAGTCCTACCTATCAGGCGAACTAGGTAACTGGAAAATCACTGCCGGTACGCAATCTCGTTGGTGGGGGCCAGCGTGGGATGGCTCTTTTATATTATCCAACAATGCCCGCCCTATCCCCACGATTTCACTACAAAATATTCACTCAAAAGCCTTTGAAAGTAAATTAGTTAACTGGATTGGGCCAAACAACTTCCACATGTTTGTTGGTTTACTCGAAAAAGATAGAGAAATCTCCCAACCTAAAATGTTTGGCTTTCGTTACAACTTTAAACCTAAAGTCTTCAAGGATTTTGAAGTAGGCTTAAGCCGCACGTTAATCTGGGGAGGCAAGGGCACTAATGAAAGTCTTTCTGGCTTAACAACATCACTCTTCGGCATTAATAAAAATAAATTTGGTGATCGCTTGCTCGGGGATACCCTCGCACAAATCGACATGCGCTGGAAACTCCCCCTTAAAAAAAGCAATGAATCTTATGCGTTATACGGCCAATACCTCGTCGAAGATACTGGGAACTCCATCTTTGGCGGCAATGAAACCCTACAACTCGGTGCAGCAGTCTCTGGGTACTCAAAAGCATTACAAGGCAGCTGGCGCGGCTATGCAGAATGGGTAGATACCAGCTCAGGCATTTTTGCAGGAGAAGACAGAAACAACACCACCTACAACCATGATGTTTACCTAGACGGCTACCGCCACCTTGGAACATCCATGGGCTATAGTATTGACTCAGACAGCACCATGATAAGTTTTGGCGGAATCTTAGCTAAGGATAATGGCGATTTTTGGCGAGTATGGAGTAGATTTAGCGAACTAGACCTCTCTAGAGACTCCGATGGCCTAAACCCCATCGCAGACCCTGACGGGAAAAAATGGTCGGCTATTGGCGTAAGCTTAGACAGCCAATTCAACAAGCAGACACGATTTAACTTAAGCACTCAGTTAATTAGCGAAAAGCCCCTTAAAAACCAGCGTAAGACATCATTGGGGGGTTCTGCTGGGTTTAAGTATCAATTTTAACCAAGCAGTGACCTTAACTATCAATAACAATAGACACCCATCATTTTTAAAGGCATCCTTTAAAAATGATGGGGGAAAAAAGACAGATAAAAAAACAAGCAAACTACTCCAGTTACAACTATTAACGTGAAAAACATTTTACTCAGTATCATTATACCCAGCTACAACCGCCACAATACCCTTGCAAAGCTACTTAATTTACTTTCAGATTCAATCACTAGCAATCAACTCACTAAACGTATCGAAGTAATTATTATTGATGATGCATCCTCACCGGCAATAACACGACCTAATTTCCCCATCCAACTACGCATTACAAGAAATACAAAAAACTCAGGCGCTCCGTATTCACGTGAACAAGGCTTTCAATTATCAACAGGTAAATTCATCCACTTTCATGACTCAGACGACTCAATCACTAGCGACTGGTTAACAAAAATCGTCCATGCATTAAAAAACAAACCACATACAGATTTATTACTAACAGGGAGAATAGACCGTACAGACAAAGGCGATACCCAAACCTATAAACGCTACTTCCATAAAAACTGTCACAGCCCACAAAAAATCTCCCGCAGATTATTATACTGGAACTGCATAGGCCCCATAGGTGGCGTAATATTCTCACGTCAAATTCTTGAAAAAATCCCTTTTAAACGCTTTGCATCCAGTCAAGATTGGCAAATGTACTTAAACGCTCTTGAACACAGCCAAACACTCAACAGCCAACCTGATATTAAATTTACTTTTAATAAAACAGGGAAAGATAGAATCTCACACAACCCACGTAAAAAGATATTAGGTTTTTTGCAGTATGCACAATTAACAGAAAATAGATCACCGTTTAAACGGAAAATACGCTTATTCTATTTATACCGATGTCGAAACCATATCTTTAAGCAAGGCGGGGGGATTTTAAAGTTTTACAAGGCACATCGGGTGAGAATTTTTATGACTTATTTGATGGTTAGTGTTTATTCTTTTTTGCCTATGAAATAAATCAAAATTTATTAATAAGGCCAACCAAAATTCAATAAGCCATACCATGGTTATGATATGCTTTTACGGTTACTAGAACAATGATACGGAATCTTGAATGGCTCAAAAGACCTTAACACAACTTTATGCATCGCATACCGGCAAAGTCTCTGATAAATGGAGCTCCTACCTTGTAGAATATGATCGGCTATTTAACCCATATCGCAACCAGCCCATCAACCTACTTGAAATAGGTATTCAAAATGGTGGCTCTATTGAAATATGGGCTACGTACTTTGAAAAAGCAAAAAATATTATTGGCTGTGATATAAATCCCGACTGCGAATCTCTCAAATATGATGACCCACGTATTTCTGTTGTGGTTGGTGATGCCAACTCAACAGAAACTTACCAAGAAATAACCAAAATACACAAAGAATTTGATCTCATTATTGATGATGGGTCACATACATCAGGGGATATTATTAAATCCTTTATACGCTATTTCTCTAGCATAAGAAATGGTGGCTTATTTATTGCCGAGGACCTGCATTGCAGTTATTGGCAACAGTACGAAGGTGGCTTGTATGATCCTTATTCAGCCATTTCTTTTTTCAAATTACTAACAGATGCAATTAACCACGAGCACTGGGGGGTCGATAAACAACAGCTAGACTTATTCAAAGGCTTTATTGAAAAATATAACCTCGAAGAGTTCGATAACTTTTTAAATCAAGTTCACTCAATAACTTTTATTAACTCAATATGTGTTATCCGTAAGTCTGAAGCAAGAAAAAACTTATTAAAAAAACGCTTTGTAACTGGTATCAAGGAAGACGTTATAAAGAATATCTACAAGCTACATGGATCAGAACCATCCGCCCAAACACAAAAGAATAACTCATGGAGCACAAGACTCCAGACTCCTTATGAAGAGCTGCCTTTTAGATTAAAAGAGCTTTCTGACAAAACAGAACAAATCAACCTATTGGATAATATCGTTAAGGAAAATGCTTTAATCGAGGCATCATTAACAAAAAAAATAAAGGAACTTGAAGACCAATATTCAGAGTTAATCCAAAATGAAGTTAACTTAAATCAAAACATTGAAACAATTAAATTAGAGCTAACACAATCACTCAATCATTCCAGTAAAATAAGCGCTGAGCTAAAAGGTACTCAATTAGAAAAATCAAAAGTAAGTTCACAGTTACATCAAGCAGAAACTTTAGTAAACAACATAATAAACGATAAAAGAAAACAAAAAGTATTTACCAACATAGCACCAAAATTTACGATTGCTTGCTTATTTAGTAAATCCAAAAGACAGCTAACAAACGATAAGAAAGAAATGTTAGCCACTGGACTTTTTTCACCGTTATATTACCTCACCCATAACCCTGATGTAGCCCAAGCAGGGATTAACCCACTCAATCACTTTTTACGAACTGGTTGGAAAGAAGGGCGAAACCCAAGTACAGACTTTGATTGTCAGTTTTATTTAAAAAATAATCTAGATGTCAAAAGAGCGGGCGTTAACCCTCTGGTTCATTATTTAAAACATGGTAAAGATGAAGGTCGAAGACCAAAAAAAGACGCTAATAAATATGGATCTATTGAACTTGATAAAGATATTTCAGACTCAATAAGGAACTATTTTGAAACCCATAGAAAGGGTGATCTTAGTGAAAACGTCTACTTATACTTATACGGAGCTTTATTTCCACGTAAAGAAGTTTCGAATAAGGAGCATGATTATCAAATCACTGGAATTAAGGCCAAAATACTAGAAAAGCACCTAATATCATGGGATGTAGAAAAGAAAAAGAATAGAGTCAATAATTTGGTATCAATTATAATTCTTGCCTATGGCCAAAGTGAGCTAACCGATGACTGTCTAAAATCTATTCTAAACTCAAATGATGAGACAGAATATGAAATTATATTGATAAATAATAGTCAACTAGAATCAGATATTACATCTATTGACAAGTGGGGAAAACAGCCTCTCATTAAAATAGTTCATAACCCAGAAAATCTAAATTTTGCACTAGGGTGCAACCTGGGCTTCATAAAAAGTGTTGGTGATAAAATAGTCTTTTTAAATAATGACACCACCGTCACTGATCACTGGTTATCAACTTTATTACAACCATTAAATAATCAAAATATCTCTTTAACTCAACCCAGATTACTATATCCAGATGGCTCTTTACAATGTATGGGCTTGGTCTTTTCTAACAAAAGCAATTTAGCTTACCCATTGTATCAAGGTGATGCCCCAAATGACTTACTAAACCACAACAGGCTGTTTAATGCTATAACAGGAGCTTGTATAGGGGTAAGAGCAAAAGACTTTTCATTAGTTAATGGCTTTGATGTATCTTTTATAAATGGCCAAGAAGATGTGGATTTTTGTTTAAGACTTAATTCTTTAAAAAAATCCAAGGCAATGTATGTGCATAATTCTATTGTTTACCATTTCGAAGGGAAAAGTGCTGGCCGTGGTAAATTTGTAAGTTCTAACCGAAAAAAGTTCTTAAGTTGCTACAATGGTAAAATATCACAGGATGATTACCTACATTATCAACGTGACAATATTACCATCGAAGAATGGAAGCTAGACTCTCCTGACTTTAAAAAATTGAAAGTAGAGAACTATATACCAGCAGTTAACTATAAAAATATGAATACATCTTCTAACTCTCCTGAAGCAATCGAAGAGTTTTATATTGAAGGTCAATTACGACATGTAGTTAATAATAAAACAATTGTTATTGCTGCTCACGCTGTAGCCAAAGAGCTATTCGGTGGTGAACGTAGTTTTTTGGATATGGTTGGCGCTGTTGATAAAAACAAATACAATATAATTATACTATTACCTGATAATAGCAATGAACAATACATAAACCTACTTAAAGAGTTATCAACTTGTATTTATATTGTTTCTTATTTAATGTGGAATAATTCTGGAGAAAATAAAAAAATAATAGGTTTGCTCGAAAATATCTATATAGAAAATGCTGTAGATTTAGTCTATGTAAACACAATTATGTGTCGTGAACCTCTCTTCGCAGCAAGAAACACAAATATTCCAACAATTATTCATGTAAGAGAGGCTATTACACATGATTCAGTATTAGCAAAAAAAATACCCTTTGAGACTACTTCTGAAATACTTACTGAGGTTGTTTCTAGTAGTGATTTTTTAATCACTAATTCAAAGTTTACTCATAGCATGTTTAATAATAAAAATAACTCATTACTTTACAATAGAATTGATACCCCAGCCTACAAACAACTTAACAATATAATCAAAGAAGAAATTGTATTTGGAATTATTAGTAGTAATGTCCCCAAAAAAGGGATTTTTGATTTTGTTGATATTGCCAAGTCCT
>JALSJN010000029.1 GCA_026989335.1 Thiotrichaceae bacterium
ATTTAGCTTGTTTCTTAATCGGTATGATTTCAGCATCTTGTTTGCCAGCATTCATCATTGCACTGGTAGCCTTTTCCATTGATTCGCGTACAGGGTCATTGTCTAATCTTGCATAAATAGCGGTTGTCTTTTGATCTTGGTGCGCAAGTGTTTTACCTATTATCGCTAGGCTTGCGCCTGTTCTGGCTTGCCAGCTTCCTAGTGTGCGCCTTAGATCATGCAAACGTAGGTTTTTAATACCAGCGCGCTTAAGAATGCGTACCCAACCTTTTTTTGGTTCTACTAGGTGTCCAGTTTTTCCGTTACTTGCAAATACATACTTGCTTTTTTTATTCGGTTTGCGTTCTTTTAATATCAGCATGGCTTCGTTAGTTAGTGGCAAAGTTTGTTCTTTACCACCTTTCATTTTTTCAGCAGGAATAACCCATTCAGCACGTTCTAGGTGTAGCTCTTTCCATTCCATGCTAAGCACGTTTGAACGCCTCGCGCCTGTTAGTAAGCTAATTAGAATATAATCTCTTATAACGTCGTTCTGCTCCTCTGATACGGCTTTAAAGAATGCTTTTAGTTCATCGGCTTCCAGCTTGCGTTCTCTTGATTGTTCCTTGAATCGTTCTACGCCTTTGGCTGGATTATTTCCTTGGTAGTGTTCCCACTCAATCGCTTTATAAAACATACTGCGAATCAATGAATGAATACGGTTTGCTTGATAGCCTCCTACCTTGTCATTAATTTTATTGTGTAACCTTTTTATATCTAATGCTTTGATTGTGGATAGCTTGCGATTATCCCAATGGCTAAGATGATTCTTGTAATTCATTGCATCCGTTTTCCATGACTTCTTATGTGGCTTTGCATGAAGTTCTAAATAATCATCAAACAACTCTTTTAAGGTGATTTCTGATAGTTCGGCACGTCTAGCATCGTTAGGATTATTTTTCCTGTCAATTTGAGCATTAACATCACTGCCAGATATTCGTGCCTGTTCAACTGTCATGCTTGGAAAGTTGCCTAGTTTGATGCGTTCGGGTCTGCCTTTAATCTTTCGGTAGATGAAAAAAGTATATGTGCCAGCTTTTGAAACAGAGAGTTTTAAACCTGTGGTCACGGTATCGTGATAAGTAATAGTTTTATCAGCAGTCTTTAATGATTCCAGCTTGCGCTTGGTAAATTTGAATTTAGTATCAACCTTACTCATGTCTTAATCTCCGTTTTGCTACTTTTGCTACCTATTTGCTACCCTAGGGCTAAATTCAGGGTTGTTTAGGTATAACTCGGTATAAGGTGATTATAGCATAAGTGTTTGTTTTATATATTTTAATATGCTTCGGTATAAGTAGGTAAATATCACGACGGTAAGACTTTTAATCAATTGGTCGAGCGTTCGAATCGCTCACGGCCCACCATATTATAGAACGGAATCAATTACTTATAGTGTTGGTTCCGTTTTTTTTTAAGTGTAATTTATTTCTAATTAAGGAAAACTAATTCTACTTACGTGCTCCGAAATTTTCTTATATTCCATAACTGTTATTTAATAAGTCAATATTAATCAATGGCTTGCCACCTATTTTATTTCATGCTTATTATAAATTCGTATAGTTAACTACTCCTAATTTCTTTGTATGCGCTATCGTGTAAATAGGAGTTGAACTCCATATATTCACAATTATGAGACCTTTGCATGAAGTTTCATCTTCTTAGCTATACTCACAGGGGCATAGTGGATGAGTCAAAAACTAATGGTTAGTTTGTTTTAAGGGTTACAACAGCTTGAGTTAAAAGCGGCTATTAGCCAATCATTGTGGGTCGGGTAGGTCAATTGATTAATTACCAGATACGCATGGTCATGAGATAGATTTGTTATATAAGTCAGGAAGCGACTATTCTCGTTCACTTCCTGATAAATCAGAAGCTATCTAATTTACCATTTTTGAGAAATACAAGACCTTCCCTAAGAAAATATTGGGTTTTGCTATACGTTTCTGGTTTTTCATAGTAAGAACCTTGAGCGTGAATCGTAATATTTCTCTTCGTTTTTATGCGTATTTCATGTTATTTTTAGACCTTTAGATATTTGTGTTTTTCAGAGCGCCCCATTACATGTGCTGATATTTTATTCCATGTAAGAGTGCTAGGTGGTTTGCTGATGATTGATGGTGAGGCGACGATAATATTATCGCCGTGCTAGCAACCGATAATATTTGGGGTGAAGCACGCGAGCTTAATGGCTTCCCTGTCATATTGATTGAGGCTTGGGCCACTACTTTAGAACCTATAAAATGTTGTCAGGCAAGGAATGCACGGTCGAAATAGGTGAGGCTTAATGGTCGCGAGCATGCGCAAAAAGTTGTTAAGGCTGCAATGGAAGATTATCAGGAGCGCTACGGCGATTAACATAAAATGACTACAGCTATACAAAGTACCAAGGGTAAACTGATAGAACTCACATCAGTCGATGCGAAGGCGTTGATGGATACTGACGAGATTTCTTATTTGATTGATATTCGTTCGAGTATGGAGTTTCTGTTTATTGGTCATCCTGTCGGTGCTGTTCATATTCCCTGGATGGACGAGCCTGATTGGGAGACCAACCCACATTTTGCCGTTGATATTCGTAAATTGCTATTAGGTGGGGCGGTTTGTACCGATAAGGATCATTGCGCCAATGTTATTCTTATTTGCCGAAGTGGTAACCGTTCAGAAATTGCGGGGCAAGCATTATTAGAAGCCGGCTTGCAGCGTGTTCATCATATTGTTGATGGTTTTGAAGGTGATAAAGATGACAATAGTCACCGCTCTACACTTAATGGTTGGCGTTATCATGGTCTCCCTTGGGAGCAATGTTGAAAAAGTAGGGGGAAGGTTGGGAAATAAAAGGGTGATAAATTTTATGAGACCTTGGTGCGAGATTATGATGAGAGTAAAAATAGCGTCAATTTATTTTTAAAAGAAAGGTGAATAGAGTGTTATTGGCGGAGTTTTAAAAAAATAAGGGGTATTTCAATCCATCATATCTCGCGTGCTGGGGTTTCTAGTAAATGTTTTAGGTTCAACGACTATGAGGCAACTTAAACTATTGTTGTTATTTTGTGGTTAACACTTTATATTAAATAGTAATTGATAATTATCATGTCTATTGTGTTTTCTAGAGCTTATTTTGTTTTTCTAGACATATGTCAAAAGTTCTGCAAGAGAACGTCTCATTTATATACAACGCTAAGGAAAAACCATGATCCCTACAGAAGAAGTTGTTGATATTTCACGCTTACAATTTGCCACTGTTGCGTTGTATCACTTTTTATTCGTTCCACTGACTATCGGTATGACATTCTTAATTGCCATAATGGAATCTGTTTATGTAATGACTGGCAAACAAGTCTATAAAGATATGACAAAGTTTTGGGGAAAACTTTTCCTGATCAACTTCGCCATTGGTGTTGCTACCGGTCTTACGATGGAGTTTTCTTTCGGTACTAATTGGTCTTATTATTCGCATTATGTCGGTGATATTTTTGGTGCGCCGCTGGCAATTGAAGGTTTAATGGCGTTTTTCTTAGAGGCTACCTTTGTCGGTATGTTTGTATTTGGTTGGGATAGAATGTCCAAAATCGAGCATTTATCCGTTACTTGGCTCATGGCAATTGGCACCAACCTTTCAGCCCTTTGGATATTAATCGCCAATGGTTGGATGCAAAACCCCGTAGGCGCAGAACTCAATATCGAAACCATGCGTATGGAGCTAACCAGCTTTAGCGAGATTTTATTTAACCCTGTGGCGCAAGTTAAGTTTATTCATACGGTTGCTGCGGGCTATGTGGCAGGCTCGATGTTTGTACTCAGTATCAGTGCTTGGTACTTGCTAAAAGGTCGTGATATTGCTTTTGCTAAACGATCTTTTGCAATTGCAGCAGCGTTTGGAACCGCGGGTATTTTCTCCGTTATCCTACTAGGAGATGAAAGTGGTTATGAAGCGGGTGATGCTCAAAAATACAAGCTGGCTGCAATAGAAGCGGAATGGGAAACTGAAAAAGCCCCCGCAGCCTTCACTGTCTTTGCTGTTCCTGATCAAGAGGCGCAAGAGAATCATTATTCAGTTAAAATTCCTTATGCCTTAGGTATTATCGCTACACGGTCTTTAACGGAAGAAGTAAAAGGCTTAAATGATATTATAGATGATAATGAAAAGCGCATTCGTAACGGCATGCTGGCTTATGCCTTGTTTGAGAAAATCAGAAAAAAGACCGCGAGTGATGTCGACAAAGAAAGCTTTGATAATATGCGAGATGACTTTGGTTATGGCTTGTTATTAAAACGTTATACACCGAATGTGGTCGATGCTACCGAAGCACAAATTAAACTCGCAGCCAAAAATAGTATCCCACAAGTAGCTCCTTTATTTTATGCATTTCGTATTATGGTGGGTGCGGGTGGTGCTATGTTAGTCGTCTTCTTACTGGCATTTTATTTCACCAGTAAGCGCACCGTATTTAAAAAGCGTTGGTTTTTGTGGATTTGCTTTATCAGCTTACCCTTGCCTTGGATTGCTATCGAAACAGGTTGGTTCGTGGCAGAATTTGGTCGTCAACCTTGGGCAGTAGGAGGTGTGTTACCCACCGCGATGGCATCCTCCAACCTTGAATATACGGATGTCTTATACAGTTTAATTGGTTTTATTGCCTTGTATACCGTATTGCTAATTATTGAGGTTTACTTGATGCAAAAGTTTGTACGAATTGGCCCCAGCTCATTACATACGGGTCGTTATCACTTTGAGAAAAATGAACATGCTGGGAGTGTAAAATCCTCCAGTTCATCGACTCATCAAGAACTGATATAAGGAGTCCATAAAAATGGAATTTTTTGATTATGCAACATTAAAGTTTCTCTGGTGGCTGATCATCGGTATTCTTTGGATTGGCTTTGCGGTAACGGTGGGTTTTGACTTAGGTATCGCAATGATTTTGCGCTATGTGGGTCGTACAGATGATGAGCGCAGAGTCGCAATTAATGCAGTCGCCCCACACTGGGATGGCAATCAGGTTTGGTTAGTTCTGGCTGCAGGTGCGCTGTTTGCGGCATGGCCCAATGTATACGCAACGGCTTTTTCAGGCATGTATTTGGCGATGATGATTTTATTGTTTGCATTGATTGGTCGTCCACCTGCATTTGATTATCGCTCAAAACTTGAAGGCAGTAAGTGGCGTAACGCCTGGGATTGGGTATTGGTTACGACAGGTTTTGTGCCGCCATTAATCTTTGGTGTTGCTATGGGTAACCTGTTTTTAGGGTTACCGTTCCATTTTGATGAGTATATGCGCTCGACTTGGGATGGGGGATTCTTAAATCTATTGCAGCCGTTTGCATTGTTGTCTGGTGTATTGGCGATTTCCATGTTTTTAATGCAAGGCTCTACCTACCTGATGGTGCGCTCTGATGCGAATGTTTATCAACGCGCACAACGTGTAGCAACAATCGCCTCCATCGCAGTAATCGTATTGTTTGCATTAGGAGGTATTTGGATTGCTTTTGGTATTGATGGGATGCGTATAGTTACTGGCGGCGAGCCAAGTGGAGTGGCGAACCCAACTTTAAAGACGGTAGAAATGGTGACAGGTGGATGGCTGGATAATTATTCTAAATATCCCTTAATGATGGGCGCACCAGCACTTGGGTTTGTGGGTGCAATCGTTGCGTTGATTTTTTCTAAAGCCAGAAAAGCATCCGTAGCGTTCCTTGCATCCTCAATGAGCTTAATAGGTATTATATTAACGGCGGGCTTTTCGTTGTTTCCATTCATTATGCCATCATCGTTAAACCCAAATCACAGTTTTACCGCATGGGATGCTGTAGGTTCAGAGTTAACCTTAACCGTGTCATTTTGGGCTGCTATTGTATTTGTACCCATTATCGTCTTTTACACCAGTTGGTGTTACAAAAAAATGTGGGGGCCACACACGGTTGAATCTATTAAAGAAAATGGCCATAACCTTTATTAGGTTGCATTTTTGGTTAGCGCATTTTTATTAGTCTTGCACAGTAAATTAGTTTAGATAATTATTAAATAGGAGTTAGCTTATGTGGTATTTTGCTTGGTTATTAGGTGTATTGTTGGCTTGTTCCATGGCGATTATTAATGCAATGTGGTTAGAATTAAACGGCCTTGATGACGATGAACAAGAAGAAAAAGAAAACGAGTAACTTAGTTTCTTCTTCATGTTAAAAAGGCGTAGAAAGTAATCGTTTCTATGCCTTTTTTAATGATGTTTGCTTATGTCTGCTGATAAAATTACTAAAAAATTTCTTAATAGCCACAAGAGTATTTCCTCTGCTTGGTTACAAGTGTCTATTGGCTTGGGGCTTTTTTCAGGTTTCTTGTTGATAGCTCAAGCATGGTTTTTAGCCAACACCATGAATGCGGTGGTGTTTGAAAAACAAACCTTAAGTGGAGTGCAAAACTGGCTATGGGGGGTATTTGCTGTATTTATCGTTCGTGCTGTTCTTGCATGGGCATCAGAGCAGGCCGCTTTTCACGCTTCTGCAAAAATTAAACAACAATTGCGTAATCGTTTGCATCGCCACTTACAAGCGATGGGGCCGGTTAATTTGGGCAACGAGAGTAGTGGTGAACGTGTTAATACTTTGGTTGATGGTATTGAAGCGTTAGAAAACTATTATGCGCGTTATTTGCCTGCGATGTCTTTGGTGGTGCTTGTACCCCTGTCGATACTTGTGTTTGTGTTTCCACTTGATTGGGTTTCGGGCTTAGTCATGCTTGGCACAGCACCCTTAATTCCTTTTTTTATGATATTAATCGGCAAGGGAACAGAAAGCTTAAATAAGAAACAGTGGCGAAAATTGGCTCGTATGAGCGCGCATTTTTTAGACATGATTCAAGGCTTAACCACGCTGAAAATTTTCAATACCTCCAAGCATGAAGCCGAAGTAATTGCACGTATTTCAGATGATTACCGAAAAAGCACCATGTCTGTTTTACGGGTAGCTTTTCTATCATCCTTGGTGTTGGAATTTCTCGCAACTGTAAGTATTGCCATGGTCGCTGTGCTGATAGGCTTTCGTTTGTATTACGGTGAAATGGATTTTTTACTCGGTTTTTTTGTTTTGTTACTTGCGCCTGAGTTTTATTTACCACTACGTAATATGGGAACGCATTATCATGCCCGTATGGAAGCGGTGGGTGCGGCTGAGCAGATGATTGATATACTAGAAAAGCCTGTTGCAGAAAATTTTACTACAAATGCCGAAAGTAACAATAAACAAAATACTATTCAAAACATTCTCCAAGACAGTGAGAGAAAACTATCCATTAGCTTTAAAAAAGTTAGTTTCGAATATGAAGAAGGGCGGCAAGCACTAAAAGATTTTACGATGGAAGTACCTGCCGGCAAAACATTGGCATTAGTTGGTGCCAGTGGCGCAGGAAAAAGTACCGTAGCGAATCTCCTGCTAGGTTTTGTAAAAAGTACCCAAGGCAGTATTGAGGCTAATGGTATCAAGCTTGATGGAATCTCCTTAGAGCAATGGCGAGAACAAATCGCATGGCTGCCACAAACTCCCTATTTATTTAGTGGCACGCTTGCGGAAAATATTGCACTAGGAGCTGAACTTGCAAGCGAAGAAGAAATAATAAAAGCCGCTCAACAAGCCAATATTGACGACTTTATTGTTAGTTTACCGAATACCTACGAGACCTTAATTGGCGAAAAAGGTGTGGGCCTTTCAGGTGGGCAAATACAGCGTATTGCGTTGGCTCGAGCATTTTTAAAAGATGCGCCATTATTAATTTTAGATGAGCCAACGGCTAACTTAGATACGGAAAGCGAGCTGTTTATTCAGCAAAGTATTAACGTCTTATCAAAAAATAGAACTGTCATTACTATTGCGCATAGGCTGAGCACCATTGAAAAAGCGGATAAAATTGTAGTTATCGATGCGGGTAGGGTGCTTGAATCAGGCACGCATCAAGAGCTTATTGAGCACTCTGCAGAGTATAGAAAAATGCTAGCAGCTTTTTCTGGAACAGGTGTAGATGTAGATCAGGGTGGTTTTCTATGAGTACCGATTCTCAAACAGCTCAAAAGAAAGCTAAGCAACAAGCGGAAAGTGATCAAAGTAATGTTAAAGTTTTCTGGCGCTTATGGAAATTGTTCCGCCCTTATTGGGGTTGGATGTTTTTAGGGATTTTGCTATCGCTGATCACTATTCTGGCTAATGTGGGTTTAATGGCGCTGTCGGGCTGGTTTATAACATCAATGGCAATTGCTGGTGTGGCGGGTGTTTCGATAGATTACTTTAGCCCTGCAGCAGGTATCCGTGGGCTTTCAATTGCTCGTACGGCAAGTCGTTACGCCGAGCGTGTGGTTACGCATGAAGCGACTTTTCGCGCCATAGCCGAATTACGTCATTGGTTTTATTTGCACTTAGAACCGTTAGCCCCCGCTGTTTTACAAAACTACCACAGTGGGGACTTGCTCAGTCGTATTCGTGCCGATATTGATGCGCTAGAAAATGTTTACATCCGTATAATTGTGCCGACTTCGGTGGCATTGATGATGGGAATATTCTTTATATTTTTTCTCTCGCGTTATGATTCCTCATTGGCATGGGTCGAGTTGATTTTCTTATTGTTAGCAGGAGTCATGGTTCCCTTGCTAGTCAATACATTGAGTAAAAAACCCAGCAAGAAGAAAGTATCAATTTCAACCGAGTTACGCACCAGTGTCATTGATAGCGTACAAGGCATGGGTGAACTTTTAATTTATGGTGCCGCAGAAAAACAAGCACAAAAAATTGATGATTTAAGTAAGCAACTTTTAGAGCAGCAAGCGAAACTCACACAATTAAACGGATTATCACAAGCTATTCTTAACCTCTGCGCTAATCTTGCGATGTTAGGCGTAGTCATGCTCACCATCCCGTTAGTTACAAATTTAGGCATTTCGCCATCTAATTTAGTGATGTTAGCACTTTTTACCCATGCAAGTTTTGAAGCAGTCATGGCGTTACCGCTTGCGTTTCAAACGTTGCCTGAGACTTTAGAATCAGCACGACGTATATTCTCAATTGTGGATGCTAAGCCACAAGTGGTTGAGCCTATTGATGATTCTCCAGCACCAAAAAACACAGAGATTAAGTTTCATAAGGTATCCTTTCAATATTTAAATCAACAAGAGAAAGTATCGACCATTGATGCTTCAAAAAATATTCTGAACAAGCTCAGCTTTAGCCTTAAATCAGGAAATAAACTCGCCATTGTCGGCCCAAGTGGTGTGGGTAAAAGTAGTATTATCAACTTACTGCTGCGCTTTTGGGAGCCAATCTCAGGCACGATTCACTTTGGCAATCATGAATTAAGCCAGTACAAAGGTGATGATATTCGCCAATATTTTTCAGTCGTTTCACAGCTTAGCTATTTCTTTAACAGCACCATAAAACGTAACTTATTATTAGCAAAGCGTAATGCAACAGATGATGAAGTAGAAGAAGTTTGCCGTGTGGCACAAATCCATGAGTTTATCGTATCGCTGCCAGAAGGCTATGATACTTGGGTCGGAGAGGCAGGGTTTAAACTTTCAGGCGGGCAATTAAAACGCTTAACAATTGCGCGCGCCTTACTCAAAGATGCGCCGGTTTTAATCTTAGATGAGCCGGGTGAAGGCTTAGATAGTCAAATAGAAAAAGCAGTATTAAATGCAATTTTTGATTATAAAAAAGAGACCAGTATTATATTGATTACGCACAGTCAAACAGGACTTGATGCGATGGATGAGATTCTTAGGTTAGGTTAGTTAGTCTTCCCCGGTACTTCTTAAACTTCTTCATGGCTTTATCACGAGCAATTTTATTATTTTCCAATTCCTCTTTCGTCAGTTTCCTTCTGGGCGTAATGATTTCATATAAGGCTTAACCAATGCCTCGGTTTCTTCGTAATTGTCATTACCGAGTTCAATAGCCAAATCTGAAATAAGCCGTTGGCTTTCAAGAACCGAACCTTGTAGACCGCCAAGTGTACGCTGTAAAAAAATAAATTCAGAAGCAACGTCTCCGTAACCTAAACTAGAAGCCTGTTCAAAGTTACGCTCACTAAGGCATTTTTCTACCTTGTCGAGTGCCTTTCTTAAAGCATCAACAGCCTGAGCAACTCCGGCTACCTCGATGATAATTTCATTGTCAATAGTATCGATTTTTTCAGAATGATTGGTAATAATTTCTTCCGTTGTAGCCATTATGACTCCTTCGTTTTACGCCAGCTAAAAATAATTGGACTTGATTAGGATCTCCTTAATTTAAGCTTAATCACAGATACAACCATAATCAGTCTAGTGGCGGAAGTGTCGCATCTTCGTCATCACCATGGCCATTCCCGCTTCATCTGCCGCAGCAATCACTTCTTCATCACGCATTGAGCCACCGGGTTGGATAACTGCTGCTATGCCTGCCTCTGCTGCTGCATCAATGCCATCACGGAAAGGGAAGAAAGCGTCGGATGCCATCACAGAGCCTGTCACTTCGAGCTTAGCGTGTTCTGCTTTAATCCCTGCAATGCGAGCGGAGTTGATACGACTCATTTGACCCGCGCCGACTCCAATGGTCATGCTGTCTTTGGCGTAAACAATGGCATTAGATTTAACAAATTTAGCGACTCGCCATGCAAATAAGAGGTCACGCATTTCTTCATCACTTGGGTTGCGTTGGGTGACTATTTCTAAGGTGTCGTAAAGTTCTAAATCGGCATCTTGTACCAATAACCCCCCATTGACACGTTTGAAGTCTAAGCGCGGCTGTTGCTTGCCTAATGTACCGCATTGCAATAGACGTACATTTTTCTTGGCGCTTACTGCTTTAATCGCACCTTCGGTAACGCTAGGCGCAATAATTACTTCAACAAACTGTTTTTCAACAATGGCTTCTGCGGTTGCTGTGTTTAACTCTTGGTTAAAGGCGATAATACCACCGAAGGCAGATTCTGGGTCGGTACTAAAAGCACGTTGATAAGCATCTAAACTATCATCACCGATGGCGACCCCACAGGGGTTGGCATGTTTGACAATCACACAGGCAGGCTCGCTGCATTTAAATTGTCTTACACACTCTAGAGCGGCATCGGTATCAGAAATATTATTGTAAGAGAGCTCTTTACCTTGTAATTGCGTGGCAGTAGCAATGCTGGCTTCACCGCTATTGTTAAGGTTTTCCTCGACATAAAAAGCACCTTGCTGATGAGAGTTCTCACCGTAACGAGTGGTTTGCGCTAATCTGAATTGAGTATTAAATGTAGTTGGGAAAACATTCTCATCTTTTTCTGGGAGGCTGCCTTTTTCAACAATCGCCCCTAAATAATTAGCAATCATGCCATCGTATTGAGCCGTGTGTTCAAAGGCGTGGGTAGCGAGTTTGAAACGTAATTCTTTTGATATGTCATTGTTATTATTTTTTAGCTCTTGCTCAACCAAACTGTAGTCAGATGGGTTTACAACAATCGTTACATGTGCGTGGTTTTTTGCTGCCGCACGAACCATGGTTGGTCCACCAATGTCGATATTTTCGATGGCGTCTTCAAGAGAGCAATCGTCTTTTGCGATGGTTTCAGCAAAAGGGTAAAGATTGACAATAATTAGGTCGATACCTGGAATATTATGCTCTTCCATTACTGCATCATCAGTGCCACGTCTGGCTAGAATACCGCCATGAATTTTAGGGTGAAGTGTTTTAACACGTCCGTCCATCATTTCTGGGAAGCCGGTGTAATCTGAGACTTCTGTAACCGGAATATTGTTATCACTCAATAACGTGGCAGTGCCGCCAGTGGAGAGTAGTTCAATACCCTGAGCATGTAATGTTTTAGCAAAATCGAGTAAACCAGTTTTATCAGAAACGCTTAATAAGGCACGTTGAGCGGGCATGAGAATAGTCCTTCGTAGGGGGGTAATAAAGCCGTAGTATCGCACACCAAACTTCATAGAGGAATACAGTAACTAATAAAATCCAGCCATGGATATGAAGGTAATCATAGCCAAAAATAGCCCTAAAAATCCCCAGCGTGATTCTTCGTGTGGATAGGCAACCAGTACAATGCTAACGAGAGCCAACGTATAAATTATGATCATTCCATTTCTAGCGGCATTCAATCCATATTGTTGATGCTCTGGTGGGTTAAAAATATCAGCATGTGCTTGGTTAAATGCACTAAACCAGTCAACGCTTTGAGTAAAGATTAAAAAATAGAGTAAGCATAAAATGAGGGCAGTGATGACTCTAAGGCTTATTATCATGATTTAACGGTAGACTCTGAGTAATAGACAAAGCATGATTATACGCATCATTGTATTATTGAAACAGGTTAAGATATGACGGCAACTGATGTAGGTGAAAAAGCACAAAAAGTACCACAAAAAGTTTCGCCAAAGATCCCCTTTTCTGTCTATTTGTTGGCACTTTGCCAAGCGTTAATGATGAGCAGCACCAGCTTAATGATTACCGCATCTTCCTTGGTTTGTTTAACACTTACTGAGGATAAATCTTTAGTTACACTGCCGTTGTCATTACAATTTTTAGGACTTATGTTAACCAGTATGCCAGCCTCAATATTAATGGGGCGACTAGGGCGTAAGCTGGGCTTTCTTATAGGTACTTTATTTGGTTTAGCTGGGGCATTATTAATGGTTTATGCAGTGTTTAATCACCATTTTTGGCTGTTTGCGGCAGGCTCTTTTTTGATTGGCATCTTCAATGGTTTTGGGATCTATTACCGTTTTGCAGCGGTTGATATGGTCAATGAAGAGAACCGACCCAAAGCTATATCATATGTAATGGTAGGTGGTGTGATTGCTGCATTTGTAGGACCAAATCTGGCTAACTTTGGGCGTAGCATGTTTCCCAGTGAGCCGTTTGCGGGTGGCTTTATTTATGTGGTAATTATTTATCTGCTGGTTTTTGTGGTGGTTAGTTTAATAAAGTTTCCTAAGGCGATCTCATCTGCTGAGAAGAGTGCTGAACCACGCCCTTTGAGCAAGGTTGCCAGCCAGCCGATGTTTATCGTGGCTGTAATTTGTGGCATGTTGGGCTATGCGATTATGTCGTATTTAATGACAGCAACACCGCTTGCGATGAAGCATCATGCGCATGGTTTTTCTGATACGGCATTTGTTATTCAGTGGCATGTCTTGGCCATGTTTGCACCCTCATTTTTCACCGGAAATATCATTCAACGTTTCGGTGTGCTCAATGTGATTTTGGCTGGCGCAGTGCTAGCAGTGGTCTGTGTGGCGATTAATCTAATGGGGCAAACTGTATGGCATTTTTGGATGGCGTTGGTCGCATTAGGCATTAGCTGGAACTTTCTATTTATTGGCGCTACCGCATTGTTGACTCAAACCTACCGGGAAGAGGAGAAGTCTAAAGCGCAGGGGTTTAATGACTTCGCGGTGTTTACTCTGGTTACCATTGCATCATTATCAGCAGGTGTGTTGCAGCATAAGCTCGGCTGGCAGATAGTCAACTACACGGCCTTACCTTTTGTAGCGATTATTATAATGAGTGTACTTTGGTTAAAGATGAAGCCTGCTGAATTGAGGTTGCACTAAAGTACTTTTACTAAAAGGTTAATGATATAAGTAGCTTACACTATCATGTTGATTTTTTATGGGTAATTGGGTGCTTTCTGCCCATTTTTTTTTATACTCATATAATTATAAAAAAGGGGAAAAAGGGATGAAAAATTTTAAAAGAAGCTTGAAGGCTATTTTTATAGGGGGTATTTTCATCGTGGTTACCTCACCGCTGTAATGAATCATAGAAAAATATTATTGCATACTTTAATTGTTGGTTTGTTAGCGACTGGATCGTTATGGTGGTTGGGATTGGGCAATTCGAAAATTTCTGATTACGGGCTTATCATTAATGTCTTAATGCTAGTATCAGCAGTTTTAGGTGGTTATCTTAGGAGTCGAAAGATACGTTCTTTTGATGATTATGAAGCGGTCATTTAATAAAGCCTGAATCCGTGACTTCACTAAGGCACAGTACGTAAGATCTTGACTCATCACGGGTTTAAAAATACCCGCTTAACCTGAGGGTGAAGCTAAGATTTTTAAAATTTCTTGCTAAACCAATATCTTATGCTCCGTTACCCGCATTGAAGTCACGGATTCTGGTGAAATTCAATTTTTCAGCAGTACATTATTATTTGATTTTTGAATCTATAAATTCTACAACCGAGCTTTTTTCAATGGAGGTGGCATTGTTATCTGTTCTGCCCTTATATTCAAACTTACCTTCTTTTAAACCACGATCAGATATTACAATGCGATGCGGTATACCAATTAACTCATGGTCGGCAAACATCGCTCCCGCACGCATTTTCCTGTCATCTAGCAATACATCATAGCCCGCTTCGATGAGCTCTTTGTAGAGTGCATCAGAGGCTACTTTAACATCCTCTGATTTTTGATAATTGATAGGCACAATACTAAGCCGGAAAGGAGCTAAAGCATCTGGCCAAATAATGCCATTATCATCATGGTTCTGCTCAATGCTGGCTGCTACCATACGGGTTACACCGATGCCGTAACAACCCATAGTCATGATTTCTGGCTTACCATTTTCACCCAGTACGGAAGCATTCATCGCTTCTGAATATTTTTTACCGAGTTGGAAGATGTGCCCAACCTCGATGCCACGTAAAATACGTAAAGTTCCCTTGCCATCAGGGCTAGGGTCGCCTTCAACAACGTTACGAACGTCTACAAAATCAGCTTCAGGTAAATCACGTTGCCAATTTACGCCTGTTAAGTGTTTGCCATCTTGGTTGGCCCCACAAACAAAGTCAGACATGTTTTTAGTGGCGCGGTCAGCATATATTTTGATTCCTTTTTCTGCTAAACCAATAGGGCCAATAGAACCCGCATTGGCTCCTGTGAATGTTTCTAACTCTTCATCTGTGGCGTAACATAATGGGGATACAATACCCTCAAGTTTTTCAGCTTTGAGTTCATTTAGCTGGTCATTGCCACGCATGAGAATAGCAACAACCGTGGCTGTACCACTCTCATCATCTTCGCCTGTGACAATTAAGGTTTTTATGGAATGCTGAGAATCAATGTTTAAAAACTCAGAGACTTCATCAATGGTATGTTGATTGGGTGTGTCGATAGTTTCAAGAGCTTGAGCAGGGGCAGGGCGCTCACCTTTAGGTGCAACGGCTTCGGCAAGTTCAACATTGGCGGCATAGTCACTTTCATTAGAGAAAGCAATCGCATCTTCACCAGAGTCTGCTAGTACATGAAACTCATGCGAGGCACTGCCACCGATTGAGCCTGTATCAGCTAATACGGGGCGAAACTTTAATCCCAATCGTTCGAAAATACGGTTGTAGGCTGCAAACATGACATCATAAGTTTGTTGTAAGGAATCTTGCGAGGCATGAAATGAATAGGCATCTTTCATGATAAACTCACGTGAGCGCATTACGCCAAAACGGGGGCGAACTTCGTCACGAAATTTAGTTTGAATTTGGTAATAAGTGACAGGTAAATCTTTGTATGATTTAAGTTCTTTGCGCGCGTAATCGGTGATGATTTCTTCGTGCGTAGGGCCGTAGCAGAACTCGGTGCCTTTACGATCTTTCATGCGTAAAAGCTCAGGGCCGTATTGCTCCCAGCGACCAGATTCTTGCCACAGTTCACTCGGTTGAATGGTGGGCATTAATAACTCAACTCCGCCGGCACGATTAATCTCTTCGCGCACTATCGCTTCAACTTTACGCAGGACTTTTAAACCAAACGGCGCCCATGTATATAAACCCGATGCGAGGCGACGAATCATGCCTGATTTGAGCATTAGCTGATGGCTGATAATTTCTGCATCGGCAGGGGTTTCGCGTAAGGTAGAAATGGGGAATTGAGATACTTTCATAGTGTTATCGAGTTGAGAGTGAAATTAAAAAGGATTCTAACTGAGTTACTCTAATGATGCTAATAAAGCGCTACGAATCTCTGCCTGTTTGCTTTTATCTTCAATAGCCTTACCTGATTTGGTGGTTATTTGAAACGTATCTTCTGCAATTTCACCCAGCGTGATTATTTTAGCGTGATGAATTTCTAAGCTTTGTTGATTAAAACTGTTAGCAATATGGGTAAGTAGGCCTGCTTTATCCGCGGTTTTGATGCGTATGGCGGTATGCTGGGTATTATTGTTCTGTTCAAAGCTTATTTCAGTTTTGATGCTAAAATGTTTGTGCTGACGTGAGATAGCCGTTTGTTTAATAGTTGGGTTAAAGCCATCTTTTTGTAAATTAGTGAGTACATTTTGTATGAGTTTTTCTTTGTCTTGCTGATTAGCAATGGGAGTGCCATCAGTGGTTAACAAATAGAATGTATTCAATGCATAATCATCTTGGCTGGATGAAATATTGGCCGCCAAAATATTAAGATTCTGTTGCTCGATAGCTGAAGTGATTTTTACAAACAAAGCTTCTTGATCTTTAGTGTAAATAAAGAGGTGTGAGCTATCGGCATTTTTGGGGTTGATAATTTTGACGATGGCTTCGTCAACATGAGCTTGTTGGATATAATTAAAATGTTTGAGTAATTCCTCAGCCGGATATAGCTCAAAATAATCATCATCAAAGTACGTTAAAAAAGTTTGATAAGCACTCATATCAATATTGTGTGTTGATAAATAATCCATTTTTTGCTTTATTATTAGACTTTTACTGTCCGCAGATTGGTTATCCAAATAGCACCGTACATTATGGTATAAGCTTTTAAGTAGGGAATGTTTCCAGTTGTTTAGCAAGTTGGGATTAGTGCCACGAATATCAGAGATCGTCAGCAAGTAGAGATAATCCATACGTGTTTGAGTTTGGCTCAAATCCGCAATTTCTTTAATAATATCCGGGTCGCTAATATCTTTGCGTTGCGCCGTGCTGCTTAATACCAAATGTTGTTCAACTAGCCAGCTAACGGTTTCTGAAGTAGCCTGATCAAGATCATGAGCCAGACAAAATTCCAGCGCATCCACAGCACCTTTTTCAGAATGGCTACCACCGCGACCTTTGGCAATATCATGAAATAATCCGCCTAAATATAGAATCATTGGATTTTCTAAGGTGTAAAAAATTTCGCTACAAAAAGGCAGTTCTTCTGCACCAATATAGGTACTTAATCGGCGCATATTTCGCACAACATTAAGCGTATGCTCATCCACGGTATAGGCATGAAAAAGATCATATTGCATGCGCCCTACAATGTTTTCAAAAGCGGGGATATAGGCAGCTAAAACGCCGTAGCGATTCATGCGGCGTAGGGCAAAGTTGATGCCTTGAGTATGCGATATGATGTTAATAAAAATTTGCTTATTATGAGGGTTATTACGAAAGTCATCATTAATAAGATATAAGTGACGACGAATCTCTCGAATGGTGTTGGGCGTCATCCCTTTAAGGTCAGGGTGTGTTTGGATGATATAAAACACCTCCAACATTGCATGTGGGTTTTTTTCAATAAAACCTGCTTGGCTGAGGCCTAAATATCCACCTTGGTTACAATAATATTGATTGATTTTTACTGGCTTGATTTGTTTATCTTTTAAAATATGTTCGCGGAGTAAACCTAATAAAACTTCATTTAAACGTTCTAAACGATAAATATGCCGGTAGTAGCGTTGCATAAATGTTTCGATAGATTGGTTGTCAGCATCCTCGGTATAACCAAAGGCATGGGCTAAGTGTCGTTGGTGATCAAATAATAGGCGATCTTCTTTGCGCCCTGTTAATTGGTGTAAAACAAAACGGACTTGCCATAAGAAATCACGCGATTCGATTAAATCGTGATATTCCTCAGGGTTTAATAAATCAATATCAGGTAATTCGCTTAGTGCACGTAGAGAGTAGGTGCCAAACTCACGTTGTGTAATCCAACCGATCATTTGTAAATCACGTAAACCACCGGGGCCTTCCTTTAGATTAGGTTCCACGCGGTAAGCGGTATCCCCAAAACGTTTGTAGCGATTTTTTTGCTCGTCTAATTTTGCGCTAAAAAAATCGGCACTACTCCATATTTTATCAGGTGTTATGGCTTGTTTTAGTTTATCAAATAATGGCTGATTACCGCATAGAAAACGTGACTCAATCAGATTTGTAATAATCGTCTGATCTTTTTTGGCTTCGTCTACACACTCTTCTAAGGTTCTTACGCTATGACCAATCTCCAAACCCAAATCCCAGAGTACGGTAACAAAGTCAGAAAGCTGCTCTTGAGCTTCTGCATCGGGTTCATCTTTAAGTAAGATTAACAAATCAACATCAGAGGCTGGGTGCATTTGTTCGCGACCATAACCACCGACTGCTACTAGACTTACGTTGTGTGAATCATCTAAATCAGCTTTTTGCCACATCTCATTGAGTAATTGGTCGATGGTATGGCTACGTGATTTTAAGAGGGCAAGAATATCTGCCCCTTGTTCAAATTGTTGTTGGAGTTCTTGGCGGTTTTGTTGCAGTGTTTGTTTTAGATTCATGGATTCATTATGGCGTAAATCAAGGCTGACAGAAATAGCTATTTACAGAGGTATATTTTGGGCTATGCTTGACTTGAACTTACTACTAATAAAAGGAGCACCCATGAATTTTCCTCGTCGTTGTTTAATATCCTTACTTGTTTCAGCCAGTATTGTTTTACTTTTATCGCTAAGTAGCGTGGTACAAGCTGCTGAAAAACATGTAGCCATTACGCAAATCGTTGAGCACCCCGCACTGGATGCTTGTAGAAAAGGTGTGAAAGATGAGCTTGCGGATGCTGGTTTTGTAGTAGGTAAAAACCTAAAGTGGTCGTTTGAAAGCGCCCAGGGCGCACCAGCAACTGCGGCACAAATTGCTAAGAAGTTTGCAGGAGAGAACCCTGATGTCGTGGTGGGTATTGCGACTCCTTCGGCACAAGCTTTGGCCTCGTCTGCACGTAATATTCAGCAAGTTTTCTCTGCGGTAACCGATCCTGTTGGCGCAAAATTAGTTAAGTCGATGGATAAATCAAACGGTGGAAATATTACCGGTGTTTCTGATTTGTCACCGATTGACAGCCACATGGCTTTAGTTAAAAAAATTGTACCTACGGCTAAAAAAATAGGGGTGATTTTTAACCCAGGTGAAAGTAACTCAGTTACCTTGGTTGGATTGGTGAAAAAATTTGCACCTAACTATGGCATGGAAGTTATCGAGGCTGGCTCACCAAAGTCATCCGATGTGCTGGCAGCAGCTCGTTCACTCATTGAGAAGGTGGATGTAATTTATGTGCCAACAGACAATACTGTAACCTCTGCTTTTGAAGCGGTTATCAAAGTGGCCACAGAATCTAAAATTCCTGTGATTTCTGCTGATACGGATTCGGTAAAACGTGGCGCAATAGCAGCTGAAGGTTTTAACTACTATGATCTAGGTCGCCAAACAGGCAAGATGGTCGCTGCCATTTTAAACGGTAAAAAAGCCGGTGATATTCAGCCACAAGGTGTTTCTAAAACAGAGCTTTATGTTAACCCTGAGTCGGCTAAATTGATGGGAGTTACCTTATCAGATGACATGATTAAGTCGGCCAAAGAAGTGGTTAAGACGATGACAAAATCTGAACGTGAAGCAGCAGAAGCAGCTAAAGCTAAGAAGTAACCTAAAAAAATGTCAACAATCGCAGCGCTTGGGGCACTGGAAAGCGGCTTAGTTTTTGCGCTGGTCGCTTTCGGCGTTTTTATGACCTTCAGGATTTTAGAATTTCCTGATTTAACGGTTGATGGAAGTTTTCCGCTCGGTGCAGCAGTCAGTGCCATCATGATTGTTTCGGGTGTTAACCCTTGGTTGGCAACATTGGCAGCATTTGCAGCAGGAATGATGGCAGGTGTGGTAACTGCGTGGATGAATACTAAGCTAGGTATTCTTAATTTGCTCGCCTCCATTTTAAGCATGATCGCTTTGTATTCAATTAACTTACGTATTATGGGCAAGCCGAATGTTGCCTTATTGGGTGAAACAACAGTATTAACCCCCACAGAATCATGGGGGATGCCTTATTACTACGCCACACCACTGGCTTTTTCCTTGGTTGTTTTGGTGGTATTTTTCTTCCTGTTAAAATTCTTAAATTCGCAGGCAGGGTTGGCAATGCGTGCCACCGGTGCAAATGCGCGTATGGCTCGCTCACAAGGCATTAACACAGATCGTATGGTGATCTTGGGTGTGGCGGTTTCGAATGGTTTAGTTGGTTTGTCAGGAAGCTTGTTTGCCCAATCACAAGGCAGTGCAGACATTACCATGGGTGTTGGTGTAATCGTGATTGGCTTAGCATCCGTTATTGGCGGAGAAGCAATCATCACACCCAAGACTATGTTGTTGGCATTAATAGCCTGTATTGTGGGTTCGATCATGTACCGTTTTGCGATTGCATTTGCTTTAAATGCGGATTTTATTGGTTTGAAAGCACAGGACTTAAATCTTGTGACTGCCGTATTAGTCGCCTTTGCGATTGTCGCACCTAAGTTAAAAGCCAATGTGAGTGCGTGGTTTGCACGGGGTAAAAACGGATGATTGTTTTAGATCAAATGCACGTCATCTTTGGTGAAGGCACACCGTTAGAAACTTGCGCAGTCCGTGGCATTAGCTTAACCATTAATGCTGGGGAGTTTGTGACTGTTATAGGCAGTAACGGTTCGGGTAAATCAACCTTACTCAATACACTCAGTGGTGAAGTACACCCAAAAAAAGGAAAAATATTAGTCGGTGATCAGGATGTTACACGCTGGTCAACCGCACAGCGCGCCAAGCTAATCGCTCGTGTTTTTCAAGACCCATTAGCCGGTTCGTGTGAAAACTTAAGTATCGAAGAGAATATGGCACTGGCATGGTATCGAGGGCAAGCAACAGGGCTCTCTGCTGCTTTAAACACAGATAACCGAGCCGTTTTTAAACAACAATTATCGCGCTTAGGGCTGGGTTTAGAAAACCGCCTAAAAGATAAAATGGGGCTATTATCAGGCGGCCAACGCCAAGCCATCAGCTTGTTAATGTCAGCACTACAGCCTGCAAAAATTCTGCTATTGGATGAGCACACCGCGGCGCTTGACCCCAAAA
>JALSJN010000030.1 GCA_026989335.1 Thiotrichaceae bacterium
ACATTGCCAGCACCCGCTATAGCAAACCAGAAACACCGCCAATGCCAAATATTTTAAACCTTAACGGCAAACAAGAAGCGAGTAATTATAATAAAAGTGACCATGGTTTAGCCTTTACCACCATCGGCACAGTAGGCATTGATGATGATAAAGCCTTCGGGACTTACTTTTATCTAGATGGCAAGGTCGCTGAAGCATTAATCTATGACCGCGCCTTAAGTGACAGTGAAATTGATCAGGTTGAACAGTACTTATCCAAAAAATGGCATATCAAACTAAAGCAAAACATTATTTTCCCATTACCTAACGGTGAGAAAAAAGTGGGGGGCTATAGCCAACTTCACCCCATTGCATCATCAGGGCTAACAGTAAAGGTAGAAAGTATTACACCATCAAACTGTAAAGTGGTTAAAGAGGGTGAGTATGTACACTTTGCAAAAGCCGGTGTTTGCACTTTAAAAGCAAGCCAAAAAGGCAATAAAATCTACCCTAAAGCAAAACCGTTAGCACAAACATTTGAAGTTAGCGAAACTAATGCGCTCATTAATTAACATTGCAAAAACAAGTCTATTGTTTATCATACGCGTACAACTCTACCTAAAAAGGAACAAACTATGTCTAAAAGCACTTTCAATTTATCAGTAGCAGTCGGCCTAGTACTCGCCACACAAGTTGCCTCAGCAGCACCAAAGCCTCCTGCAAAAGGTATGACGCTTTGGCTAGATGCTAGTGACAACGCTACGCTTTTTACCGATAAGGCTTGTATCGGCACACCTACGGTAGCTCCGGGCGATATTAATTGCTGGAAGGATAAATCTGGTCAGAATAACAATGTGAAAGTTGCAAGTAATACTTTAAACCCACCGAAACTTATGACTAAAGCCCAAAACAACAAAGACGTTGTGGACTTTACCCAAACAGCCTTAATCACTACAGACAAAGACCAAATTAAAACCAATGGTAGTTACACAAAGTTTGTTGTTTTCAAGCTTGATAATGAGGATGGAAACAAAGGCGTAAATAAGTTAAGTAAACATAATCTTATAGGTTCAGATCCTTACCAAACAACCTTATGGGCTGATAACGGAATGCTACACAGTCAACATAAAGGTAGCACCACCAATTACCTAGATTCTAAGAAAAAATTAGGTATCGAAAAATATCATATTGCTGTTACTCGTTATAGTAAGCCTGATTATGATTCTACAAAACCAAATGAAGCAAGCCCTAATATATTAAACCTAGATGGAAAGCGAGAAGCAAGTAATTTTGATAAAGCAGATCATACTTCTGCACGAACTAGTATTGGTGGCGTAGGGACGAATGGCTCAGGTGAAAACTATTTCTACCTTGATGGAAAAATAGCGGAAGCACTTGTATACAATCGCTCATTAACCGATGCTGAAATTACCACGACTGAAAAGTATCTAGCAAAGAAGTGGAAGCTAGACTTAGGTCAAAATATTACTTTCGATAAGCCTAAAAATCAAGTGAAAGGAAATCCGCCTATTCAACTTCATGCAGTTTCTTCTTCTGGAATGGAAGTTGTTTTTACCTCTAAAACGTTAGGTATTTGTAAGGTCGACTCTTCTGAGTATGTTACGTTAGATGCAGTAGGTATTTGTAAAATCGAAGCAAATACTGCGAAAAGTGCGGATGGTACATACCCAAAGGCTGCTCCTGTCACGCAATCATTTGAAATTAAAGCGGTAAAAGATACAACCACTGAAGAACCTAACCCAAACCCTCCTAAAAAAAGCAGTGGTGGATCACCCTTACCTCTTGGATTAGCGCTATTAGGATTAATCGCCTTACTACGTAGAAAATGAAGTGAAACAAGGACTTTAAAAATATTCTGATGTTAAGCCGTGGCTACAGCTAATTCTGTACCACGGTTTTTTTTAAAATTAATGCATAAGCTCAAACCTCAGTAATAAGTCCAATACTACCGCTCATCCCCATCCCACTACTTGCTTATAAAATGAACAACTAATATACGTGATTAATCTTATAATTTACGAAATTCTGTTATACCGTCTTGGGTAACACTTTTCTGGCTCAACACGCATGTATAAACTTATCACATTATTTATATCATTCATTCTTTTACTGGGTCCTCCTATTTGGGCAACACCTGTAAAAATTTTGCCTCTGGGCGACTCTATTACTGATGGAGCTGGCTATAATGAGCCTCATTCCTCATATCGTGATGAGTTATATAACTTATTAACTGATGCAGGTTATGACTTTAATTTCGTCGGTACGCGCAACTCTACTTACGACTCAGTAACACTGAGGCATGAAGGGGTTCCAGGCATACACGCCGGTCAAATATTAAACGGTAATTCAGAGCAAGCACCTCTCCACAATAAATTAACTCAGTACGACTTTGATATCGTCCTGCTTCACGCAGGGACCAACGATATTCTTCAAGGCTATTGGGATGGTGATAATACTGCTGATACAGCCTCAACTACTTTGGCTGACATTGAAAATATTATTGCTGAGCTAAAACTAAAGTCTGACAATAGCATTATTCTGGTTGCCAAAATCATTCCAACCCTTGCTAACAATGACATATCCGCCCCACTAAACACTTTATTGAGTAATGACTGGGCTCAATCATTAAGTACTAACACATTCAAAGTATTTATTGTTGATCAACACTCTGGCATGCAAACAAGTGACTACGTTGTTACAGACTTTATTCACCCAAACCAGAGTGGTGAAACTAAAATGGCAAATAAATGGTTTGATTCTTTAAAAGAACTCGATCTATTAGCCAATCAGTTCCGATCCGACCCAGAATTCACCCTTACTGCTCCAAGCACTGCTTACTTAAATAACAGCTTTACACTTGTCACAAGTAGTAAGTCAAATGAGGTAATCAATTTCACCTCAACCTCTCCTGCTATATGTAGTGCAAACCAACAAACAATAACGACCATCTCAACGGGTCTGTGTACGATTTTGGTTGAGCAAGCAGCCAACAATAACTACTTAGCTGTGAGTCAATCAGTAGCTATCACTATTTTTGATAAAAAAGAGCAAACAGTCTCTTTAGCTGCCGCCAAACAAAATATAACGATTACTAAAACAATTGATTTAAAAGCAACCTCCACATCAGGCTTAACGGTATTTACTTACTTATCATCAACCCCTAACTTATGTAAGGTAACCGACAATACAATGACCGCTTTAGCTTCAGGAAAATGTAAGCTAACAGCCACCCAAGCGGGTAATAACGAATACAAAGCAGCCACTAGCCCCGTAAAAATAATTAGTATCGAAAAAAAGCCACAAACCGTTACCTTGGTTGCACCTAGCGAAGTAAAAACAGGAAAGGATTTTGTGGTATCCGCCAAGGCAAGTTCATCTCTTTCTGCAAAAATTAGCTCTACTACCCCTACTATCTGTACAATTACTA
>JALSJN010000031.1 GCA_026989335.1 Thiotrichaceae bacterium
GCATCAAGGTGACAACCTTTGCCTGTGTTTATTTGCAAGGCTGGTACGCCTGTGGCACGAATGCGTTCGGCATCGTTTGCGGTTTGTTGATCGCCTTCAATGACGGAAAGTGATAACTCATCTTTCAGATCAGTAATGGTTTTTGTGAGTAAAGTGGTTTTTCCTGAGCCTGGGCTAGAAACCAAGTTAAGGCTTAGAATGCCTTTATCGGTGAAAAAGCCACGATTTTTATTGGCGTATTCGTCATTTTTGCCGAGAATATTTTGCTCAATCTCAACCATGCGTGATTGACTAAGACCAGGGACATGAGAATGTGCTGCGCCGTGACCGTAGTGGGTATCTTGTGTATTTTGATCCGTGTGAATATGGCTTTCATCATGTTCATGGCTGTGATCATGGCTTTCATCAGGCGCATGGCTGTGCGTAGTGCCATCAGCATGCGTGTGTTCATGTGTGTGATCGTGCTTGTGATCATGGCTATGACCATCCACCATTACTTCGTCTGTTCCGCATCCACATACTGTGCACATAATATTATCCTCTTAAGTTTTGTTTTTGCCACGGAGGATGCGAAGAACACGAAGGGTAAACAAGTCTTTGTTTTTCTTCGTGTCCTTCGTGCTCTTCGTGGTGAGTTGTTCAGTTAACTAATCTACTTCTAATTCTTTAATTTTCATTTCATCGCCACCACTAACTTGCAATTGATAACTGCCACATTCTGGGCATGCATCGTAGCGCTCTTTAACGACAACCGATTCTGCGCACTGCATACACCACGCTTGTGCATCAACTTCGTTAATTTGTAGCACGGCACCTTCGGCGATGGAGCCACGCATAACTACTTCAAAAGAAAACTCTAGCGCAGGAATTTCAACACCAGCGAGCGCACCAACTTCTAAAATAACACGCTTTACTTTAGTGAAATTTTGTACCTTTGCTTCACTTTCAATGATCTGTAATACACCTTCACAAAGCGACATCTCATGCATGGGTTTTTCTCGTCATTCTTTTTACCACGAAGGACACGAAGGACACGAAGGGTAAAGATTTATCTGTTTTTTCTATGCTTACTTTGTGTGCTGGGTGGTAAATTGAGTTTTTCAATTTACCACCACATTTAACTTGTAACCAACGCATGGGTCAATCGCATGTATCAGCAACTCTGCTTGTTGGCGCAAGTCACGCTCATTATCAGCTTGAAGATTGCAAAGACTGTCTTGTGTTACGCCTTGTGGGTGAAAATTCCACTCAGTCGGGGCAAGTATCAGTAGTTTTTTGACCGTATTATCCTCAACATGAATATAATGACTCAACCGTCCGCGTGCTGCATGACTGTGAGCTAAACCTCTGGCGCTACTTTTTGGCGCCGTTAAGGTTTTGTTGTGAATAAAAAACTCATCCAGTACCGTCATTAAGTTAGCAATTTCAACCAAACGTGTCACCATTCTACTAAAAATTCCGTTGCCTTTTAAGGCTTTGTTTTTCGCTATGAGGTTTTGTTTATTGTGTTGCTTGTGAGTGAACCAACTAAGTTCATGGCATTGGTTCTTCCACGCAGGTTGGCTGGTGAACTGGTGTTGCTCTGCTAATAAAACACTTAGCAAGGCGCTGTCATCAATCGCGGGGAGCTTAGTGATTGTTGACTCACCCGCATTTCTCCATGTTTTCTGGCCTAGCCAATGAATAAAAGAGGCGGTCTGTGTTTGTTCTTTTTTTGCCCATTCATCAAGATCCGAGGTTAGCCATACATCAGTACTGCTACCAAAAATCCCGTTACTGAGCATTTCACTAAAGGTCTTCCATTCTAAGCTTTGTATTTTTGTAATGTCTTGTGTTTTTCTACCTAGCGCCTTACTAGAAGAGGCTATATATTTTAACGATTGGCTTGGTTCAAGCGATTTCATTATTTTGCTAATGCCCATTGCAATATGCGATAACAACGGGCTTTCAGGTGTAATATTGATAAATGTTGGCCAGTCCATCGCGATACGCAGGGCTTGTTCGCGCAAGCTTTCTAAGGCGATAAGTGCTTCCCGTGTTGATTCTATCTGCGGTGTAGCGGGTGTTTGTTTGGCGCTTTCAATAGCTCTTACTGCGGTGACTGCTTGTGCTTTTGAGCAAATATTATAAAGTAGAGGAATCATGGTTAATGTTTCGTTGATGGTTTTCCCTGTAAAAACGTGACTGGCTTGTAACGGGCGAGACGAGCTAATCTGACAGCGCGTATTGTGTGCGTCAGAAGTGTTTAGCGTGATATTTAATTCGCCTGCAATGTTCATGAGGTTTTTTGCTCTACTCTATGCTCGCTTATTTGTTCGCCTACTTGTTCGTTTGCTTGCAGGTCTGTTTGTTTTCCGTTCCCTTTTTTTGTGGCGACGGTGGCTTCTTCTCTAAAAGCAGAGCCTCGCAGAAAGTCTCTTCTTGATGAGGGTTCTTTTAGGCGTTCTGATAAACGCTTGCGGGGTTTTTTATCAACTTTTTTAAGTGAACTGTTTTTACTTATTTCAGACCCATCAGCGTTTAGGGTAAATTCTGGTATTGGTTCTTTGGCTGGCCAGATTTTCTCTATTTCATGGCTAGGATTTTGTGATTCAACATCAATGTTTTCTCTATTCATCAATGCCAATAAAGCTTCTTTAGCCGTTAGCTCAGCAGTCTCTTGATCTGTAAAGTCAAACATAGGCGAAAACAGCGAGCAACTCTCAAAAAAACCGATGCTTTCTTCATAGCCTGTCACAAATTCATAAGAGCCAGAGGGAAGTACATGGTTTTGAGTTGCGCCTACTTTATAACGCTCTTTGCTAAAAGGTGAATCGTGAGTGATATTATCTTGTTTGTCAGCCACCTTGTCAGCAGGTGTATCATTGGGTAGCAGCATGTTGTCAGCAGGTGTATCATTGGGTAGCAGCATGATATTCATAAACCACGGTGTGATTAAAATACCCAGCTGATAATCTTTCCACGGGTAGAATTCAGTGGCTTTCACGGTCAACTTTTCATTAACGACAGGCACGCCTTGCATACGCTCGGTATGTATCTGGTGAAAGGTAGTTTCTAGTTGAGCAGGCGTAGTACTCATTTTAATCCATCAATACCATAAACTGATCTTTGATGCCGTCGCATTCGGGGCATTGCCAATGTTCAGGTAGTTTTGAGAAGGGCGTGCCCGCTTCAATTTGCCAATAGTCGCAACCTTCAGCAGGGTCATAAACTTTCCAGCAGATTTTGCACTCCATTCGATCAGTATCTTTTAGGCGTGATGTGTCACCGCCGTAAGAACCCTCAAAGGAGCCACTACCAAATTCGTTTTTAATGTGTGTTTCTTTCATGCTGGTTGTCCTAGAAGACTGTTGATTAACCTACGTGTACGTCATAAACACCTAAAATATCTTGAAGGCGTTCTGCGCTG
>JALSJN010000032.1 GCA_026989335.1 Thiotrichaceae bacterium
TGTGAATGTGACTACTGTATTGAGAATGAGGAATTCCATGTTATGGAATGCGTAGGTTAAAATATATGAGAAATTTACAGCTATAAAAATAAAAATAATTATTTCATGCAGTTTATTTTTTTTAGGTGCAGCTATCATTTTTCTTAAGCCTAACAGATTAGTTATTGATTTTTTTAAATCACTTAAGTTTGCCATTAACAAAGAAAAACTTAGGGATTTTATCCATGATAATAACGGATAAGAGTGGTTTTTAATATAACCATTGGTCTTATTTAAATATACTTTTGTAGCAGAAGCATTTAACCTATTTGTGCTTGATACTTCCTTTTAATCGAATGTGCCGGTAAATAAAAATAACAATAAACAAGCCCGAAAGCTCGAATAAACTACAACCTATTTCAATTTCTAATGCTTGAATTCACTCTACCTTATAGCGGTTACGTGTTTAGTTAAATAGTCATTGAATAATAATTAAAATAAAGGATAATTAAAATGTACCCCCTTAATAAACACCTAAGGCTATCTATGTCTATTTCTGTATTCTGTATGTTTCTTTCTGCTTGTGGTGGTCAAGGTGATCAAGTTACGCCAAAACCACCTGAGCTTGCCAATAAAACAGAAGTTTCAACAGTGCCGAACAAAAAGTCCTCTGTAATTACTCTTGGTACTTTAAAAGCATTTCCAACAGCAGAAGGAGCTGGGGCAGGTGCAACGGGTGGACGTGGTGGTAAAGTAGTTTACGTAACTAACACGAATGAAAAAGGGGCTGGCTCATTATTTGAAGCGGTGACGGGGTATGGAAATGAAAAAAGAACAATCGCCTTTGCTGTAGGTGGGCGTTTTAATGTATCAACATGGGAATGGACTGAAAATGTAGGAAATTTTACCTTGGCAGGACAAACAGCGAATGATTTAGGTGGAGTGCATATTGTATCAATTCCTTATCATGAAAACTCGCAAGGCATTCAGTATAAGTACTATCAAGGTGCAATTTGGAGCTATCTCAACCAAGACTTTGATCGTTCAATTCCTGCTAATGGTAGTTTGTATTTGACTCATAGTGATAATATGGCAATCCGATATATTTCTGCAAAAGGAGGGTGGGAATCAGGTATACACCATGAGGCAAGGTTTAATGCCTTTGGAACGAAGAATTGTACAAATCTTATCTATGATCATTATTCTTCTGGTTTTAGCTCTTACTTAGGCAAACTTGGCGGGACCAATAGAAATACTGGAAAAGAGGGGGGTATCACAATGCAATACTCTCTAGGGCATGAAGGAGTTGCAAAGCATGGTGTTGGATTTGTTTTAGGCGCTTACTTTAAAAATGTGGTTGGAGCAAGGTCTGAGAAAGAGCAAATTGACAAGTGGCGTACTGCCGCGGGAGCAACTGATTTTCATCATAATGCTTTTATTTTGAATACCCATCGTCATACGGGAAATATAGTAGCGGGAGATTCTGGGCGTTATAAAAGAATATCTAATTATATTTATGGTGTAGGAAGTCGGTTAGATAGCTTTAATGGAAATATGCAGATAGATTACGTGAACAATGTCTATGAGGCATCTAACGTTAATGATGTTCATTTGGGTTATTTACATAAGTTTGAAATAGCAAACTCTATAGCGGCACCAGGAATAGCGATACAGCCGTCGCTATATCTCAATGGTAATAAAGTGGTTAAACAAGATGGCTCTTTACTGATCTCAGCTGCTAATCAATGGTCCATGATTTCAATGAAGCCTGATGAGTCAATGGGTGAAGAATATAGAAACACACCTCTATGGGGAAAACGTCACCATGAGCAAGTACCTGATAGTCCTTTGTATCATCGTACGTCTGCGATAAAAAAAGGAAAGTATCCAATCACAGTAACACCTACAGATGAAGTGAAAAACTATGTGCTCAATAATGCAGGGGCTGGAGTAAGATTTAACTTGGATGGTACTACATATAATGATGATCAAATTGACTTGAAGTATATTTCAATTGCGAAAGAAAAGTCAGGGCCGAGTAATGACGATGAGCTAGGGAATAAGTCACGGTTAGTCATTCCAAATTATGTAACTACAAAAAGAAACTTAACAAAATTTGACTCTGATAGAGATGGTATGGCCGATTCTTGGGAGAAAAAGCATGGTTTAAAGGTGGGTGCTAAAGATAATAACGCAGTAAAAAGAGACTGGACTATTCAGGGATACTCTATTAAAAATAATGCAGGATATACTAATCTTGAAATTTACTTGGCTGAACTAGCTGGCGACTTTCATTTGTTGGCAAAAAAATAATGATAGGAAGTTTAACTACTGAAAAACGTCACCAATTATAAACTACTTGTAAAGTAGTTTTTGGGATTTTGGCCCCATGTTCAAGTTGATTTAATTCTAAAAATAAAAAAGCTCTTCAGCCAAGGTTGTAATTAATGGTACATTCAATTCAATATATGAGAGCAATAGCTGCTTTATTAGTTGTAGTTGCTCATGCTGTTTGGAAAGGTTCGCAGTATAGTTCCTCACCGATGAGTTGGTTTAATGTTGGTGGTATAGGCGTAGACCTATTCTTTGTTATATCTGGTTTTATAATGTGTCATGTTACTTATAAGCGAGAAGTTTCTTTTTTATCATTCATGAAGGCTCGTTTCATACGAATATTGCCTTTGTATTGGCTGTTAACAAGTATGGCACTTTTAATTTACCTGTTCTTTCCAGAGAAAATCAACAGTTCTAGGGGGGAGACGGGTATATTAGCATCATATTTTTTGTTTCCAAATGAAAGTCGTTTTTTAGTTTCAAATGGCTGGACATTAAGTTATGAGTTCTATTTTTATGTCATATTTGCAATAGGGCTATTTTTTTCGAATAGTTTAAAGTATCTCCTTCCTGTTGTATTGATGCTAATTTTGGTTATTTCAGGATTTATTGTAGAGTCAGATAATATACAGTTTGAATTTTTAACCAATACCCGTTTATTAGAGTTTATTTGCGGGATTTGTATATTCTTTTTCTTTATTAAATACACGATAAAAAAAACATATTCGTTAATTCTAATAGCCCTCTCTTTGGTGGTTTTAATATTTATTAATTTTATGGGCAATGAGAATGACCAAATGTTTTATTATCTATTGCCCGTTCTTCTGTTTTTTGTGGGGATGCGAGGCTTAGAAGATACTGTTTTTTCTAAACAACCTCAAGGCAAGGCTCTTAGAATATTAAGTAAAATTGGTGACTCGTCATACTCTTTGTATTTATTTCACCCTTTTGCTTTGGTTCTAGCTTCTATTGTGTTGAATAAGTTAGGTATTACAGCGTACGGGTATTTGTTTGTCGGGCTACTCGTCTTTATTAGTGTTGCAACTGGTTGGCTAGTTTATGTGTATCTTGAGTTGAAAATAAACAAAGTAGTAAAAAGAAAATTCACTTAGGGTGCTTGGTATATGTCAAATATGAAATATAGGGCTGATATTGATGGGTTGCGTGCCGTATCTGTAATTGCTGTTATATTATTTCACTCTGGCTTTGAATTTATTTCTGGAGGGTATATAGGTGTAGATATCTTTTTCGTTATTAGTGGTTACCTAATAACAGGGCTTGTTTATGATGAAGTAAAAACAGGGCAGTTTACAATTTCAGGTTTTTATAAAAGACGAATAGCGAGGCTTTTTCCTGCATTAATTATTACATTATTGTTAGTTTTAATTTTTGGTTTCTTTTTCTACGATAACAACGCTTTTGACAACCTTGGAAAAGAGATATTTTTTTCTGCAATAGGCGCCGCAAATATACTTTTTGCTCAAGGGATTAACTACTTTGCACAAGAAGAAGCTGTTCGACCACTGATTCATTTATGGTCGCTAGGAGTTGAAGAACAGTTTTACCTTGTTTGGCCAACAATTATACTGCTCCTCGCATCTATCTCTCCTAAGAAAATACTAATTATATTCGCAGGGTTGTTTTTGATTTCTTTCGTGTTGGCCGTTTCATCAGTCGATGAAGCTCCAATAAGTACTTACTTTTATCCGCAATATAGAGCCTTTGAATTAATTGTAGGAGCTATGACCGCGATCTGGATGAGAAGCACATTTTTTCAGCAGAGCGAATTAAAAAGACCAGTAAAAGAACTATTGGTTTATTTTTCGGTAGGAGTCATTTTTCTTTCAATGATAATGTTAGATAAGAATTCTACATTTCCTGGTTTTAATTCTTTGTATGCTTGTTTTGCCGCAGCACTAATAATTATCTATTCCCCTGGAACAACGCTATTTAAGGTTTTAAGCGTCCCCCCATTAGTACTGATAGGGCTTATTTCTTATCCTCTTTACTTATATCACCAACCCGTTATATCGTATATTTATTTCTTTAACCTGACTTCAAATAACGTGGTTACGTTTTTAATAGTTATATTGAGCGCACTTCCAATGGCGTGGTTAACGTACAAATATATAGAGAAACCGATAAGAAAGGCCGCTCACAAAAAAAATAAGGTACATTATTTTTATTATATAGCTCCTTTGGTGCTCGTACTTATATCAATATCTGGGTTGTATATTGCTAAAAATAATGGATTAGGGGAAAGGTTTCAAGTGTTAAACGCCTTTGCTTATGATGTTTCAAAGCATAGTGAATCTACTTTTGAAAATCGCTTTGAACGAGGAATCAGTTTAACCAGTGGCGAGGGAGAAAAAATCTTGTTTGTAGGTGATTCTTTGGTACAGCAATATGTGTACCCAATCAGTCAGGCTCTTGGTTTTGATGTTAATAACATTGATGTAGCTACTAGAGGAGGTTGTGTATTATTAAAGGATATTAAATTTCTAGATGTATTCTCAGACATATCATGCAATGATTTACGAAAAGACCTTTATCAACTAAAAGACAGGAAGTATAAGTATGTGGTTATTACACAAAACTGGCATTCTGATTCATATGATAAGAGTGTTTTAAATTTTAAAACGATAGATAAAGATAATTTAAATAACTGGAGTCCTTTTATTAAGGCTACTCTTGATCATTTTAAATTAGTGTCTGATACGGTTATTCTTATTGGAGGGCATGTGGAAGTTGAAGGGACGGAGGAACTTAAGCCAACAATATTTTTATCACAAGCTGCTTATGATATTTCATTAAACAAATTAAAAGTTATTAATGCGGCGCATTTATCTGAGGCAAATAATTATTTTAATCAATGGCAGTCTGAGAAAGTATTTATTTTGCAATCGAAAGATCTGTGGTTAGACCAAAATAAAGACTATAAATTACACGATGATAATTGGGCATACTTTATGGACTCGCTTCATGTATCAAATGCAAGTACACAATTTGTTATAGAGAAGTTTAAAAAATTGTTTAAAACCCTGCAATAGGTAAAAACTAACACTTGGTAAATTAAAAACAATCTATTGAGATAATTTTTTTCCTATTGCCTGACCTTTTAGTTCAATGTACTTATATGTGAAGTGTGAAACAAAAATAACAGTTCCTAAAACGGCTAAAATTGCTAAATTATTATAAAGCGGGCTTCCTAAGTCGATAAAACGCTGCCCATCTATGGTTTGACTGGTTTTTATTCTTAAAAATTTTTCTATGATCATGTACGTAGATAGGGAGCCAAAAATTATGATTGTGTGTGTTAAGTAGATTGAATAAGAGAGTTTTCCTAGGTATAGAAAAACGTTACTGCGAAAAAAATTAGAAATATATCCTTTTTGGAAAGCAAAAATAAAGATCTGAATGATGAATAAAGCTGTGGCTACTAATGATTTATAAGGTATAGAAGATGAAATGGTCAAAATAACAAGGGCGATGACTATTAGCTCTAGTATCGTGAATAGATTTTTACCCAAGGTAACAATAGGGTAAATTTTTCTGAATAGAAAATAGATTAGCCCTCCTGCAAAAAAACTAGAGAACCCTCTTGCTATGGCTAGTTCTCCAATTGGGGTGTCTTGTTTCATGATAATAGTAATGAAAGCGATAATAGAAAGAATTGACCAAACTATAAATAAATAAGGTCTTTTAATAAAAAGTGATACAAAAAATAAGAGGTACATGTAAAACTCTATACTGATACTCCAAGATGGAGAGTTCCAGCCAAATGTTTCAACGTTTGGTAGCCAAGCTTGCAAAAGAAGGGCTGAGGGAATTATATCGTGAGGGTTTTGGGTGTTTGTAAAAGGTATGGCATTAAAACTGAATCCTTTATTGTAAGCATAAAGTTTCCCAAATTCTAATAACACAATGATGGTTAAAGTAAAAAGGTGTAGTGGAAATAAACGAAAAGACCGAGATATAATAAATGTTTTAAAGTTGAGATCTTTTTTTAAGGCGTACCCGTGTGCTAAAACAAAGCCACTTAAAACAAAAAAGAACTCTACAAATAAGAAACTTTCTCTGAAAAATTCTGGTTCAATAAAACTGCCAACATAATGCATATGAACCACAACTACTAAAATTGCAGCTAAGCCTCTAAAGCTATCTAAAACATCAAATCTACGGGGCATAAACGTTCTCTTTTCTTGAGTAGGTGTTTTTTTATCAAAAATAATAGCACAACTTATTGTTTGTTACTCATCGGTGTTCGAGGAGCATTTATTCTACGCTTTTTCAGGTTCAGTCATCTGATCTTTTGCTGAGCCCATCCTGTAATTGGTGAAAAATTAATCACAATCAGATAAGCTTCCTGTTCAAGGATCATTATTGTCTTTTATAAAAAGTGATCTGATTAAATTTTTTAAGGTTTTTATATGAAAATTGCTATTGCTGGCACGGGCTATGTAGGCCTCTCAAACGCGATGTTACTGTCGCAAAACCATCAGGTTACAGCGCTTGATGTTATTCCAGAAAAAGTTGAGATGCTTAATAATAAGCAGTCACCTATTGCGGATGTTGAAATCGAAGATTTTCTTGCGAATAAAGCATTAAATTTTACGGCTACTTTAGATAAGTATGAGGCTTATGAAGGGGCTGAGTTTATTGTTATCGCTACACCGACTGATTATGATACTGAACATAACCACTTTAACACCGATACGGTTGAGGCTGTTATTAAAGATGTCATGGCGATTAACCCCGATGCGGTAATGGTGATTAAATCGACTGTTCCTGTTGGTTATACCGCAGAAATTAAAGCTAAGTTTGGCACTGATAATATTATTTTTTCGCCTGAGTTTTTACGTGAAGGTCATGCGCTTTATGATAATTTATATCCTTCGCGTATTATCGTTGGTGAGCGTTCAGAGCGTGCTGAAAAGTTTGCTAATTTATTAGTCGAGGGTGCGATTAAAGAAGATATTGCGGTACTTTTTGTGGATTCTACTGAAGCTGAAGCGGTTAAACTTTTCTCAAATACCTACCTAGCGATGCGAGTGGCTTACTTTAATGAGCTAGACACCTATGCGCAGGTTCATGGGCTTAATACGAAACAGATTATAGAAGGTGTTGGTTTAGACCCGCGAATTGGTGATCACTATAATAATCCATCATTTGGTTATGGTGGTTATTGCTTGCCAAAAGATACCAAACAGCTACGAGCTAACTATAAAGATGTACCTAGTAATTTGATTAATGCGATTGTTGAATCAAATACAACGCGTAAAGATTTTATTGCTGATAGGATTATTCAACAACAGCCCAAAATTGTGGGTGTTTATCGTTTAATTATGAAAAGTGGATCTGATAATTTTAGAGCATCTTCGATTCAAGGCATTATGAAGCGTGTAAAGGCGAAAGGTATTGAGGTTGTCGTTTTTGAGCCAGAGTTAAAAGATGATGAATTTTTTAAGTCTCGTGTAATCCGTGATCTTAATGAGTTTAAGGCGATGTCAGATATCATTGTCGCTAATCGTTTATCCGATGATATTACTGATGTGCGAGATAAAGTAGTAACCAGTGATTTATTTGGTCGAGATAGTTAGAGGGTGGCTCAGTCGGGCTAAATAATAAAAATTAGAGGTTTATAAATGAAGGTTTTAGTTACAGGTGCGGCAGGCTTTATTGGTTCTGCGCTATCCATTCGTTTGTTAGAACGTGGTGATGAGGTTGTGGGAATTGACAATCATAACGATTACTATGATCAAGATTTAAAAGAGGCGCGTCTTGCACGCCACGCTGTCCACCCTAACTATACGCATATTCGTATGAACCTTGAAGATCGTGAAGGCATGGCTGAGTTATTTAAAACGCAGCAGTTTGAAGGTGTTGTTAACCTCGCTGCGCAAGCAGGGGTTCGATATTCATTGGAAAACCCTTTAGCTTATATTGATACTAATTTGGTTGGTTTTGGGCATATTTTAGAAGGTTGTCGTCACAATAAAGTCGGTCATTTGGTCTATGCTTCATCAAGCTCGGTTTATGGTTCTAATACTAAAATGCCATTCTCAACGCATGATAACGTCAATCACCCTGTTAGTTTGTATGCAGCAACTAAAAAAGCCAATGAGTTAATGTCGCATACATATAGTCATTTATATGATTTACCAACAACCGGTTTACGTTTCTTTACTGTTTACGGCCCGTGGGATCGTCCTGATATGGCGCTACAGAAGTTTACTCGCCGTATACTTCGTGGTGACGAAATTCAAATTTATAATTATGGAAAGCATCGCCGAGACTTTACTTATATCGATGATATTGTTGAAGGTGTGATTCGCATTCTTGATCGACCAGCAATGGGTAACCCTGACTGGAGTGGTGATGCGCCTGATTCGGCTACCAGTAAAGCGCCTTGGCGTATTTATAACATTGGAAACAATAATCCTGTCGAGCTATTAGATTATATTGATGCCTTGGAAGAATCTTTAGGTGTTGAAGTGAAGAAGGAATTACTGCCGCTACAGCCTGGCGATGTACCCGATACCTATGCAGATGTTGATGATTTGGTCAGCGAGTTTGGCTATAAGCCATCAATGTCAGTGAAGGAAGGGGTTAAGAACTTTGCAGATTGGTATAAGGAATACCATAACGTTTAGGCTGTAAATAGATAAATAGAGACCTTTGCAGGAATCGGATGACGAGTAAAAATGGCTGAAATTCCACTGATTTTCGTTGGAAAACTTGCTAATAACTCGTTATTAGCTTCATTTTCTGCCTCAATCAGTGAAATTTCATCCGGTTTTTCTTTCGCGACAAACTAGTGCAAAGGTCCCCAATAAAAAGCCAGCATTTAGCTGGCTTTTTATTGGGTTATTCATTTATATGTTTTGATCTAAAAATGCCGTCAACTGTGATTTATTCAAAGCACCAACTTTAGTCGCTTCTACTTCGCCATTTTTAAATAGCATTAAGGTAGGAATCCCGCGAATGCCGTATTTAGGCGGTGTATCACCGTTATCATCAATATTTAATTTGCCGACAATGACTTTGCCTTCATATTCTGTGGCAATTTCTTCTAAAATTGGGGCGATTGATTTACACGGGCCACACCATTCTGCCCAGTAATCTACTAGTACAGGTGTGTCGTTTTTGATAACGTCTTCTTCAAATGTTGCGTCGGTTAGTGTCACTATGCTCACGATATGCTTCTCCAGCTTGGTTGATGGTAAATGTTATTATCAGGTTGAAATGAAATAATTCAAGCGAATAATGCGCTTATTTCTAAGCGTTCAATAAACCAATATAAAGCAATCATAGAAATCATTAAAGAAAGCGGATTCGTGATACGTGTTTTGTACCAAGGTTTGCCTTTAAACCAAAGGCCTAGCAATAAAAAAGCGCTAAGAATAACCGTTAGTTGACCAAGCTCAACGCCGATATTAAAGCTAATAAGTGCAGTTCCAAAGGCGTAGTCGGGTAGGCCAAAGTCAGCAAGCACACTGGCAAAACCCAGACCATGTAATAAGCCGAAGGCGAAGACTAAAAATAAGCGCCAGTTGTGAAGGCGCTTTGCAAATATATTCTCGATGCCAATATAAGCAATAGAAAGCGCTATTAAAGGCTCTACAATAACCGAAGGCAGATTAATAATGCCATTCATGGCAAGCCCTAGCGTAATAGTGTGTGCTACCGTAAACATGGTAATTTGCCAGAGTAATGGCTTCAATGCGGTAGAAAATAGAAATAAACCCAGAATAAATAAAATATGGTCGATACCTTTTGGTAGGATATGTTCAAATCCCAATACAATGTAGTTAAGTACTGTCTTATAGAAAGGCTTGCGGGCAACAACCTCAGTTAAAGAAAGTGCTTCACTCGATTGGTTGTTTTTTAACCATTGCCACTCAGACCAGTGGTATTTTTGATTGGTTTTATCTACTTGGCGTAAGCGTACTGCGTTATCACCAAAGGTCATTGGATAAAACCACGTTACAGAGTTTGCGTATAAGTCCACTTTACCGGATAGTTTTATAACGCTAATACGAGGAACTTTTGTGTAACCAGCTTCAGGGATGGTCACTTGCTTTACTTTTAGTTGGATTGTCTTTTTATTATCATTATCATTAAGTTTTATCGTCTTGAGAAATTGTTTCTCAAAGGCGTCAAATTTTTTTGATAAAACGTTCGGTTGCATTTTCCTTAATAAATCATATTTTGCGGCGTTGGGGGAGTCCTTAGTATTTTTGTACCTCCCATCTATTTCAGTTAATAATGCCTCAATACTGGCACGAATTTCTATATCTATGACTCCTTGCCTGTTCACCGTAATTTCAACAAGAGCGGGCTTAACTACATCTGCAAAAGCTTGTGTTGATAAAAAAAATAAGACGAGTAAAAAGAGTTTTTTAACTGCTGAAAATAAAGGCATAAGAAGGTAAATTAAATTCCACAAAAAGTGTGTAGTATACTAAACTTGCTTCGTGTTCTTTGCAATTAAGAAGAACTCAAGAATTAATTCAACCAGTTTGAAATTTTAATTAGTCGAATCAGAAAGCCGTAGGAGAGTTGTAACATGGCCAATAAGCCAAACAGAACAGAGATGAATAAACGTACTTTTTTAACGATTATGGCAGCAGGGTCTGCGGGTGCAGGCAGCTTGCCTTGGTTGATCGAAAATGCGTTAGCCGAAGATAAAAAATCAGCGGCAACAATGCCAAAAGATTTTTACAGTGTCCCCAAAAAAGGCCAAGCACGAATCCTACACACAACCGATGTGCATGGGCAGTTATTGCCAGTTTACTTTCGTGAGCCGAATGTGAATTTGGGTGTCGGCCCTGCATTAGGCCGCCCGCCTCATATCGTAGGTAAGAAACTCCTAGAAAAAATGGACTTACCTCTTGATGGCCCTGAGGCTTATGCATACACCTATTTAGATTTTTTCAATGCGGCTAAAAAGTATGGTAAAACAGGTGGCTATTCCCACATGAAAACATTGCTTGATATGCTACGTAAAGATGCCGGAGGTATTGAAAATACCATTACACTTGATGGCGGTGATTTATGGCAAGGTTCGGGCACTTCCCTTTGGACGCGTGGCGTAGACATGGTTGAAGCATCGAATATTTTAGGTGTCAACGTGATGATTGGTCATTGGGAGTTTACCTACAACGAAGCAGAAGTGCTTAGCAATGTCGCTTTATTTAAAGGTGATTTCATCGGGCAAAATGTGCGTGTTAAAGAAGATTCTTTAATGGATGATAATTATGCTGAGTTAGTTGAAAAGAATGATGGCCGTGGTTTATTTGATGAAGATGCAGGCTATGCTTTCCAACCTTATGTTATGAAAAAGATTGGTGGCAAGCGTATTGCAGTTGTTGGTCAAGCTTTCCCTCGAACTGCTAACGCTAACCCACCAGAGTTTTTCCCTGACTGGTCATTTGGCTTGCGTGAAGAAGATATGTCGAACCTCGTTAAAAAGATTCGTGCTGATGAAAAGCCAGATGCTGTCGTATTACTTTCACATAATGGCATGGACGTTGATGTGAAGATGGGCGAAAACGTCCCTGGTATTGATGCTATATTTGGCGGTCACACGCATGACGGTATGCCAAAGCCGATCGAAGTTAAAAGCAAAGGTGGCAACCGATGTTTAGTCACTAATGCAGGATCAAACGGAAAGTTTGTTGGTATTATGGACTTTGACTTCACCGATAATAAAGTCAATATGCACTACTCAATGAAGCCTGTTATTACCAATTGGCTACCTGCGGATAAAGAGATGGAAGCTTATCTGTCTCAAATGCGTAGTAAAAAATACGATGAGAAAATTAATGAAGCGCGTAATGAAAAGTACAAGTTTAATAAATCACGTGTAGGTAAAACCTATGATGAAATCCTGACTGAAAAGCTGGCGATTGCAGATCGTACCTTATACCGCCGTGGTAATTTTATGGGTACATGGGATCAAGTTATGTGTAACGCCTTGCGCCATGAATACAAAGCTGATATTTCATTCTCAGCAGGTGTTCGCTGGGGAACAAGCACCCTGAAAGGCGACTGGATAACCATGGAAGATGTGATGACACAATGTTCCATGACTTATGCAGAAACCTATACCAGTGAGATTACGGGTAAAGACTTGTTAGAGACCTTAGAGCAAATTGCCGATAACTTATTCGACCCAGACCCTTACTTACAATCAGGGGGTGATATGGTGCGTGTGGGTGGTTTAGATTACACCATTGACCCTAGTAAAAAGTTATACAGCCGTATCACTGATGCGCGCCTCGATAACGGCGACAAAATCGATCCTAAGAAAACCTATAAGCTAGCAGGTTGGGCAACTGTCAATCGTACACCAGATGGTCGTTTAATGTGGGATGTGGTGCGTGATTATATTGTTGCAACTAAAGGTAAAGATGATGTGCTTAAATTGCCGAAAATGAATCGCCCGAAGCTTGTTGGTGTTGGAGATAACCCTGGTATTGCTGATTATGCAGGTGAAACTGCTTAGTTTTAATTAGAATAAATAGTAGCTAATATGTCATTATAAACCCTCTTCGTGAGGGTTTATTTTTGTGTATGAACTTTTATAAACTGACTCTGTCTTATACCTATCGTACATTGAGATAATAACCATGAATTTTACATTTTTTACTAAGACGTTTTTTCAAGCTGTAAGTGTAATTACCTTTTTGTTACTGGCTCAATCTACAATGGCTCTACCTAAGGCTTTTCAAGCAAACTATAAAGTGTCAAAAGGGAGTTTAACCTTAGGTAATTTACATACCTCGCTAAAGTATTCCGGTAATAACTATTCTTACCATAAATATACTAAAGCAACTGGTTTTGCGGCCTTACTTACAGGGATAAGGATTACTGAAAATACGGATGGACAGGTTTCAGGGCATATAATCACTCCTAAAAAATACTTGTTTAATCAGTCTAAAAGAGGTGGTGGAAAGGTCGATAATATTAACTTTTCACGAAACACTGCAACGGGTAATTACAAGAAAAAATATTTTTCGGTTAAGACATCCGCAGATATTCAAGATAAAGCGTCTATGGAGTTACTTTTAGCCCATGACTTAAGCCAAAATAAATCTCAGCTTACGTATAATATTGTTACTCAGGGTGAGAAAACTCAGTACCGCTTTCAAAAGCTTGGAAATGAAAAATTAAAAACCCCAGCGGGTATTTTTAATACCGTTAAAGTCAAGGTCGTACGTTCTACCAATGCACGTGAAACAATCTTTTGGATGGCAAAAGAGCTAGATTACATGCCGGTAAAAATACGCCACCGAGAGAAGAAAGATGTTATTACTACGGTTATAAAAAACTATAAGAAATTATAAGAGACTTTTTACTCGTCAGTTTAAAAATAGAAATCACATCGAAGGATTCTATTTTAGCCCCTATTTAGGGGCTTTTTTGTTTTTGAGAATTATGAGTACTTATTTAAGTTCCACAAAACGTCTGATGCACAACTTCCTCTGCCTTTGGGGGTAACATATAAGCTTCTTTGCCAGCCTGCAACTCATAAGGTTTTTGTAAAACAGCCTGTAGTTCATGAAATACCGTAAAATCATTATTATCTTCAGCAGCGCGTATAGCGCGTTCGATTTGGTGATTTCGTGGAATATAAACAGGGTTAACTTGTCTCATCTTTATCATTCGTTGCGAATCAGTTAAGGCTTCAAGGTCAAGGCGTTTTTTCCATTTTTTCAACCAAGCGTTTGATTGCTTACTTTGTTTAAATATCCCTTGGAGTTGATTTTCTGCTTCTATGTTCTCTTTATAGTGAGGCAATTGAGATAAATAGAAAAAGGTAAGCGTAAAATCAGCTTGATTATCTTCCATGCAGTTGAGTAACTCATTGGCTAAATCTGCATCAGTGTCATCTTTTAACTCAAGCCCTAGCTTATTTCGCATCCCGTTCAACCAATAGTTTTGGTATTGTTGTTGGTAGTTTTTTAGCAAACTTTCAGCAATTGCCACGGCGACTTTCCCGTCTTCTTTTTCATCGATAAACAGTGGGAGCAATGTTTCGGCAAGGCGAGTTAAATTCCATTGTCCAATTTGAGGTTGGTTGTTATAAGCGTAACGCCCATTTCGGTCAATAGAGCTGTAAACTCGCTTGTATGAAAACTCATCCATAAATGCACAGGGCCCGTAATCTATCGTTTCCCCTGAAATTGCCATATTGTCGGTATTCATCACGCCGTGAATAAAGCCAAGATTCATCCATTGGGCGATTAGCTTTGCTTGTTTATCAATAACAGCTGCGAGAAATGCAACATAAGGATTATCAGCATTTTTGGCTTGCGGGAAATGTCTGTCAATTTCATAGTTAGCGAGTTCTTTGACAGCTTCTTGATTACCTTGGGATGAGAAATATTCAAAGCTACCGACTCTTACAAAGCCTTTGGCGACACGGGTGATTACGCCACCAGCGACTAAACGTTCACGAGCGACTTCTTCCCCTGTGGTAACAGCTGCGAGCGCACGGGTGGTTTCAACGCCTAGCTTGTACATAGTTTCACTGACTAAATACTCGCGCAAGACAGGCCCCAACGCAGAGCGCCCGTCACCATTACGGGAGTAGGGGGTTGGGCCAGCGCCTTTGAGTTGGATATCGAATCGCTCGCCTTGCTTGGTGACTGTTTCCCCGAGTAGCAATGCCCTCCCATCACCGAGTTGTGGGGAAAAGCCGCCAAATTGGTGTCCTGCATAAACGGTTGCCAGTGGTTCTGCACCTGTGGGTGTGAGGTTACCAGCAAAAACTTGCGCAAGTTTTTGCTGGTCAGACAAGTCTTCTGATACGCCTAACTGTTCAGCCAGCTCATGGTTAAAGATAATAAGTTTAGGATCTTTAACCTGTGTTGCTTGAGTGCGGCTGTAAAAATAATCAGGTAGTTGGGCGAATGTATTGTTAAATGTAAACTCCATTATTTAATCTCCCGTGCCTTAACATGGCGTCCTTTTATTTTACCTTTGCCTTGGCGAAAATAACCAAGTGCTTTTGGGAGTGCCTCTTGCGCTATGGCAACATAACTGAGTTGTTCAAAAATATTTATTTTGCCAATTTGAGCGCTTGCTAAACCAGCGTCCTTCGTGAGTGCGCCTAACAGGTCACCGGGACGTATTTTATTTTTTTTGCCGGCATCAATTTGTAAGGTGGATACGTTTGAGTGGAGCGAAAAATCTAAAGCTTTGGTTAAAGAGTCGGTCGATTCATTGTGACAAGGTTTGCCCAAATAATCTTCAAGTGAAATGATTCGGGCTATTTCTGCTTCCGTATAAAGGCTTAGGGCTAAGCCTGTTTCGCCAGCGCGACCCGTGCGACCAATACGATGTGTGTAAATTTCTGCATCATGGGGAAGCTCATAATTAATAACCGCTTGAAGTGACTTGATGTCTAGCCCGCGTGCAGCCACATCGGTAGCCACTAAAACAGGGCAACTGTTATTGCTAAAACGCACCAAAACTTGGTCGCGGTCACGTTGATCTAAATCACCATTTAGCGCTAGTGCCTGCACTTTGTTATGCTGTAAAAATTCTGCAATTTCATGGCACTGTACTTTGGTGTGACAAAAAATCACGGTGCTTTTTAATTGGTAATGCGCTAGTAGATTAAGCAGTGTTTCTTTTCGTTGATAGTTATTGGTTTGGAAAAAGGCTTCTTCAATGGTGCTTTCTTCGTGTTTTTCATCCACTTTAATCACTACGGGGTCACGCTGGATAGAGCGACACATTTTTTTAATGGTATTCGGGTAAGTTGCGGAGAACAGAAGTGTTTGACGATTGTTTGGGGTTTGGTTGATTATATTCATAATCTCATCATAAAAGCCCATATCCAACATGCGGTCGGCTTCATCCAAGACTAAAGTTTCGACACTGCTTAAATCAAGGGTTGAACGACTCAGGTGATCTTTAATTCTACCAGGTGTGCCCACCGCAATATGTGCGCCATGTTCTAAGGAGTCTGCCTGGGGGCCTAGCGGCTTACCACCACATAAAACCACCAGTTTAATATTAGGAATACAACGCGCTAGCTGCCTAATTTCTTGGGCAACTTGGTCGGCAAGCTCACGGGTAGGGCATAATACAAGTGATTGTAAGCCGAAAAATTTGGGGGTTATTTTTTGTAACACGCCGAGCCCAAACGCAACTGTTTTACCACTGCCAGTCTTGGCTTGCACAATGAGGTCCTTCTCCTCTAGGATTGAGGGTAAGCTGGATGACTGCACCGGCGTCATTGTTTGGTAGCCCAGTGAGTCTAAATTATCTAACAATGTTTTAGAAAAGGGTAGGGATGAGAAGGAGTCGTCAGGCATGGCAGTGCTCATAATGTATCAAAAGCTGTATTAAAGCACTCGGTGCGAGCTTTGAACAGAATCCTGTGTGCTAATATCTTAGATATAAACGTGGAGCCAAATTCGTGCTCATCGCGGTGTTTCAATATGAGAATTAGAGCTAGGGCTTAAAACGATCTAAATCATTCGGAAAACTAACTGCACCGTGGTAATTGTTTTTAATGAGTCTTAGTGTTTCAGCTTCGAGATTGATGCTGCGCGCCATTAAATGCGTGAGTAAAAGATTTTTAACGTTAGCACGTTTGGCAATTTTTCCAATCGTTGTTGGTGTCATGTGCAGCAGGGCGGCTACACCTGTAGCATCTTCTGGGATAGCATTGTGCGCTACAAAAATATCGGTATTCTTAGCAAACTCAGGCATAGCGCCGAGTCGTCCACTCATATCACCAGAAAATGTAATGGAGCAACCTGCGAGCTCAACCCGATAACCTTGTGAAGGAAACGGCCCGTGGTGGGTTGATACTGTTTTCACGCGAATATTATTTTTGTTGTAGATAGTTTTGATCGTTAAATCACTGTATGACCATTCGATATTTGCCACTTTAATTTTATAAGCACCGCGGGCTTCATTATCTAAAACATTCCCCAAATAAGGGTACATGCCTGCTTCACTGCCAATGGCTCGTTCGACAAATTGCTCCGCAGATGCTACAAATTTTGTTCCCGTTGGACCATAAACAAACAATGGTTTGGAGCGTTTGGTAAAAAAGGCACCTTTGATATAAGCAGGAAAGTCACTGCTGTGATCTACATGAAAATGGCTAAATAAAAATAAATCCACATCTTCAAAACTGGCTTTGCTCTGTTTAAAACGTTGCAAGCTACCTGCACCTGCATCAACTATCACACGGGCTTTATTATCCAGCCAGATAAGGTAGCCTGTAGAGGCTTGATCATCTAATAGTTCAGGGCCACGAGAGCCCAGTATTTGGAGTTGTACTCGATTTGATTGGCATTTTGAAGGAATCACCTGAGTGGATGCGCTGAGAGCTGGGCTGGGTAAAAAAACAGAAGTAAACAACATTGCGAATGAAGAAGGTAGAAACAGATTCATTTATTTTGCCTTCTTTAAGACTAAAGTAACCTGCTTAATTTCTTTTGTTTGCAGATTAATTTCAGCCGCTTTATGCGATAAGCCATGCACCGTATCTTTGGCAATTACACGTATCGTTTTAATATCAGTGGGAATTTTCACACCTGATAAGTTACGTGTAAAAGGTTGTTCATTCACATGTGGATGGTACAAGGTACGTGTTCCAAATATTTTATTGTCTGCACCTATCACTTGCCATTCATTGGCATAATGATCCCAGCCTTTATCATCGTGCTTTAACGTTACTGCAAAAGTCCACGTTTTATCATTTTGTTGGTGAATCTTCACATCAACAACTTCAACTTCATTGGCATTAACTGTTGTTACATTAGCAGTAGTTAACAGAAGTGCCGAAAAGAGTAGAGCAATTGTTTTTTGTGGGAGGTGTAGGTGTTGAAATAGTTTCTTAACCATCGTCAAAGATTCCTGTCATGTTAATATAGGCATAACATAACCATTACGAGTGATAAATACAAATGGATTCAACGGTTACAAAAACGGTAAAAAAGTTGCGTAAGTTTTTAACGACACATCTTAGTAATAGTTTAGAGAAACTGGTACTAGAGTTGCCCCCAATTTTGAATAATCCCGATAAATTAAATGATCATTTAAGTAAAGCAATTAATAAATTGCCCTATTGTAAATACATCTATGTGTTGGATGTAAAGGGGATACAAATTAGCGCTACCGTCTCGCATGAGGAGAAAAATACTTATTCAATGGGGCGTGATCGATCGCCACGACCTTATATGAAAAACTTATTTAAACCGCGTGAAGGCGAGGATTTTGAGCTATCCAAGGCTTATATAACAAAAAACACCAAGCGGCCCTCCGTAACAGGAATTCAATTAATTCGTGATCAGCAGGGTAACCGTCTGGGTTTTTTAGGCGTAGATTATGATTTAAGAGAGCTTCCTCGCGATGACACAATGTACGAAGAACCACGCCAATGGAGGCAGATTAAAGGTGATCCTGCAATACGCAGTGGCTTGTTTTTACAGCAACGCGCTGAAAGTCAAATGGATAAAAAGCTCAGTGATGTGATGACGATACTTGAAGAGCTGATGCTTGAGCATGGCGTGTATCACTGCCAAGTTCATTATTCTAGTAGCCGAGTGACGATCTGGCATGTGGATGACCCGTATACCTACCGTATCTTAACCATGGATGAGTTATCGGATTCTGAAATTTGTTTGGCATACCCGCAGCGCCCATATTTTGAGAGAAATATTGTTCCTAAAAAAGATATTTGTAATGTATTTAAACAATTTAGTGCGTTACGTTTTGCGGATGAAACTGTTTATTTGCGTTCGGGTTCTTTAAATTTGGTTAATGGTTTTACGGGCTTAAATTTTTCCTGTGATGGTACACACTACTTAACTTATGATGAGTTTTTAAGTCGTGGTTTAGAATTTTGGTTTGGTGCAGATACTGAGTATGAAGAAGCTGAGAAAAAACTGAATATGACAGACCTTGATGAACTGTTAGAAAAAGTTGCACAACGTGGATGCTTGGAAGTGAATCAAATATTGGCTCAGTTGGATGCTGGTAAAACACCAGAACTTCTGTCTGAATTGACGAGCGATGAACAAGAATATATCCATCAAGAATTGGCATCAGTAATGGCTATTTATGAGGGTGGGGTTTGTTCGATTTAATAGGACAAGGCTTATACTTGACATTATTTTTTCGCGTTATTATTAATAGGTCGATTAATTCAACTCATGGAAGAGATAGATAATGATCACCAAAAAACAGCTAACTTCTCAGTTTTATAGCGTAGCTCAAGGCTCTAAAAACAGAGCTGCATATTTTGCAAATAATGAACAATACATGGTGAAATACTGGGAAGACCCTGCAATGACACCTATAGATAGATATGTAAGAGGAAATTACTCAAATAGTTCTAATAATAAATGGTGTGGTTAACAATGTTTATCTAAAGGATAATGCGCACATTTATTTTCAGTTGTATATGTTTTTTTCTAGTGTCTTGTGAACAACACACTTTCTTGTTGAAAAAAAGTAATAATATTCATATACACCCTGCTAACCCTTGTAGACAAGAAGTAACTCATGATCATCCTTATGTTAATACCAAGCATGATCATGCATATCACCCTTGCAAGTAAGTTCTAGTGGAAATGGTGTAATCGTGGATATCCATCCAAAATCGGTATAAAAACAGCGATAAACGGTTGATCAACCATGAATCAAATTAACCACGAAGGACACGAAGGACACGAAGGACACGAAGGACACGAAGGACACGAAGGACACGAAGGACACGAAGCGCACGAAGCGCACGAAGGGAAACATCCAAATCTTTGTGTTCTCTGTGTCCTTCGTGGCGAGAACAATGTTTTCAGCTACGATGCCAACGGCAACCGCCTGAATCTCACCGAAAACAAGGACAGCAACGAAGAAATCCAGACAATCTACAGCATACTGGGAAACTCAAACCGCCTGACCAAAGTCGCCGACACCGACTACCAGTACGACAACAACGGCAATATCATCAACGGCGGCGAGCATAGCTACACCTACGATGCCAGAAACCGTTTGGTCAGCATCGACAACGGTACAAGCACAAGCTATCTCTACAACGCCAATAATATGCGGGTTAAGAAAACCACCGTCAATGAAACGACAAACTACGGCTGGGACAACGACCGAATATTCGCCGAATACGATGCCAGCGGTAATCCCATACAGGAAACCGTTTACTTTGGTAGTACACCCATCGCACTGCTCAAAGACGGTAACATCTACCGTATCTTTGCCGATCAGATTGATACACCGCGAGTCATCACCGATCACACAAACAACACACTCTGGGCGTGGGACAGCAAACCGTTTGGTGAAAGCCAGCCTGATGAAGATGCGGATAAGGACAGTACTGTACTAAGCTATAATCTTCGATTCCCTGGGCAGTATTATGATGTAGAGACGCAGAAGCACTACAACTTCAATAGAGATTATAATCCTGTTACTGGACGATATATTCAGAGTGACCCGATTGGGTTGGATGGGGGGATGAATGGATATGGCTATGTACTAGAAAATCCATTAATCACTTCTGATTATAAAGGTCTGAAAGGACTTCGTATTACAAACCCAAATACAGCTTCGTATTCAAACCTAGACTATGCAATTGATAAATGGATGGGTTGGGCATGCTCTCAATGTTCAATGCAACTCTTTCGTACTGTACGCTCTCAAATAGATTATTATCAACGTACTTCTTCAATTAATGCCACATGGTATTTTATGTTATATATTAAACTGGCAGATAAACCTGCGTGGGCAGGACGACCAAACTGCGCTATAGGAACAAAAATAAACTTTGCTACATCATATTATAGCTATAATATTGCAGCACCTTACATACCACAAAACGGTTATGGGTATCCACTAGCAGCATACAAAAAAGGACAATTCAATGGCACTAATAGATATGGGCCAGTGCCTTACTAAAATAGTTCTAATGTTAGGAGTCTCAATAATTGCTTCTTTATCTGGAATATTTTTTCTTCTTCTCATCGAAGAGTACGATAAGTTAAACACTGCGACCTCAACGTTGATTCTTCTAAGTAATGGAGATATTGAAGCAACAGTAAATACAGCTATTATTTTTGTAAGATTACTGTTCACAACATTTGTCGGGGTTTTTCTAATCATTTGTCTGGAAATTACGAAAGCTGGTAGGGTTCTACATTGGCTAGCTATAGGTTTTATATTAGCAACCCTTGTTAATTTCATTAGTCCGCTACCATCATATTTTGGTTCTTTGTCTGAAACTAAAGGTGCGGGAGTACTTGGTCAATATTTACTTCATAATTTTATATATATTGCATTTCCCGTTTTTGCATCATCTGTTTTCGGAAATTGGTTGTATTTTAGAATAAAGAACAAATAAAAGCGCAACCGGGGACAGTCATCAAATAGTGGTAATTTAAAATGGATAAAGACAAGTATAAAGTAGTGGTGGTAGCGGAACGTATCTTAATAAACAAGATTACTAATGCTCAGGTTTCAGTAAAATTACATCAACCTCTGCAGGAGAATGATGATTGGAGTTGCGCCTTTTCTATAGATGGCAAAATAGAAAAAGTTGTTGGTATAGATTCTATGCAAGCACTCATATTGGCATTAGATGTAATAAGAACACAATTAAATGAATATATTAATGAGCTATATTGGCTTGATGATCTTGAGTTCTTAGGTTTTCCATTATTTGTACCTATGTATTTCCCTGATAAAGAAAGGAAAAAAATTGAGCTTTTGGTGGATAAAGAAAGCAATAACTTATTACGAATCACCGAGGACGATCGATGAACAAGAATATATTCATCAAGCATACAGCTAATAGACGGCAGATAAAAATTATTTCTTGGGGCGCGTAGAGGGTGTTCAAAACTCTGCAAAATCTTAAGGACAGCCATAATTTTATCTTGATGAACTGTTAGAAAAAGTTGCACAACGTGGATGCTTGGAAGTGAATCAAATATTGGCTCAGTTGGATGCTGGTAAAACACCAGAACTACTATCTGAATTGACGAGCGATGAACAAGAATATATCCATCAAGAATTGGCATCAGTAATGGCTATTTATGAGGGTGGGGTTTGTTCGATTTAATAGGACAAGGCTTGTGTCACTCTCTCAAATACTGTTAAACTCTCGATCATGCAAATTCTTCATCTTATAATTTCACTGAAACTCTGGCTGATTATTCAATCACACACAGCCAGCGAATTATTGTAAGTTAAATTTTTCTAACGCTGTGGGAATCTCCCTCAGCAAGCTTGATTCCCACTGTTTATTATTAAATCAAGGAATCAAAATGCCAATCACGACCAATCAAAAAGACTTTCGATTAGGAATATTCTTTGCTATCGCAGGCACGGCTTTATTTTCCCTAAAATCCATTTTTATTAAACTCGCTTTTCAAGAGGGGGTAGATGCAACCACGTTTCTTGCGTTACGCATGATCATTGCGTTTCCTTTTTATGTGTTGGTGCTTCTTTATGCGATTAAAACACGTCCAGAAAAAGCTGCTTCATTTACTAAGAAAGATGGCTTAGCTATTTTTGGTCTGGGGTTTTTAGGCTATTATTTGGCGTCCTATCTGGACTTTGAAGGGCTATCCTATATTTCGGCACAGCTAGAGCGCTTAACTTTATTTACTTATCCTATTATGGTGGCGCTATTAAGTTGGTTCTTTTTTAAAGAAAAAATAACACTCAAAGTATTGGCTTCATTAGTGGTGAGTTATATTGGGGTGAGCTTTCTATTTTTTAATGAGTCGCCGGCAAGAACCTCACTGGTTGATGATAATGTCGCGTTAGGAACAGCCTTGGTGGCTATGGCGGCATTCAGCTTTTCTATTTATGTGATTTTCAGTAAAGCCTTTATTTCTCGCTTAGGTAGTTTGATTTTTACCAGTGTGGCGATGTCATCCTCATTGGTCTTTATACTCATCCATTTTTTTGTGATACATACAATGAGTGACTTATATGTCTCGACAAGGTTGTGGAGTTTAGCCATTTTGTTAGCGATATTTAGTACATTAATCCCCAGTTTTTTCATCAGCGAGGCAATCAACCGCATTGGTGCGACACGTACTAGTATAATGGGAACACTGGGGCCCGTTATGACTATATTGCTAGCTGTGAACCTATTGGGTGAGCCTTTTGGCTGGGCACAAATTGTTGGACTATTGTTGGTTTTATTCGGTGTTAGTTTATTGCGTAAATAGAGAGTTAGCTAATTGAAATGGCTGCTTTAGCAATTTGTAAGTGTGGCTTAAGCATATCGGTTAGCGGCTTTGGTTTTGATATATGGTAGCCTTGTCCGTAATCAATACCCATTTCTTGGAGTATTTCAACAATTTCGGCATTTTCGACATACTCTGCGATTATTTTCAGGTTCATCGTATGCCCTACTTGACTGATTGATTGTACCATCGCTTTGGCAACATCATCGGTAGCAATGTTTTTAACAAAAATACCGTCAATTTTAAGGTAATCAATGTCGAGAGTTCTTAAAAAACCATAAGAACTCATACCCGTGCCAAAATCATCTAAAGAGAAGGTGCTACCTAAGTCTTTTAAACGTGCAATAAAGCTATTGACCAGCTCCATATCCTCAACAGCCACTTGCTCTGTGATTTCAAAACAGAGCATTTGTGGGTCGACTTTAGAGCGTTTTACTTCATCAATCACATAGTCAAGGAAGCGCGCATCGTTTAAGCTTTGCCCCGATAAGTTTATTGCAAATACAGGTAAAGGTGTTGTCTGCTTGGGTATTTTATTAATTTGGTTTAAAACATTGTGAACGACCCAGCGATCAATCGCAGGCATCATAGAATAATATTCGGCGGCGGAAATAAACTCATCGGGTGAAATGAAGTTTCCTTCCTCGTCGAATAGTCGTATTAATAACTCATAATGTGAAAAAGGCTTTTTGTACTCATCCGCGGTAAGGCGGTGAATCGGTTGTGCGTACATTTCGAATAAATTATTTTGAATGGCATTTTTAAGTACAATGACCCACTTTAGATTGCCTTCTTGCTCATTTTGTTTATCTTTCTCTTCAAGATAAGCTGAGACACGATTCCCACCCGTTTTACTGGCCAATCTGCACGCTCTTGTTGCTTCTGAGATTGCACGTAAATGAGACGTGGTTTGGCTATCTATAATAATGAAACCTGCGCTTAGGGTGACAGGGTATTGCTTTCCTGCCGACATAAACTTATGGTCATTGATAGTGTCGATAATACTTTCAACGTCTTTAATGCAGCTAGTGAGTTTACGATCACGGAATAAAACAGCAAAGGAGCTTCCCCCCATTCTGCCTGTAAAGTCTCTGTTTTTAGCGGTAAAATCCTCAATAATACTACCAACGGTTGTTATTAGAGAGTCACCACCCGTATGACCAATCGTTTCATTAAGCAGCTGGAATTGATCAATGGAGAAATATACAAGCACATGACTCGCATTATGCTTGTGCGAGTTATCAACCAGTTGTTTAACCGAGGCTTCAAAAGAACGACGATTTAACATACGTGTTATTGCATCATAATGTTCTATATCTGACAGTTTTGATTGTAATGCCTTTGTTTCTGAGATGTTGTTTATCACTAAAAGTGATTGTACTTCCGCATCGTTAGTATGGCTCCCTAGCAATAAAGGGATGTGATTTAGTCTAATGGGAAAAGTCTGTTTGGTGGATGTTTGTAATAGGCACTCTCGTTCTGATTCCTGAGCTTTGCTGCTTAGCACGTTTTGAAGAGTCCTAGAAGTTTTACTGTGTAAGAGCTCGAAGGCCGTTTTTTGGTTTTTACCCATTACGCTGCGTAATTTACAGCTCAACATTTTTTCAGCAGCAGGGTTTAGATAAACGATATTATTATCATCATTAAGTATAATTATTGATTCGGGTAATAATTTATAAGCATCTTCATGGCAATTATACAGTGGTGTGCTGGGAGTAGGCACTTCGATTGGTGTATTAAGTGAGCTGAGAAGATTTTTTTTGCTAAAGTACATGATAACGATTGTGGCGACTAAAAATAGTAGCACAATAAAGATTATGATGTCGTAAAGGCTTATAGAATCTATCACGGTTTTCCTAAAGGTGGTAATAATATTGTTTGAGACCAAGGTCTCTATAAAACAAGCTATTTTCTCATACCGAGTGTGAACTTTAGCTGAACATCATAAAGCGTTTTTCGCACCCAATAAAAAAGCCACAAAAATGTGGCTTTTTTATTGTTGAAAGTTTTTAACGTTTAAACTTTCTCTTTAATTCTCGCTGCCTTACCTGTTAAACCACGTAGGTAATATAACTTTGCTCTACGAACCGCGCCTTTACGCTTAACTTCAATGTCTGCAATAGCGTGGCTGTAGGTTTGGAATACACGCTCAACACCCTCACCGTAAGAGATTTTACGCACCGTGAATGCCGAGTTAAGACCACGGTTACGAATAGCAATAACAACACCTTCAAAAACCTGGATACGCTCGCGATCGCCTTCTTTAATTTTTAGTGAAACGGCAACCGTGTCACCAGGGTTAAACTCAGGAATTTCCTTCGTCATTTGCTCAGCTTCTAATGCTTGAATAATCGTGCTCATAATAAATCCTCTAAATATCTTTCTTATGTTCTGGCAGATCTTGTTCTTGCGAACAATGATCTTGTAAATATTCATCAAGCAACTTTTTATCGTCATTGCTCAATGCTTTAATGTCTGTTGTCTTTGTTGAAGGCGTTGCGTTAAGTAAGTCAGGGCGTCGTTGCCATGTTTTACCTAAGGATTGCTTTCGTCTCCAGCGTGCTATTGATGGGTGATTTCCACTCATCAAAACAGCGGGTACTACCAAACTTTCTACGACTTCAGGCCTTGTATAATGTTCGCAGTCTAACAGGTTTTCTGTAAAAGAATCCTGTAGTGCTGATTCATTATGACCTAAAGCCTCTGGTTGTAAGCGGGTGATGGCATCTATCATGACCATCGCACCTAACTCACCACCACTTAATACATAATCTCCGAGTGACCATTCGTCGTCAACTTCGAGTTGTATTACACGTTCATCAATACCTTCATAACGACCGCATAATAAAATTAAACCTTTGCTTTGCGACATTTCTCGCACGGAACTTTGGTCTAACTTTTTCCCTTGTGGGCTAAGATAAATGACCTTAGTTCCTTCAGGTGCTTGTAGCTTTGCATGGCGTATCGTTTTAAGTAAAACGTCGGCCTTCATCACCATCCCAGGGCCACCGCCATAAGGACGATCATCCACCGTGCGGTGATTATCATTGCTAAAATCACGTGGATTCCAACAATGTAAGTCAATTAAGCCTCGGTCTTTGGCTCGACCGGTTACGCCAACTTTCGTAACGGCTTCAACTAATTGGGGTAGTAGTGTTATTACGTCAAAACGCATTGAACTATTACCTGCCTTAAAATTCCGGATCCCAATCAACAATCATTAAATCTGTGTCAAAATCTATTGAAATGACAACATTACCCATTAGGTAAGGTACCATTCGCTCTTTCTTTTCTTTAGTATCTTCTTTGATTATTAATACGTTATTACTGCCAGTATTAAAAATCCAATCTATTTTACCAAGGTTTATGCCTTCGGTAGTTTCTACTTTTAAGCCAATTAGGTCTTTCCAGTAGTATTCATTTTTACCCAGTGGTTCAAGTTGATCCGTATGGATAGCAATTTGAGTACCTTTGAGTGCTTCAGCTTGTTCGCGTGTGTTAATGCCCTCTAATTGAGCGACAATATTTTTGCCTTGTTTTCTACCGTTTAAAATTTTGACGGTTTGCCAATCATCCCCTTTATTTTGTAAAAACCATTGTTTATAAGCAATAATTTTTTCTCTCGGGTCGGTATGTGAGAAAACTTTAACCCAGCCTTTAACACCTGATACGCCTGATATTTCACCCAGCAGTATATAGTCAGACTGGCTCATGCGGCCTAAATAATATTAAGCAGCAGCGGCTGTTTTAGCAGCATCTTTAAATAAAGTGTTTACGCGAGTTGAAACTTGTGCACCCTGTGCAATCCAGTAGTCGATACGCTCTTGCTTAAGTTCTAGGCGAACTTCTTGGCCTTTTGCGCGCGGGTTGTAAAAACCTAAACGCTCAATATAACCACTGTCACGCGGCTTGCGTGAATCAGTAACAACAATTTTGTAAAAAGGGCGTTTTTTAGAACCGCCACGAGCCATGCGAATAGTAACCATAATGTTTTTCCTAATGCGGCATTCTTAATTGGAGAATACCTAATGCTTTTAATAGTTTATTTTATCTACACGTTTCAATAGTTATAGTGAAACGTATATTTGAGATGCGTATTTTAATACTTAAATTGATTACTAAAATAATCATCTCGGCAAAATCAGTCGCGCAATTCTACGCTTTTTAAATAAAAAAGAAAGGCTCTTTTTAACTTAATCAGCGCTATTAGTACACAATTCGGTTTTTTTTTGATTTTGGCGGTCTCTTTGGTCTACATTCCAGGGAAACCACCACCGCCACCACCCATTCCTGGAGGCATTTGACCTTTCATGCCGCGCATCATCTTTTTGAGTCCGCCACCTTTGAATTTTTTCATCATTTTACTCATTTGTTTGTGCTGTTTGAGTAAACGATTAACATCTTGGATTTGTAAGCCAGAGCCTGCAGCAATACGTTTTTTTCGCGAGCCTTTAATCACCGCCGGAAAACGTCTTTCTTGCGGTGTCATTGAGTTGATAATTGCCACCATACGATCGACTTCTTTGTCACCCGCACCATCTTGCACGGCTTGCGACATTTTACCCATGCCGGGCATTTTATCCATTAAGCCACCCATGCCGCCCATTTTTTTCATGGTGAGCATTTGAGAACGCAAGTCCTCTAAATCAAAGCCTTTGCCTTTATTGAGTTTTTTAGCGAGCTTCTGCGCATCTTTGTGATCGACATTGCGTTGTGCTTCTTCAACCAGGGTAAGTACATCGCCCATTCCCAAGATGCGGGATGCCATGCGATCAGGGTGAAAAGGCTCAAGCTCATCAATCTTCTCGCCCATGCCGATAAACTTAATCGGTTTGCCCGTTATTTCGCGCACCGATAACGCTGCTCCACCACGTGCATCACCATCAGCTTTTGTTAGAACTACGCCGGTTAAAGGGAGCGCATCACCAAACGCCTTGGCAGTGTTGGCGGCATCTTGCCCTGTCATTGCATCAACTATAAACAGTGTTTCAACGGGAGTGACGGCATTATGGATGGCTTTAATTTCATCCATCATGTCAGCATCAACGTGCAAACGTCCTGCGGTATCAACTAATAATACGTCAATATGTTTTTTCTTCGCAAAATCTAAAGCATGCTTGGCAATATCAACCGGCGTTTGCCCGATTTCGCTGTGTATAAATGTCACGTCAACTTGGTTGGCGAGAGTTTCAAGCTGTTTGATTGCCGCAGGTCGGTAAACGTCACAACTGACCATGGCGACTGATTTTTTCTCACGTTCTTTCAGTAGCTTTGCAAGTTTACCTGCGGTGGTTGTTTTACCCGCACCTTGCAAACCCGCCATTAAGATTACGGCAGGCGGCTGTGCATTCAGTTCAAGCGTTTCATTCGCTTGCCCCATGATGTCAACCAATTCATCATTAACGATTTTCACCAGAACTTGGCCTGGGGACAGGCTGTTTAGGACTTCTTCGCCGACTGCACGTTGTTTAACTTTGTCGATAAAGGTGCGTACAACAGGCAGCGCAACATCCGCTTCAAGCAACGCCATACGCACTTCACGCATCGCATCTTTAATATTTTCGTCAGTAAGGCGCGCCTGTCCTTTTAATTTTTTTATGGTACTGGAAAGGCGGTCGCTAAGATTCTCAAACATGGGTTGACTCTAAAATGAGGTTAAAAGAAGAAAAGTATAACATTACCTTGCATTACTCTATAATAAAAATCGACTGTAATTAATTAAGAAAACCACTGCAAATATGACAGCTTCGACATTGAGCTACTTAGCCATTGCACTTTACGTTATCACCTGGGTGATGATCACAATGCGCGTCCGTTCTCAAATAAAATCAGGACAATTCACCCGATCAAAAAACTACTTGGCGGTTTGGGTTGTGGCCTTAATTGTCCATCTTTTAGTGCTGCATTACCCTTTATTGGTGGGTAAGCCGTTAAGTTTAAGCTTTTTCTCGCTCGCATCTTATGTGACTTGGTTTATTAGTTTGATTTTGTTTATTACTACGTTGGCTAGAAAAATAGAGTCATTAGCCATTTTTGTAATACCGTTTTCCATTCTAGCGATAATACTTGAGCTATCCCTAGGGCGTGACAACGGGCAGTTAATTGATATGAAGAGCGGCTTGGGCTTGCATATATTCACCTCATTATTGGCCTATAGCTTGCTTATGCTGGCATCTTTTCAAGCGTTATTGCTGGCTTTTCAAAACAAACAATTACGCAACCATCAAGTTTCTGGCTTAATGAAAAGTTTGCCATCGTTAGAGGATATGGAATATTTATTGTTTCGCTTTATTACTATTGGTGTGGTGGTTTTGAGTCTTGCTCTATTAATCGGTTTTTATTATTTAGAGAATTTATTTGGTTCGCATATTGCACACAAAACCATTCTTTCGATTATCTCTTGGTTTATCTTCACGGCTTTATTACTCGGCCGTTGGAAATATGGCTGGCGTGGGCGCAAAGCCATTAATTTCACCTTGGTTGGTTTTGCTGTATTGATGCTGGCTTTTTTTGGTACCAAGTTTGTTCAAGAATTCATTCTCTAGGCCTTTATTTAAGTCATGAATATTAGTGAAATTTCGATAACGTGGTTGTTCTTTCTCCTGTTTATCTTATTTTTATTTTCGGCGTTTTTTTCTGGTACTGAAACCGCGTTAATGGCACTTAATCGCTATAAGCTTAAACACCTTGCGAAAAAAAATAAGGGCGCTCATTATGCCGTGCAGTTATTAGAAAAGCCCGATCGCCTTATCGGTGTCATCCTGCTGGGTAATAATCTGGTTAATATTATTATTACCCAGCTAGCGACCTATATAGGTTTTCGACTCGGCGGCAATATGGGGGTTGCGATTGCAACCGGTGTGCTGACTCTGTTGTTGCTAGTATTTGCTGAAATCACACCAAAAACTATCGCCGCATTAAAAGCAGAAAAAATCGCATTTCCTGCATCTTATGTTTATATCGTGCTATTAAAAGTTGCCTACCCCTTAGTGTGGTTGATCAACTTATTTTCAAATGCGTTAATCCGTATGCTCGGTATTGATCCTAGTAAAAATACGCTGCAATCATTAAACCATGAAGAGCTAAAATCAGTGGTAAATGAGGCCGGTGGGTTAATCCCTGATAGCCATCAAGATATGCTGCTACGGGTGTTGGATATGGAAACCATTACGGTCGACGATATAATGATTCCACGTACTGATATAAATGGTATCGACTTAGATGATGATTGGAATGATATTGAAGAGCAAGTTTTAAACAGTAACTTTACACGTTTGATTATCAGCAAAGGCGGTATTAATAATGTCAAAGGTTTTGTGCATTTGCGGAAGCTTTTACCACTCTTTCATGATAATAAAATGGAGCGTCAGCATTTAGAAAATGCGATGCACCCTGCCTACTTTACCCCTGAAGGTATTCCTCTAACTCAGCAGATGGTCAATTTTCAAGAAGATAAGCGCCGTATGGCATTGGTGGTTGATGAGTATGGTGATGTGCAGGGTTTGGTTACTCTGGAAGATATTTTAGAAGAAATAGTCGGTCAGTTTTCCACCTCACCTGCTAACTTCGATTACGAAGTTCGCACCCATGAAGATGGCAGTGTATGGGTAGATGGGGCGATGCATATTCGTGATATTAACCGTCAACTAGGGTTGCAACTTGACACCAGTGGGCCGAAAACAATCAACGGTTTAGTAACCGATCATTTAGGGCGAATCCCTGTGCCGGGGCTTTCTATTTTGATTGAAAGCTACCCCATGGAAATTAGAAAAACACAGAACAATGCTGTTAAAACGTTAATTATTCATCCGTCCATTAACGATAAAAATAGCACCCAAAAGGAACAAAATGGCAAAAGTTAAAACCCAGTATGTTTGTAGGGATTGTGGTGCGGTACATAACAAGTGGAATGGCCAATGCAGTGATTGCGAGGCATGGAATACCCTTGAGGAGAGTGTAGCAAAAAGCACCTCGGCTAACGCTAAAGCGAATTCTCAAACCAGTCGTTTTCGAAATTATTCAGGTGACGTGAGCCAAATTAAATCAATTAGTGAGATTGACTTAAAGCAGATTCCACGTGCTACTACGGGTATTTCTGAATTAGATCGAGTACTGGGTGGTGGTCTGGTGCAAGGCTCGGTTACGCTGATTGGTGGTGACCCTGGTATTGGAAAATCCACCATTTTGATACAAACTATGGCGAGTTTAGTTGATATGCGCTCACTCTATGTAACAGGAGAAGAATCTTTACAACAAGTTTCTATGCGCGCCAAACGCTTACAGTTAAAGACGGAATCATTGCGTTTACTGACCGAGACCTGCGTCGAACGTATCATCGAGCACGCCAGCCATGAAAAGCCTGATGTGATGGTGATTGACTCGATCCAAACGATACATACCGAAGAGCTTACTTCAGCCCCGGGGTCCGTTAGCCAAGTGCGTGAGGCGACCGCACGTTTAACGCGCTTTGCCAAGCAAACCAATACTTCTTTATTTATTGCTGGGCATGTAACTAAAGAAGGTACGCTGGCAGGACCTAGAGTACTTGAGCACATGGTTGATACCGTACTTTATTTTGAAGGCGACCCCGGCGGGCGCTATCGAATATTACGTGCAGTTAAAAATCGTTTTGGTGCAGTCAATGAACTGGGTGTTTTTGCGATGACAGAAGCAGGGCTGATTGGCGTCAACAACCCCTCAGCGATTTTCTTATCACGTCATGAAGAACCTGTGCCGGGCAGTATTATTATGGTCACCCGAGAAGGGACGCGGCCTTTGTTAGTAGAGGTGCAAGCGCTGGTTGATGATAGCCACGGGCAACAAGCAAGGCGGGTGGTGCTGGGGCTAGAGCAAAACCGAATCGCTATGTTGTTAGCGGTTTTGCATCGTCATGGCGGAGTTTCAATGTTCGATCAAGATGTGTTTTTAAACGTTGTAGGTGGTATGAAAATCACCGAAACAGCCGCAGATTTGCCGATGATATTGGCGGCGCTCTCCAGTTTTAGAGGAAGGCCGCATCCGGCTGACCTAATCGTATTCGGTGAAATAGGCTTAGCAGGGGAAATTCGTCCTGTTCCAAATGGTGAAGAACGCCTGAAAGAAGCTTTTAAACATGGCTTCAAACGCGCCATTATTCCCCAAGGTAATATGCCACAACAACCCATAAAGGGGATGAAGATAATGACTGCGCAGCGCTTAGAGCAGGCTTTGGAATATTTGGATTAGTAAAAGCCTTTGATTTACTTGTACATGAAATCAAGCTAGTTTGGCAATTGCCTTCTTCAAAAAGGCAATCGCGCTATCGGGGCTGATGCTGAAATCATTATATAAAACTTTTCCGTCAGGAGATATGAGGACGGCCCAAGGTGTGCCACCTGAACGGTAGGATCTCATAGTATATGGGGGCTTTTCTTCGCTTCCTTCATCGTGCCCGAATATCATATCCAAATCATAACGCATTTGAATTGCGCGCATTTGCTGGGCATTGTTGATAGAAAAACCTTCGAATGTGGTTTGTATAGCGATAGAGACAAAGTGTCTACTATCTTTAAATTCATCCGATATTTTTTTTAGTGAGGGAAACCCATGTGAGTGGCAACCGGGGCACCATGCTTGCCAGAATTCCATAAAGACAAACTTACCCTTATGCTCAGCTAGTTTAAAAATAGTGGGTTTGCCGGAGCCGTCAATCCACTGGCCAACTTTTAGTTCGGGCGCTTGCTGACCTGCAATTCCGTAGCTGTTTGATGTCGATTGTGAGGTTTTAGGGAGTAGTAGCGCTGCTGTTCCTGCCAGTAAAAATTCTCTACGTTTGCTATTCATGGGTTTATTTATACTCTTTCGAAAATTAGTCTATTACTATCAAGGTATACCCTAGCTCTTGGTATTGTTTGATTTGGGCTGGTCCTTGAGCAGCTACACTAATATATTCAGGAAAATCTTCTGCGGATACATCACGCCAGCTTGCATGTGTTTCGCAAATGTAAACTGGTATATCACTAGCAACTAATCGCTTAACGCTGTTATGTGCTTTTTTAAATTTTGTGGCATTGTTTTTAGTTAGCGAAAATTGCTCTGAGCCATGCGAAACAATAGCTATATCTAGTTTGGGGAATTTAGTGTGTAGTTGCTCTTTGTAGGCTTGGATTTTTGTTAATGCGCTTTCTAAGTACTTTCCATCACTACCGATAATTTCAAATACAATCCCGTCAGGCGTTTCATTTTTCGCCATTACTTTTGCAGTATCATCTTTATCGCTGGCAAATAGCGAAGCACTAAGAAGCATCAATAATGTGGACAGTAGCCCAAAAAAGTACAGTTTTAAAATTTTTTTATTGTTTAGCATGGTCTTTCTCGCTTATTGTTTGGGGTTAAAAACGCTCATGAGTCAATATATTACGGGTAGAGTTAGCTTTTAGATGCTGACTTACAAGGCATTACTTCCGTAGGCACAACTTTTTTGAAGGGAGCGACCCTTCAAAAAAGTTGTGCCTAGGATCTGACACCTTGGAAGTTCGCAGACGAAATGTTTAATTAATAGAGTGTCCTAAAGCCTTTTGTCTATTTACTCAAATATGAATAAGGTATAATTGGACGTATCATAAACATTAAAATTAAAACCTATGTTATTTTTGTCTAATAATAAAACGACTCAAGGGCTAACTTTTTGTAGCTTACTCAGCTTAGTGATAAGCCTTTCTGCTTGCAGTACCCCCATAAAAAACATTACTAAAAAAACAGTAATGGTAAGTGATAATGCAATAAATTCAGGAAGTACAAATAACCGTGTTGCGCATGATCGTTTCGAATACCTAAACCGTAAAATATACTACGCTAATATTGCTATAGATAGCGTCTTATTAAAGCCAGTCGCTAAGGTGTATAAACGTTTTACACCTCAAATCCTTGATGACTCAATTACTAATGTGTTTGCTAATTTCGATGATGTTGGTAACGCGATTAATAATTTACTGCAATTTAAAATAGGCGATGCACTTAAAGATACCGAGCGAGTTATCTTTAACACATCCTTCGGTATCGGGGGTATTTTTGATATAGCAACGGAAATGGGTTTGCCGAAACACCATGAAGATTTTGGTCAAACCTTAGCGTGGTGGGGCGTACCTGCTGGTCCTTACATTATGTTGCCGATACTTGGACCATCAACTTTGCGAGATGCTACGGCTAAGTTAACGATTGATCAGTTAACAAAACCCGAAGCGTATAGCAAATATCCTTATCAGCTTTTAGTGGTGGATAAATTGGATGAGCGTGCTGATCTGCTTTCTGCCGAAGATGTCTTAAAAGTGTTTTCAGAAGATCAATACAGTGTATTGCGTGATGCTTGGTTACAACGCCGAGAAAGTTTAATTCGTGATGGCAAAATCGATAAGAAAGCGGATGATGATATGATTGATGCGCTGGAAGACCTAGAAGACCTAGATTCGGAGTAACTCTAAGTATGACAAGCAAACAAAACAGCATTCATATTCTCGGAATTTGCGGTACCTTTATGGGCGGCATTGCCTTGTTAGCTCGTGAGGCAGGGGTGGCTGTTAGCGGTTCAGATGAGAATGTCTACCCGCCTATGAGTACTTTACTGGAAGAGCAATGTGTTGAAATCCTTAAAGGATTTAAGGTTGAACATCTTGAGAACAATGTTGATGAAACTAAAGACAAGGTTGTTGTTGGCAATGTGATGACCCGTGGTAAGCCAGTGGTTGAGCACATGCTTAACCGTAACTTGCCTTATACCTCAGGCCCGCAGTGGCTGTATGAAAATATCCTTAAAGATCGCTGGGTACTGGCTGTGTCGGGTACGCATGGTAAAACCACAACTGCCAGTATTTTAGCGTGGATTTTAGAGTATGCAGGTTTAAAACCCGGCTTTTTAATCGGCGGTGTTCCAGAAAATTTTGGTGTGTCGGCACGCTTAGGCGATAGCCCTTTTTTCGTGGTGGAAGCGGATGAATATGACACGGCATTTTTTGATAAACGCTCTAAGTTTGTTCATTACCACCCAAAGACGTTGGTGATGAATAATCTTGAATATGATCATGCAGATGTTTTTCCTAATCTTGATGCCATAAAAACACAGTTTCATCACCTCATGCGTATGGTTCCGGGTGAAGGCTTGGTGATTTCAAATAGCGAAGAAGCTAATTTAGATGATGTGTTGGAGATGGGCTGTTGGACCCCGGTAGAAAGCTTTAATGCTTCTGCAGTGGAGGAGACAAACACAGGCTGGTCTGCAAATTACATTAACCCTGATGGTAGTCAGTTTGATGTATTACTTGATGCTAAAGTGGTTGGTAGCGTAAAGTGGGATTTACTCGGCAAGCATAATGTCAGTAATGCACTTGCCGCCATAGCCGCAGCGCGTCATGCCGGTGTGCCTGTCGAACATGCCATTGATGCATTGAGTGAATTTAAAGGTATTAAACGCCGCATGGAATTACGCGGTGAGGTCAATAGCATTCGTGTGTATGATGATTTTGCGCATCACCCAACGGCGATAGAAACCACCCTAAAAGGCTTACGAAAAAAACTTGCCAGTGACGCTACCGGCAATAAAATACCCGCAAAAAAAATCATCGCCATTTTAGAGCCGCGTTCCAATACCATGCGCTTAGGAACACACAAAAAAGCCTTAGCTGACTCTTTGCGCGAAGCTGACCACGTTTTTCTTTTTCAGCCAGAGGGTTTGGACTGGGATATGAGCGATGTCCTGGAATCACTTGGCGATCATGCAAGCATCACTAGCAACATTGACGCACTTGTCATAAATGCGGTAATGAGCGCGCATCCGGGTGATCAATTATTAGTGATGAGTAATGGTGGCTTTGGTGGTATTCATGAAAAACTCTTAATTGCACTTGAGCAAAAATATCAAGTATGAATGCTTCCCCCACAAAAAATAATAAAACTGTTACCTTAATTATGACGGGCGCATCAGGCGCACAATACGGTCTGCGATTATTAGAAGAGTTAGTTAAGGCAGAAAGACAAATCTACCTGTTGTTGTCACGTCCGGCGCAAATTGTGATTAATATGGAGACTGATTTAAAGCTACCTTCACGAGCCAGTGAAGTTGAAGCTTTCTTTACAAAAAAACACTCCGCCAAAGCGGGGCAAATTCAAGTGTTTGAAAAACAACAATGGATGGCACCTATCGCGAGCGGCAGTGGTGTGGCTGATGCTACGGTAGTCTGCCCTTGTACCACGGGTACATTGTCATCTATCGCGGTTGGCAGCAGTAAAAACCTGTTAGAGCGCGCTGCAGACGTTGCGATTAAAGAACGAAAAAAGTTAATTTTAGTGGTGCGTGAAACTCCACTATCAGACATACATTTAGAAAACATGCTAAAACTATCCCGTATGGGTGTAGTCATTATGCCTGCCAATCCGGGATTTTACTATAAGCCTGGCAGTGTTGAAGATATTATTGATTTCATGGTTGCACGGGTTTTAGATCACTTGGATATTAGTCATGATTTGATGCCAACGTGGGGTGATAAGGGGAGTGGTGATGAGAGCGAGTAGTATCAAAAATGGCGTTCAGCTTTTAATGCTGTTGGCTGTTCTTACAGGTTTGGTTGCATGTGGAGGTAGCTCCAGTAGTAATAGACCAAGTAGGAGTAGTGATTTAACGGGGGAGCCTGATAAGGTAAAACCGGTTATTAAGCTAAAAGGCAAAGCCATAATAAACTTGCTAAAGGGGGCTGATTATCAAGATGCAGGGGCAGTTGCAACTGACAATATAGATGGTGATATTACCCCTACAATTATAGTAACTGGCAAGGTCAATACACACGTCATCGGTACTTATAAACTGCATTACAATGTTAAAGATAAAGCAGGAAATAGTGCGCTTGAGCTTAGTCGAGTTATACACGTTAGCACGCCTAATCCAGATAATCCGAAGATAAGCACTATCGAATTTGAAAGCATAGATATTGCAAAAAATAATGTTCAAAAGTCTATGATGAGAATATCACCAAAGCTCACGGTTACCTTTGATAATGGCAAGTCTGCTGAATACCCCCTTCAATATGATATTTTGGCAGTAATGGGCGATGAAATAGGGAATGAAAAAATTGGCAGAATTACGGATAAAGCGGGTATGCCGATTTTAGATGGGGATGGTTCAGAGATAATTTCAAATAGCCCTGATGGAAATTCATTGATTCATGTCGGTGATAAAGATTATCTCATTACGAATTTTGAAGCGCGACCTGGAAGTTTGTACAAAACAGAAGTTCAACTTGTTAATGGTAAATTGAGGCCTATTAACACGATGCCTGTTGACTTAAAGAGTATTGGTGGCACGATTATTAACTGCGCGAGTACAAAAACCAATTATGGAAGTCACTTAGCAGGAGAAGAAAATTTCGCACTTAACTCCCGTTATGCTGATTCTTCATCACCATTTTATAAAAGCTGTAGTTTAAATGGCAGTGGTGGCACGACAGGTAATGGCTATAGCAGTTTCTGCTCTTATGTGGACAGCATGGCGAACTATTTAAAGGATACCTCGATTAACGCAAGTAGCGGTTATAATGGGGCAACATTTAGTCCTTATAATTATGGCAATATCATAGAAGTACAGCCTCAAGCGGATGGGACAACGAAAGTAGCTAAACACCGCGTTATGGGGCGCTATACACCCGAACTTGCTATCATGATGCCGGATAATAAAACGGTTTATAGTACCGACGACGGCACATTCAAAGGTTTTTGGAAGTTTGTCTCGGATACTAAAATTACTTCTTTCAAGGCAAATTGGGAAGGGACGCTTTATGCTGCCAAAGTGCAGCAAACTTCGGCAGAAAATGGCGGTAAATTTAACCTTTCTTGGGTAAAGTTGGGTCATGCCAAAGATAGTGAGATACAGTCTTTAGCCGATTCTAAAATGAAGTTAACTGATATATTCTCAATTGAATCGCCAAATACTACGAATGTTTGTCCTGATGGTTTTAAAGCAATAAATGAAGATAATGCTTTAGAATGCCTAAAATTAGTTGCGGGTCAAGAAAAGGCCGCAGCATTCCTCGAAACACGCAAATATGCAGCATACTTAGGTGCCACAATCGAATTTAGGAAAGAAGAGGGTATCACCTATAATCCTGATAAAAATGTATTGTATGTTGCGATGACTGAAATAACGCAAAGTATGGAAGACAACTTTGACGGTAAAGAAAAAAATAATGCGATCAGATTGCCTAAAAATAGCTGCGGAGCCGTCTATGAAATAACGCTAGACGATAATTATAGCGGCACAAAAATGGAAGCAGTTATTACCGGTAAGCCGCTCAAAGAAGGAGAGGCATACTCTGATGAATGGTACTGCCACCCCAATGCAATCTCAAACCCTGATAACTTACGTTATTTAGGTTATAACACTTTACTCGTTAGTGAAGATACTACTAAGCACGTCAATAATATGATGTGGGCTTATAATACAGTAAACAAAACATTAACACGTATTGCTTCATTACCGATTGGAGCTGAAGTGACAGGTGTGGATATGGGCACTGTATCGGGCAAAGAAATTTTACTCATTAATACCCAGCACCCCTTTCAAGATAATCCGAGAAATAGACTAGGCGATACGCCTAATTCAAGTTTGCTAGACAAAGCATTGAGCGAACAGCGTAAGGCTAAAATAGGCTATATCACAGGGTTTCCTGAGACATTTTTTAATGTTAAGAGACCTTTGCACGAATCGGATGACGAGTAAAAATGACTCGTTAAGTAATATGGGCTTCAAATATTGTAAGCCCATATGTTAAGCCTTTTAGATGCTAGAAGAATCCGAGCGGGTCAGGGCTATAGCTAACCAGAAGGTTCTTTGTTTGTTGATAATGTTCCAACATCATTTTGTGGTTTTCTCGCCCAATTCCTGATTTTTTATAACCGCCAAATGCCGCAATAAGTGATAACAGTTTGTCCAAACGCGTCCAGCTTGCACTAGCTGACCACTCCCTATTAATATAGTTTTCATAGCGTTTTTTGAATTGAATTTTTGAATCGGGTGTATTTGGGTTTGGGTAAAGCATATAAAACTCCTTAGTTTGTGACTTGATTTGCCTTCTTCAGTGAGACGATTAAAGTCGATTATAATTTAGCGCGGGAAAAGCTCGCTAAGTTTGTAAAATGTTAAACCACGGTTAAAACATCACAGGGGGCATGATTTATCACCCCATTGGTTGCAGAGCCTAGAAGCCGCGAGAGACCACGTCTACCATGTGAGCCCATGACAATTAAATCGACATTGTTTTGGCGTGCAAAATTAATGATGTGATCGACTGGGTGGCCAGAGATAACTTTAGTTGAGATGAGCCCTTTGGGATAATCAATGTCTTCAAGTTGCTGTTCTAGCTGCCTATTTATCTTTTTCAGATTTTTCTTTTTAAGTTCGGGATTGTCGGTGATGATGGGTACGGCCAATTCGCCTAGTGTCGGGTAAATATCAACAGAAAGTAGCTCAGCAGCATGTAATACTGTAACTTTTGAGTGAAAGGGATTTCCAATTTCAAGGGCTTTTTTCAATGCATCTTCAGAGTATTTAGAAAAATCATTGGCAACAAGAATATGCCGATAGCCCTTGTACTCATCTCTTTCAGCTTTATTTTTAACTTGGTTTAACCAAGAAAGGGCATCTGAGCTATTATCAAAGTAGCGCACCTTGGTTGGTAGAAAGAGGTTGCCCAGTTCGCTCATAACCTGCTCCCACAAGTTTTTGCCCACGATTGCAATACGCAAGAAATCATCAACATGATTTAAACCTATTTTTAGGTCTTCCCATGCGCTTTAGCTGTCCATCCTTCGAAATCATTCAGTTGAATTAGTAATGATAAAGGACGCTCGTTCTCAAGTAGGCGATCCAGTTTAGGACGAAACTTAGCATAATCTTCCTCTACCAGTTTACCAGTGACTTCAAAGGCAAAAATATGGGGTTGATTAATTGGAATTTCAGTGATCATAACGACCTCCTATTTTTAATATGGTAGCGCTTTTATAACTGATAAAAGGTTATTCAACGTACTTTGAAACCTTGTTATGAAGTTTTTCAATAGCATCACATGTATCTAAATTTTTTTGAGTGAGTTGGGCGTGTTCTGTTTGTTCGGTGGTATTGTTAATAATTGCTCTACTGTATCGAGTAGTCTCACTGATGTTTTGACGAATTGAACCTCTTATTGCATCAAGCTGTTTTAGTGCTTTTTCGTAATCACCTTGCCATTGCATAGCATCACTAAACCAGAGTTGTTGTTGCTCTGATTGGTTTGAAGCCTCAGAAGATCTGTGTTCACGGAGTGTATTATTAAACTCTACTAATTCGATACGTGTTTGATCAGCAACTTTTGATAAGCTATTCCAAATACTATCGGCTAGGTAGGATGCATCAAGTGATAAACTGTCTTTGAGGCTAAGATTTAATTGATGACTCGCCTCACCAATTTCTGATAGGTTTGATTTTATTTCACTGCTAATGTGATCAATTTCTTCACGGCTGAGTTCACGCCACTCACTCAATTTTTCTTCAGCTTCCTCGAAAGCTTCTTTTAATGGTTTTTTGTCTTTATCAACGAGCTCTTCAATATGCATTAACATGCTCTTGTAAGCTTTTTGCAGAGTCTTCTGTACGTTACTGGTATTCATCACGTTACTCCGTTAAATTATTTATTGTTACCTTTAATAATAGGAGTAAATTGGGGAAAAACATAAGATATGTATCAAGAAATTCTTGCAGCGGCCAGGTGACGGGTAAAAATGACTTAAGTAAAGGTCTCATCAAGAATTACCAATCGGTACTATGGTGTTAAGGAAGGATTAAGTCGATTAGAATGTAGTGTAGAGAAATTCGTCGCTATTTTTCTGCGCTACATTCTAATCGACTTAATCAGGTTCTCCTTTAATAAACCCCTATAGCTTAAAGCTCCAAATAACCTAGAAAGCAAACCGACTATCTAACCTTTACCCTCTTAGGTGTAGAATAAATTTATACTATTTATCACTCAAAAAAGGTGAGAATGATCGTGGTAAATAGTAAAATTTTCAGTTTAAAGGTTAGCGTATTAGTTGTTGTCGTTTTATCGTTAGGTTTAAGTGCCTGTGGTGGAAATACTTCAAATGATGAGCAAACCAGTGATTCTCACCCTGATTTTATATGGGAAAAAGTAGCTACATCAAATAACTATGCGCCCTCAGGAGATATTAGTGAAACACTGCCTACGTTTAAATGGGCTTTAGTAGCGAATGCGACGATTTATCAATTAGGTCATGAAGATGTCAATGCATCCACCCGTTGGCATGATTATATTCTGGGTAATCATCAATTTAATTGTAATGCTAATACTTGTTCATTTAAACCAACGGATGTCACTTTTACCGTGGGTGATCAAAAAGCATGGTGGATTAGAGCGAAAGTATCAGGAACATGGGGGGCATGGTCTAATCCACATGTTTTCAAAGTAGTTAATACGACGACAATACCAAATACTGATGCTAAAACGATTAGCCCTAAAGGTTTGATTACCTCCCAATCTCCAATATTTAAATGGACTCCAGGTAATGGAGCTACAGATTATCAAATAGGTTACGAAAGCCAAAATGGAACAAACTGGCAACAGAGGCAGCTCACGGCAACCCAAGCAAATTGCCAGTCATCATCCTGTTTATTTAGCTCAAGCAATATAAGCTTTAAAAAAGGAGATAAAAAAACATGGTGGGTTAGAGCAAAAATAAATAATACGTGGGGAATGTGGAGTAATGGCAGTAATTTCACTATCAAAAATGTAGTTACGCCGCCTGCAGATACAGCTTTTAAAATCAAAGTAGATACGCGTAAAACAAATCTTGTTATAACGGCTAGTAATAAATTTTTAATTGGCACGAAAGGTAGAGGATATAACTATCATGTTGATTGTGATAATGACGGTATTGCTGAAGCTACAGGTGTTACGGCTAATTATATTTGTATTTATCCTATGGCAGGTGAATACACCATCAGTATTACAGGTAGATTTCCTCAAATTTATTATGATGCGCCACCTTCAGGCATACCTAATTACAATACAGATGCGAGAAAGATAACTGAAGTTGTACAATGGGGAAATAACCAATGGCGAGCAATGGATAATGCGTTTGCGGGTGCTGAAAATATGATTATAACAGCATCTGATAAACCAGACTTAAGAAATGTTAGCACGATGTATCGCATGTTTTGGCTTGCAAGTAAACTTAATCAATATATAGGTGACTGGGATGTAAGTGGTGTCACTAATATGAGTGATATGTTTGGTTTAGCAAAAGTCTTTAATCAAGATGTTACCGGCTGGGATGTCAGTAATGTGACTAATATGGCTTATATGTTTGATGAGGCGGAAAAGTTTAATCAAGATATTAGTGTTTGGGATATGAGCAAGGTCACTAATACTTCTGAAATGTTTTGGGGGGCTAAGGTCTTTAATCAGCCGATAGGCAGATGGGATATGAGCAAAGTAGATAATATGTACAATATGTTCTACAAAGCAGAGCGCTTTAATCAAGATGTTAGTCAGTGGGATATAACGAGTGTTAAGCCATCTATAGTACATTATTACGGTATGGAGGGACTGTTTCGTGGGGCAAATTTATCGACAACGAATTACGATAAATTATTGATTAGTTGGAGTAGGCAAAGTGTTCAGCAGAATATTATTCTAGATGCTCCAACAGTTAAGTACAGCGCAATAGCGGCTTCTGCAAGAAATAAGCTGATCAATACTTATGGTTGGATTATTCGCGATGCGGGTCAGCTTTAATTTTTTATAGTTGAATTGTTTGGATAAAGAATTGTCAGAGTTAAAAACCCTGAATTAGATCGACATGAGTTAAACTCTTTTTTAAGGAAGATCTAATTCTTCACAAGGACGACTATGAAAAATAATATATTTATTACGCTACTCTTAACGTCAGGGGTTTTATTTGGCTGTGGTGGTGGAGATGCCGGTGAGGGTGAAGACCCTATTAATTCAGAAGTTTTTCCTAAGCGCTTAGTGGATAGTAGCAGCCCTAATTTATTAAGCGGGAGAAATCCAAAATTTATTAAGTTAACCTCTTATATTAATGCAGATAAGCACAGTTTTTCAGAAGATTCTCATACTAAAGACGGTAGTGGTAGCTTTGAGTTAACAACACACCACTGGGAGAATGCTTTAGTCTCACCAGAGTTTCCTGTTGAAAAAGGTAAAAAATATTTACTCAGTGCTTATGTGAAAATGCTTTTTAATAACGGTGAAGAAGCATTTGGGCAAAATATTTCAATCGACTTATCACCTAAGATAATTTCAGGCTCAGCGGGTATTAATTGGAATGTCTCTAAAAGTAACGAGTGGCAAGAAATTCTACTGCCTTTTATACCCTTAGAGACAGGTAACATCAGTTGGCGTGCATTTACAACGACCCGTGCGTTTAGTACTGATATTGAGAAGTATAGGGATGTACCCGTTGATGGTCGTCAACCTATCGCACTTTATAGGCCTAAGGCTGTTGAAGTGGATGGCTCTAACTTGAAGCGTGTTGCGCGTGTATTTTTGGATGACTTTAAAATAATTGAAATAAAAAATGAAATTACTCCCAGAGAAAACGTCGTAGATAAAAGTTTCTTCAGTAGTGATTATATCCGTGTCGATAAACTGGGTAATTTCAGCGTTAAAAAGAATGGAAGCTGGACAGCAATTATTCCAAAGCTAATTTCACGTGGCAGTGTCGATAATGATGCTTACTTTAAGTCACAGCTAAGCCAATATAAAGCGCATGGGTTTAATGGTGTGATTGGTATGTATGATCGTAGCCATGTAATCAAAGCTTTTGATGCGGGCCTAGAGTACTTAGTGGGAATGGGAGCATCCAGTAATACGCAACCCAATGGTAAAGAAGGCCCCTATAGTTCAGTGGTGGGTGATGAAATAACCCGCATGAAAGATATGCACAGCTATGTTAAATCTAAGGGTAAACCCTACGCATTTTTATTTCATTATCTCGACAATGAGAATGCAAAATTGCAAGAGTACACCTTTAAAAAAGTGTGGGCAGACTACATTAATGCCAATGATATAGATGCTAGCGGCAGACGTGCTCGACCGATTTTTTATCTTAATGGTCAATTTGGTTTAGCCCGAATGTACAATAAACACCTAATGGATATGACAGGTGCTTATATCGGTTTGGGGAGTGCGGGGTCACCAGCACTTGGTGCGCCAAAGCAAACGCTGGGTATTATGGGTGTTACACAGGGGGAGCATGCGCCTGCCAATGTAATACAGCTACAAACTTATTTGGGTGAGAAATTTATCCCCTCATTATGGTTTGGTATTATTCAAGGCGGTAAAGTAATTTCTGTTTGGCGTGATGGTAATGGTGACGGCAGTAGTATCCTTGATCCGAAGCCTTTTCAAAATCAAGCTTGGGCACCTGAGATCAAACGCGTTTTTGATGAGTTAGATACCATTGCTCCCATTATTAAGCGCCCACATTGGACAACATGGAAAGCTAATTTTACGGGTAGCGAATATGTCAATGTAGGTACTCGAGACTATAAGGATTTCTCTTATCTGATTATCTCTAACCATAGCGATAATGATGAAACAATTACCGTTAACTTTGAAGGTATAAAACCTAAAAAAGTTAACTCAATATTGGGTGCATCGTTTGAAGGTAGCGTTAACAACGGTCAGGTTGATATTACGATTGGCAATGGCAATGCAGGTTATATGATGCTGAAGATTGAGAAATAATTACTTGAGACCTTTATAGGAGTCAGATGACGAATAAAAATGACTTAAATCCCATTGTTTTTCGTTGAAAAACTTACTGATAAGCAGTTATTAGCTTTATTTTCCGCCTCAATCAGTAAAATTTCAGCCTATTTCCTTTTCACCACTGACTTCTGAAAATGTCTCTATTTATTTGAGCATATTAAACTTATCGAGTTGTTTTTGATCTAACAAGTTTTTATCAACCTTTAAATAAGCAACACCTTCATCTAATGAAATTGCCACTTGTTTTATTCCATTAATTTCTAACAGCTGTTGTTGCGTTTTTTGGGGTTCTGCTAATAAATTAGTTTTTAATTTAATGAGCTGATTCTTGAAAAAATCAGGTTGTGGTAAGCCTATTGCTACGACTAACAATAAAACCGCCATAAGCGCACTAAAGATAAACACACCAGAAATCCCCCAGTTTTGTAGTACAAAGCCGCCAATCATACCACCTACAAAAATACCTAAAAACTGTGAAGTAGAATAGACCCCCATCGCAGTGCCTTTGTTATTAACGTCAGAGTATTTAGCAACCAATGATGGCTGTACTGCTTCTAAAAAATTAAAGCCGATAAAAAATAATAAAAATGCACCTAATAAAGGGTAAAAACTAAACGGAAAAAGGGCTAAAACAATCTGAGAAATAATCAGTAAGAGCACCGCAATAATAAAGACAGTTTTTATCTTCCGGTATTTTTCAGAAATGATAATCATGGGTAGTGAGAAAAGTAACGACGCTACCAAAATAGGTAAATAGATTTTCCAATGTTGTGCTGACTCTAGTTTCAAATGATCTCTAAATATAAGCGGCAAGACACTAAAATTAGCGGTCATTAATAGGTGCAAAATAAACACACTGGCGTTCATACGCAGCAAAGTACTTTGCTGTAAAACAGGCTTAATATAATCGCTCATAACCCCGGCATCGCGGTGTAATTTGGTATGTTTGGGTGTTGGAACGGCGAATAGTATCAGGGCAATACCCATGCACGCGAGTAATGCTGTCGTCCAAAATACGCCAGACAACCCCGCAAGGTGGCTAATTATAGGGCCAACTACCATAGCAACCGCGAAGGCAATGCCAATACTCATACCAATAAAGCCCATTACTTTAGCACGGTGGTCTTCGCGGGTTAAGTCAGCGGCCAATGCCATCGTAGTTGCGGCTATTGCACCACTGCCTTGAATAGCTCGACCGATTAATACGATATAGATATTGTCACTACTTGCAGCAACAATGCTACCAATGGCAAAAACGATTAAGCCGCCAATAATCACCGGCTTACGGCCAATTTTATCGGATAATAAACCCAGTGGTATTTGAAAAACAGCCTGCATAAGGCCATAAATACCAATTGCCAGACCAATCAAAAAAGGTGTGGCATGTTCTAGATTCTCCGTAAATAACGGTAGGATTGGCAACACCATAAACAGCCCAAGCATCCGCACGGCAAAGACAGCCGATAAAGAAAATGCAGTGCGGATTTCAAGTGAGTTCATGGTTTAACGAATGTTGTAAATGTAATAAGTTACTGCTGATTTTTTTCTTCAGGCAAGCGATAAGTGACATGACAAGCGATACAGTTTTGCATAAGTGTATCTAACTGCTTACGAGCAGCAAGAGCATCCTTGCTTGTAGTGGCAATTTCAGAAATCGCGTCAAACTGCTTTCGGGTGTCAAAGCCTAACTTTTTCATACCGATAGGGAGCTTTTGCATTAAGGAACCTGGGTTGTTAGCCTCGGCAGCCATGCCTGCCTTGTGGGAAAGTTCTGCGACTTTGTTCATATCTTTTTCGGTTATTGCTTGGCTCACTGCTTGTACGCTAACTAAAAAGGCACGCATTTCATCAAGTACAAAGTTACGTTCATCTTTTGTTAAAATCACGGCCGTTCGTCCATCATCAGAAGGCTCGACAGAACCACTGATAAACTTGTTGACTAAAAAGCCAGACAAGCCAAGCAGAAGAATAATTACAGTCCAAAGTACTTTAACGTTTTTCATGTTTTCTCCATTTATTAGGGTTTTTAAGGAAATCCTGAACAAGTCTCATAAAATTCTGCGGCCTTACAAGGCATCAAATTCTAGGCGTGGATTTTGAGAATGGTCGCTCCCTTCACAAAATCACAACAACGAAGTTGGTGCCTTGTAAGATTGCCAGAAGTTATGGGACTTGTTCAGGACTTCCTTAAGTATTCATTGGTTTTTCACCGTAGGACGGGGATAATATCAGATTCTATTTTCTAGCGAATTGCTTTCTGTTAATTATCGGTAATATTCTGTGAATAAAATATCTCTACGTGGTGCACGTACGCATAATCTTAAAAATATTGATCTTGATTTACCTCGTGACAAGTTGATTGTCATTACAGGCTTATCGGGTTCTGGAAAGTCATCATTAGCTTTTGATACTATTTTTGCAGAAGGTCAGCGCCGTTATGTAGAGTCACTTTCAGCTTATGCACGACAGTTCTTGTCCATGATGGAAAAGCCTGATTTAGATCATATCGAAGGCTTATCACCCGCAATATCTATTGAGCAAAAAACCACCTCTCATAACCCACGATCCACCGTAGGAACAATCACTGAAATCTACGACTACTTACGCCTACTCTATGCCAGAGCTGGTGAACCCCGCTGCCCAGAACATGGTACTGAGTTAAATGCGCAAACCGTCAGCGAGATGGTAGACCAAGTGATGGCATTGCCAGAAGGCAGTAAAATCATGTTACTGGCTCCTGTTGTGCGTAACCGTAAGGGCGAGCATGTACAACTGTTCGAAGAGCTAAAAGGGCAAGGATTTTTGCGGGTTCGTATTGACGGTTTGGTTTATGATTTAGATGATATTCCTGAGCTTAAACTGCGTATCAAACACACCATTGAAGTGGTGGTTGACCGCTTAAAAGTGCGCGATGATTTACAACTGCGCCTAGCGGAGTCCTTTGAAACGACACTGCGCCTATCTGATGGCTTGGCAGTAGTAGCATGGATGGATGAAGATGCAGCCAAGAAAAATGATGAGCTGGTTTTTTCAGCTAACTATGCTTGTAAGCAATGTGGTTATTCATTACAAGAACTAGAGCCGCGTTTATTCTCCTTTAATAGCCCATCTGGGGCTTGCCCAACTTGTGATGGCTTGGGGGCGGAGCAAGTGTTTGATGAGGCGCAAGTCGTATCCAAGCCACAAAATAGTTTAGCAGATGGTGCAATTCGTGGCTGGGATAAGCGTAACTTCTATTATTTTCACATGATTACCTCATTGGCAGATCACTATGATTTTGATGTCGATACGCCTTTTCAAGACTTGCCGAAAAAAATCCAAAAAGTACTGTTGTACGGTAGTGGCAGAAAGAAAATTCATTTTACCTATGAAGGCAAAAAAGGGCAGGTCTTTCAGCGTACACATGCTTTTGAAGGGATTATTCACAATCTAGAGCGCCGCTATAAAGAAACAGATTCAAACTCAGTGCGAGAAGAAATGGTTAAATACATGACGATTCGCCACTGTACCAGCTGTGATGGACAGCGCCTAAATGAGGCCGCGCGCCATGTTTTTATCACCGACTTAAATCTATCCAGTATTACCGATATGGCGATTGGAGAATGTTTCAACTTCTTCGAAACGATTGCTTTAAAAGGCAAGCAGGCCAAAATTGCCGATAAAATTATTCGTGAAATAAAACTGCGTTTAGAATTTTTAGTCAATGTCGGATTGGATTATTTAACCTTAAGCAGAAGCTCAGAAACTTTATCAGGCGGTGAGGCGCAGCGGATTCGCCTGGCCTCACAAATAGGTGCAGGCTTAGTCGGCGTAATGTATGTGTTGGATGAGCCATCCATCGGTTTGCATCAGCGTGATAATGATCGCTTATTAAAAACACTCAAACATTTACGTGATTTGGGTAATACGGTCATCGTGGTAGAGCATGATGAAGATGCCATTCGCATGGCGGATTATGTGGTCGATATCGGCCCAGGTGCAGGAGAACACGGCGGTTATATCACCGCACAAGGTACACCAAAAGATATTGAGAAAGTGGCAGATTCAATGACGGGTCAGTTTTTATCCGGCAGGCGTAGAATTGAAATCCCTAAAAAACGCGTTAAGATTAATAAGAAAAAAATGCTCAAAATTATCGGTGCAACCGGTAATAACTTACAGGGCGTAACCGCAGAAATTCCTGTAGGATTAATGACCTGTATTACAGGTGTTTCTGGTTCAGGTAAATCAACCCTAATCAACGCCACACTGTATCCCAACATCGCGCATCATTTACACAACTCAGCCTTAAAAATGGCACCGCTAGAAAAAATCGAAGGCTTAGATTATTTTGATAAAGTTGTTGATGTAAACCAAAGCCCGATAGGGCGTACACCGCGCTCTAACCCTGCTACCTACACGGGCGTATTCACACCGATTAGAGAACTTTTTGCGGCAACGGCAGAGGCACGATCGCGTGGCTATTTACCGGGACGTTTTAGTTTTAATGTCAAAGGCGGGCGCTGTGAAGCGTGTCGGGGCGACGGTGTTATTAAAGTAGAAATGCACTTCTTGCCGGATGTTTATGTCACCTGTGATGTCTGTGATGGTAAACGCTATAATCGCGAAACACTCAATGCTTTGTACAAAGGAAAAAATATTTACGAAGTCTTAGATATGACGGTAGAAGAGGGCTTAGACTTTTTCCAAAAAATCCCTGGAATTAAACAAAAACTACAAACGCTGGTGGATGTGGGCTTGTCGTACATAACACTCGGTCAAAAAGCCACCACCATATCTGGCGGAGAAGCCCAGCGTATCAAACTGGCTAAAGAACTATCTAAGCGCAGTACAGGAAAAACAATTTATATCCTAGATGAACCCACAACAGGTTTACATTTTCATGATGTTGATGTGCTGCTCACCGTATTGCATCGTCTGCGTGATGAAGGTAATACCATTATCGTCATTGAGCACAACTTAGACGTGGTGAAAACAGCCGATTGGATTATAGATTTAGGCCCAGAAGGGGGCAGTGGTGGCGGTAAAATAATCGCCACAGGTACACCAGAGGACGTTGCTAAAACTAAAGGCTCGTTTACGGGCGAGTATTTGAAGGCAATATTAAACTAGATTTTATTACAGAATACTTACCTTAGATTGGGCTGTTTTCCATCTGCTATCACAGATGGCAAGCTCACTCAACACACGCTAAGCCCTAGTATCGCCTTAGCAGGGGAGCTAGTACTAAGTTTTGGCATAATCGAGTTATCCATTTTTGACAACAAATGGTAAGCTCGCTAAAAAAATCGCTTCAAAGCGCGATACTTCGGCGCTTTATTATCAGGTTCATTAATATATTCTTTAACCCCCCAGCAGCCATAAAACTGGCAGGTTCTGGGTGCGGAGAATGCAACAAACAACGAGCCACCAGTAATTCGATCCCAGTTTTGTAAAAACTCGACGTAGAATTGTTCCATAGTGCGTACACGGTTTGCGCCGATTAAATATTGATTGGGCATACTTTTGGTGGAGCGGGCTTTAGGATCAGTCAGATGTTGCCCGCCTTCGTAGGCGATTAGCTTTACCTTGTATTTTTTGGCGTATTCCATTTGCTGGTCAATCATTTTGTAAACATTGTTCATCGAATACGGGTTCTTTTTATCATCTTTCATTAATGCAAATACGCTGGGTACGCTGTTAACAAAACCAAGCGCTTTGGCATGCACGAAAAAGTACGGCGCTATCGCCATTGCATCTACGTGCTGGTAAGCATTTTTATGCTCCATTACCACGGGGGTCATATAGCGGTTAGCTGACCATACGCCCATAACCCGCACTAATCGCTGCTTACCACCGAAGGCTTGTTCAAATATTTTAAAAATTTCTACAGCACGTTGTGAATAGTATTTATAACCCGCCTGATTCGGGTCTTTATCTAACCCTAGTTTATGCCCCATTTGCTTGCTGTAGTGGGTTTGCATAAACACCGTATTCCACGTTTCATTAGTGTATTCGATATAGGCTTTTAGATTAGGTCGCAAGTGTTGACGTAAATAACGCGCGTATTGCTGCACATAATTATTATCAGCCGCATGTGGGATGTTAAACCACGCATCACGGTTGAGTACATTCGCCAGCTTAACCATAACCTCCAGCGGAGCACCACGAACGCCTTCTTTTCCCGCCCATGTGGCTTTGCTCATTTGATTCATCTGATTCCAACGGCGAATCGGGTTACGCGTAATGCCGGCTAAATTCATCATGCGTATAACTTTAAAGTCTTTCATGAACTTTAAATAGTCAGGGTTAAAGACGATACGCTCATGGTACTTCTCAAATGATTGATAATTGCCACGGCACAGGTTTGCCCCATTGACACGTTTAAAAGGGTTGTTGGCGCAAATACCACCGGGGAGTAGCACGCGGATATTACGTAAATAATTGCGTGGCTCCGAGCGTTTGATAATTAGCGCCACTTGCATAAACCTATCCCCACCGGAGCGAATATCAATCACATCTTTACCCGATGATGAGCTAATGACTTTGACATCATGACCCTTGCTTTCATAAGCCAGCTGACCTTCACCATCATAAAGCACCGTATATTGCCCTTCTGGAAGCGTGCCCTGTGGTAGCCAATGGATTAGATAAGTACCCGCTTTACCACCGTGTAAATCACGCGGCCAACCGTCTTTATCATAAACCACATTGCCGCTGGTAAGCTTTTTAGCTTCTTTAAATGGCATCGCCATTTTGAATACATTAACAAACGGCACACTAGAATCAACATGCTGAATTTCATTGGTGTTGATGCCTATGGGTGGGCGCGCTTGGACGGTGATGCTTACGACTAATAACAGCACCAAACTGATAATTTTCTGCATGATTTCCCCTTGTTTTTTTACCATGAAGCGCATGAAGTTCATGAAGAAAAACAAGGCTTGTAGCAAGTAATACTTAGTACCTATTTTTCTTTATTAGTTCTACTTTTAGCCAATGTTTTATACGATATCCAAAATCTTTCGCAAGTCTTTCACATCAACACTATGCGTAGCAGCTTTTTTTAAAATTGGTTTTGCGCAAAAAGCGATGCGGGTATCAGCCTGCGCAAACATGCTTAAATCATTCGCACCATCGCCGACGACTAAAGTATCTTCCCGACCCACATTAAGTAAGGATTGCAAGCGTGTGATCAGTTCACCTTTGGCATCTGAATGCATCATTTCGCCACCGACAGCACCTGTTAAAAACCCATCTCCAACATGCAAAAAATTGGCAAAATCAGCATCAATACCCAGCTTTTTACAGGCAGGCTGCGTGGCATCACGAAAACCACCAGAGAAGCACACCACCGTATAACCACGCTCTTTTAAGCCAGCGACAACCTCAGCCGCACCTGGCATCATTGGTAGCTTTGCACACAGTTCGGTAACTTTTGAATAAGGCAAACCTTTTAGCAAAGCAACCCGCTCAACCAGCGAGGTGTAAAAGTCTAACTCCCCGCGCATAGCACGCTCAGTAACTGCTACGACTTGCTCTTTAAAGCCCAGTTCATCAGCAAAAAAGTCGATGGTCTCACCATCCATTAAGGTTGAGTCAAAATCAAAAACGGCTAGTTTGCTCATCTACGCTCTCGTCTTTTTAATAAAGTTTATATTATATACGATTGCTACTTGGCTTTATAAGCTATATACAGCTTGTATTATCAAAGAGGTTCTTAACTGAAAGATTTCTAGTAAGAGGTTACTAATTTTAGAGGGGCGATTTTATGTTATATTATTGAATATAATGATGATTCAAGGCTCTTAAGATAATGGATGCAAAAAATATTACACTAACACCCTCGGTACCACATATTACCAACCATGAATATTTTGACCACTTTGATAATACCCATGAGGTTCACGCACTGCTAAAAGCTAGAAAGTACCAAGAGGCTCTACCTAAAATTAAAGCACTTTGTGAAGAAGCAAAAGATATGGACTTTGAACTAAACAAGGGCGGTTACACTAGAAATATTTTATCTAAAAAAGATGGGTATTGGCTATCCTTTTTAAAGTGGGATAAAGGTGTCACAACTCCTGCGCATGGTCACCCTGCTCAAGCGTTTGTTTACACGGTTAAAGGCAGCATTGCAGTAACTAATTACCGCCATGATGATGAGGATTTCATTGAGTCCGTTAGCAGTGATGAGCAAGGCGAAGGAGAGTTTTTCTATAGCCATGGCGATACCAATAAATTTGATAATGCCGTACACCAAATTTCAACACAAGAAGAATGTATAACATTACACTTCTATTCTGATGACCCTAGAAAGGGAAAAATGTATAAAGAAAAAGCTTAAGTTTTTTCTGATCAGTAAAATTTCATCCGATTTTTCTTTCGTCACTGACTCGCGCAAAGCTCTCAAAGCTAGATTATTTTTTATTCTCCACAAAATCCTCTATAACTTTAAAAAACGCGAGTGTATCTTCGGTATTATTACTGGTATTAACTGTTACCGAACGTATAAAAGTTGTATCACCCTGCGCACCATAACCCACCATGATTTTTTGTTGCTCATAAAGCTCTGTGCATAACTTTACGGGGTCTATATCTTTATAGTTAAAACATACGGTGACGGAAGGTGTTTTACTGTAAACGGTATAATCAGGGTGCTTTTCAATATAGTCATGCGCGACTTTTGATTGCTCAAACTGATAATCAACAATCTCTTCCAAGCCTTTAGTGCCAACTGATTTCCATAGCGTCCAAAATTTTAAAGCATCATTTCTACGCCCACACTGTAAAGACATTTTCCCCAAATTATAATCATCGCTATGCCCTTGGTATAAATAATCAGCATCATTGCTAAATGACTGATACAAATACTTTTTATCGCGTGCGAAGATCATGCTGCTACTTAAAGGTACGCCTAACATCTTGTGTGCGTTAAACGCAAACGAGTCTGACTTTTCAATACCCCCCAACAAATATTTATACCTTTCACTAAACATTGCGGCACCACCTAACGCACCATCAACATGCAACCAAAGATTGTACTTATTACAAATAACAGATAAATTATCAATAGGATCATAGGTTCCTAAAACGGTTGTACCTGCTGTAGCATTAACAAAAAATGGACTTAAGCCCTTTTCTAAATCCGCCTTAATTTGTTGTTCAAGTGCATCCAGCTTTATTTTTCCATCACTGTCGGCAGGTATATAACGTACATTGTCACGCCCGATACCCGCAAAAGAAGCATTTTTAGCCATTGAGTAATGTGACTCTTCGGAAGAATAAGCAATTAAGGTTTGCCGTACACCTTTATGACTAATCTCAGTATCGAACTTATCGCGTGCCATAAGCAACGCCATAAAATTAGCCATTGAGCCACCTGTGGGAAAGGTTCCACCACTCTCTTCACTATAGCCAATTTTTGAACAAATCTGCCGAATAATCTCACGCTCCACACAGATTTGTGGCCCACCAACCTTGTAAGTGTACATACTATTGTTTAGCACAACTGCCAGTAAATCACCCAAAACAGCACGGCCTTTTCGGCCCGCAAATAGTTGGTTAAAAAAACGGTTGCTAGATGTTTTGGGTGTTTTTAGCACCAATGCTTTTAGGTTTTCATTAAAAGCATCATCAGGCATTGGCTCATCACGAAGACCGATATCAAGTTGTTTAAAGATGTCTTCTGGCTCTCCAGCTTCAGTCATTGGATGATCTATTTCATCTTGCAGCAACGCATCAAAAATATGATTAAAGGTTGCTATATCTTGCTTTATATTTGTCTCTGTACTCATTAATTTTCTTTTGTTATTTGTATTCTCATTACTTATATTATTTTGATTTACCAAGGGCTATTGCTTAATTTTCCAGAGCATTCAAATTTTCTATATCTTTTAGGTATCTGGTAGGTTTTTAATTTACCTAATTTAAGTGCTTCGATATTTTGAATCATTTTTACTTTAAATTCTTCTAATTTTTCTAGTTGTGTGTTGCACTTGGTAATTGCCTGCTTATAACCGTTCTCCTTAAGAAAACGCCATTCTTTACCTTGAAGTATAAATGATTTTTTAGAGCCATCTTCTAATTTAGTAGACCTTATATAAGGTTTAATAGTGTAAGCATCAATAGACATAGGAAAGTTAAACTTTACATTGTCACTACGAATTGGAATAAAAATATTATTAAAAGTGAAAGTACGTTGTTCATTTGGTTTTATTTTTTTTATGTCAAATGTAGCATACCCCTGTGTTCCTTTGACTAATGGATCGCTTTTGACAGAAACATCCATACCTACCTCTGGCGGCATGATGTTTTTATCAAATAAGTTTTTAACAGTAACAGAAACACTTCCAATAACAGTATGGTTGGTCTTATTATATTTTAACTTTGAAAAATCAACACTTTTGATATAGTTTTTTCCTTCAGCCCTCAACTTATTTGATTTTTCTTTAAGCTCCTCTTTTAATTTTTCTAAGTTAACAATGCTTTTATTAATTTTTTCTTTTTCTTGTTCTAGCTTAGAAAACTCACTCTCAGATTGACTTATTGCTTCAAGTTTTAATTTTTCATTAGCTTCTTTTTCTGTTTTTGTTGCTGAATCAATGCTTTTAGCTAAAAAATTAATAAAGTCTTGCCTATTTTTACCATCTAGACGTCCATTAGATTGGATAATTAAATCACCTATGATTTTTGATAGTTGGGTATTCTTTGGAGATTCTTGGTTACTAGCAATTAAATATTCAGCATCTCTTTTTGAAGATGATATTTCACTTAATTTAATAGCACCTGGGCTATCGTGAGTTGCCATTAACAAAAGGCCTGTTCCAACTTTTCGTCGATCTCCCTCGCTTAAGTCCTTAATCATATTTTTGAAAGTAGTTTGAAAAGTATCAGCATTCTTAGCATTAAGGCTTGAATCGCCACATCCTGTTATAAACAGTGAGAAGAGTACAAATATTGCTAATTTGGTTAAAATATTCATTTTTTTACTCTGGTAGATTCGCAATTAATACAACAGTCTTAGTTGACACTAAAGTGGGATATTATTCCATTTATGGATAGTAATCCATAATTTCAACTTTCTCATAAGGTATTTACTAATTTCTACCTAGATAGTCCAAAGCCACTCGATTGACACGCTATTATAACCAGCTATCAATCTTCACCTTATCAGGGATTCCGCCAGCATGTACTACGGCTTCATCAATGACCACACCGGGTGTTGACATAACGCCATAGCCCATGATTTGCGCCATGTCTTCGACTTTTTCGATCTGCACATCAACACCTTTGGCTTTGGCGGCTTCGCTGATGAGTTTGGCGGTATTTTCACAATTTGCGCAGCCACTGCCTAATACTTTTATAACTTTCATAATTTATATTCCTTCTAAGATTTTTTGTAAAAACAAGTAATTAACAACACGATTGACCGCTAGGCGTACTTGAGCAGCAGCTTTCTTCTTTTGCTTCCTGTTTCGTTTCTGTGGTAGATGATCCACAACAGCCTTTTGAGGCTTCGTTGGCAATGGCTAGGCTTGCCTTTTCATCAAAAGCCGCATCTATTTTTTCGGCGGCTTCATCACGAATATGTCGGGCAATTTCAATTGCGGTGTTGATTTGTGATTCAGGGATTCCCATGTGGCGTAACTTATCAAGCTGACACATGCCCATTGCGGGGTGTTTTGCGGCAATCCCTGAAGCCAATGAAATCAGTGCAACGATGGATGAATGTAATTGTGGATCATTTGACATGGTGGATAAAACTCCTCTCTATTTTCTTGATTCGATTGGCCTAGTTTACAACGCTAAAAAGTTAAACGCCCAGCCGACAAGGGTAAATGACACAGCCAATACCGAGGCATAAATAGCCAAGGCAGGCCATTGAATCACTTTGCGTAAAATTAACATCTCTGGGAGTGAAAGTGCGGCGATGCTCATCATAAATGCCAGCGTTGTACCAATTGCAACACCTTTGCTCATCATAGCTTCCGCGATAGGTATAACACCCGTTGCATTTGAATACAAAGGTACGCCCATTAATACCGCCAAGGGTGTGGCTAGCCAGTTATCCCCACCGAGGTTTTCAACCACCCATGCCTCTGGCACAAAGCCATGAAAAGCTGCACCAACGGCGATGCCGATAACTACCCACTTCCAAATACGTTTAACAATTTCTTTGACCTCGCCCCAAGCATAGCGGTGTCTGCCAAGCAATGATGTATCTTCTTCGATTTGCGCCATTTCACCCATCTGGATTTTCCAGACGTATTCTTCGACCCACTTTTCGGGCTTGAACATTTCCATAATCACACCGCCAACATAAGCAACAAAAAGCCCTGCCATCACATAAAACGCCGTCAGCTTCCAACCCAACACACCCACTAATATCACCACAGCAACTTCATTGATCATCGGGCTAGCAATTAAAAAGGAAAACGTTACCCCCAGTGGTATCCCAGCTTCTACAAAACCAATAAATAAAGGCACCGATGAACATGAGCAAAAAGGCGTAACTGCACCGAGTAAAATAGCCAAGGTCCGTGCCAACCATTTCGGCTTGCCGCGTACATAAGCTCTAACTTTTTCAGGGGTAAGCAAGGCTCGAAGCAAGCCCATTAAATAAATAATCAGCACCAACATAAGAAATATTTTGCTGATATCCATGACAAAAAACTGCACCGCGGCGCCTAGCTTTGTCGATGCATCAAGCCCTAACCATTGATAGGCGATGAGATTTCCGAGTTGTTCAAACATGGTTTTGGATCTGATTTAAGGTGGGATTTATTATATTCACAAAAACATATATATGTCAAAACGAATGTACTATTGTTTTTTTTCTCGTGCTAAAATACAGCCATGTTAACACCCGAAGAATTTACCAAAGCATTATCTGACGAGACTCGCCTACGTATCTTGGTTTTATTAACTCAGATGGATGAGCTTTGTGTTTGTCAGCTTACTGAAGCGCTGGATATTATTCAGCCAAAAATCTCCCGACACCTGGCGGTGCTACGTGAGAAAGAGATTTTGCTTGATCAACGTAAAGGGCAGTGGATTTTTTATCGCCTACACCCTGGGCTTGAAAAATGGTGTCACACGACCTTAAACGGATTAGCTAGGGGCTGTGAAAATCGGCAACCTTATACTTGTGATTTGGAAAAAACAAACCGTTCAAATTTACCAGAAGGCTTATGTAGTTAATGGCTTTTTAGTTCATTTACTTTGCTAATAACTTCTTCTGGCTTTACTACTTTTCTTTTTACCTTATCATAAATAACACCTTCAGATGTTCCTTCGGCAACGACTTTCCCTTTGAGAATAAAGGTATGAATCATGAAGATATACTTTTCATCCCAGTGAGTAACTTCCATTTTAACTTGATATTTTTCAAATAAACCTAGTGGTTTTTTGTAAGTCATGGTGTGCTCTGCTATGAGGGGTAACCACTTATTTTTAAACATTGTTTTAGCGAGCCCAGAGCGAATAAACATATCAAGTCGAGTTAAGTCACAAATAGTCAGGTAACGACCATTATTCATATGCATATTGATATCAATATCGTTAGGAAGTACTCGCAAATTTAACGAATTAACAGGCTTTATAATAGGAAGCTTTGGTTTAAAGTATGAGGCTATTAACAACGTTAGCATTCTGAAAATAAGATTCATACGTTATTCCTTATCTAATCAATTTGATTTTTTAAAATATCTATATTTAAACGATATTTAATAATTTGTTAGATGCTGCTAAAAGTACCTCTACTTTCTTTTTTTACTCAGTTTATCAGACACCTTATGCGGATTCTTTTTCTTTTTCCGATACATTTGCGAGGGTGATAATTTTGCACGTTTATCGCCTTTGCCTTCAAACGGGTTGTCGCCTGTTTTAAATTGAATGCGTACTTGCGTGCCCTTTAATTTTAATGTGTCACGAAAATAATTCATCAAATAACGTTTATAACTCCCTGGAATACGCTTGGTTTGGTTGCCATGAATAATCACGGTAAATGGATTATTGCCACCTTGGTGGGCGTAACGGAGTTTGATTCGACTTGCGGCTACGACAGGTAATTGGTGCGCACTGGTTGCTGTTTGTAGCATACGCGTCATGCGCGAGGTTGATACATCCAGCATGGCTGAGTCGTACGCTTCATGCACGGATTTATACAAATGCCCTACGCCTGTTCCGTGCAGTGCAGAAATGAAATGCTTATCGGCAAAGTCTAAAAAGGGCAGCTTTACTTCAAGCTGAACCTTAATGCGATCCCTTTCGTATTTGCTCATGCCATCCCATTTGTTGATGGCGAGCACTAAGGATCGACCTGCATCTAACACTAAGCCAAGCAAATGCGCATCTTGATCGGTGATGCTTTCGTGGGCATCCAAAATCATGATAACAACGTGGGAGTTTTCAATCGCTGAGAGCGTTTTGATAATACTAAAGGTCTCTATCGCCTCTTTTACCTTGGCCCGACGGCGAACACCGGCGGTATCTATTAAGGTATATTTTTGACCATCACGCTCAAAAGGCACGTAAATACTGTCGCGTGTGGTGCCGGGTTTATCAAAAGCGACTACCCGTTCTTCACCCATAATACGATTGATTAAGGTTGATTTACCCACATTTGGGCGGCCGACAAAGGCGATGCGAATACTGTCTTTGTATTCAATAGGGACTTCATCTTCCTCATCTTCACCTTCGGGAAAGGTCTTTAATAAAGCGCTAATCATTTGGGTCACGCCACGGCCATGTGCCGCTGCAATCGCAAATACGTCTTTAAAGCCCAGTTGATAAAAATCTGCTTTAGCTTGCTCTGGGTCGACCGTATCGGTTTTATTGACGACTAAAAATACCGACTTTCCGGCTTTGCGTAATCGATCTGCAACCAAATGGTCGGCAGACGTTAAACCCTCGCGACCATCGACGATAAACAGTACCGTGTTAGCCTCATCCACCGCCAACCATGTTTGATTCGCCATGTATTCATCAATACCTGCGTCACCACCACTTAACCCTCCTGTGTCAATTACAAGATAGCTTCTGCCTTCTTCGTTATATTCATCATCCGCACCTAGCACCCCTTGGCCATATTTTCGGTCACGGGTTAACCCAGGAAAGTCAGCCACCAGCGCATCACGCGATTTTGTTAAGCGATTAAATAAGGTCGATTTACCCACATTTGGGCGACCGACTAGAGCGAATACGGGTTTCATAAGTTACACAACGTTAAAGCAAGGTCGCTAGAATAACAAATTGTGCTGGTTTTTAATATGCTAGTCACAACTAAATAAAGCGGTTAAAATCGCTCTTTCTAAAAAATCATAAGAAGATATTAATGCCTCGATTTTCAGTTTCATCAATTAAGCTCATTTTATTAGTGGCACTGTTTATAACAGTGGCAGGTAACCAAGTTTTATTTTTCAAATTAACCGATCGTTTAGACTTGTTAACACTTCAAGGTGGCGGATATGCCATTACCTTATTTTCAATTATTTTTCTTATTCTGGTGTTAATCCAATTGATTTTCGGGGTACGTTATTTACTCAAGCCAGTGATGATATTTTTATTGTTAGTGTCAGCTTCACTGAGTTATTTTAGCCAGCAATTAGGCGTTATTTTTGATGTTGATATGGTGCGTAATGTTGTTGAAACAATTAAGGATAATAACAAACAAGAAGCGACTGAATTATTATCTCCTCCCCTGATTAAGCATGTTTTGATCTATGGAGTATTACCTAGTATTTTAGTTTTATTCGCAAAGGTCTCATTTAAACCTTTCTTTAAAGAGTCCTTTAGGCGCATTGCGGCCTTCTTGGGTGTAGCGGCTGTGGTTGTTGCTTTAGTTATGATGAACTTCAAATACACGACCTATTTTTCACGAGAAAATAGAGATTTAAGGGTTTATATTACGCCATTGTATGCTATTGATTCTATCAAGGGATACATTCGTAGCGAGCGAGCAAAAATAAAAGTGCCGCTTACTGTGCTAGGTAAAGATGCTAAACAACAAAAAGTTAGCAAGCAACGTACAGTGGGTATTATGGTGGTGGGTGAAACGGCACGAGGCGATCATTTTTCGTTAAATGGGTATTCTCGCGAAACAAATCCGAAACTTAAAAATGAAGCCATCATTAATTATCAAAATGTTAGTTCTTGTGGAACATCGACCGCATTTTCAGTCCCCTGTATGTTCTCATTTTTAAATCGTGAAGACTATTCACCCAGCAAGGCAGCCCTACAAAGCAATAGCCTTGATGTGTTAGTTAAAGCTGGCGTAGAAGTTATTTGGTTGGATAATAACTCTAGCTGCAAAGGCGTATGTGAGCGTATCGGTGAGATTAATCTACGCAAAAATCCAGATGAGAAATCCGCCTATTATTCTGAGGGAGAAGTGTTTGATGAGGCTTTAATTGGAAAGATGGACGCTTTACTCAAAGAAAACAATAATAATAAAGATATTTTGTTTGTACTACACACACTCGGTAGCCACGGCCCTAAATACTACAAACGCTATCCTGACGAGTTTTCTCAATTTGAGCCAGCTTGTAAAAAAGCCACGCCACAATCGTGCACCGATACAGAAAATATCAATGCCTACGACAATACCATCTTATATACCGATTATGTTTTAAGCCAAACTATTGCGTTTTTAAAAGCACAACAAGACAGCCAAAGTTTTATGCTTTATGCCTCTGATCATGGTGAATCATTGGGCGAAAACGGTGTTTACTTACACGGCTTACCGTACTTTCTAGCGCCTTCTGCTCAAACACATGTGCCCATGTTGATTTGGTTGTCCGATGATTACATTAGCGCCCAATCACTTAATGTTGAGCAACTTAAACAGCAGCAAACATCTAAAAATATTTCACACGATAATTTATCGCATTCTTTATTGGGTGCATTCAATGTTAAGTCGCGGGTTTACAAACAAGAATATGATTTATTAAAATCTAATTAGCAGTCAAATATGGCTTGAGAGCTTTGCACGACTCGGTGGCGAAAGAAAAATCGGGGAGGCACTGATTGAGGTGGAAAGTGAAGCTAATAATGAGTTATTAGCAAATTTTTCAAGGAAAAGCAGCGGGATATCGGCCATTTTTACGCGTCATCCGAGTCGTGCAAAGGTCCCGATTTACCTACTTTATTGTAAATGAACCTGTCTGTAAAAAATGCGCGGTGAGTTTTACAACCTGTTTAGAAAACAACAAACCCGTATGTGAGTTATTCACGATCACATGTGCCGTTTGTTTGAGGTGTTTGGTTTCTTCAATTAGCACCGTTCCATCACCGTCTTCTGGTAAACCACCAGTTAATAGACCTAGCCCTGAATTTTTCGAACCAGCAATCATGCCCCAGTCGCGTTGATTTTCCCACGCTGGAATATCTTCACCTGATAAAGCGCTAGGCATACTATTAGCTAATAATGGTGAAATGACAGGCCAATCTTGCACTTTTTGAGCAATCCAACTTCCGTTTACTGGCGATCCTAGCATTACAACACGTCCGTCTGGAATTTCATCAAACTGATTTAATAAGTGCATAGTGATAATGCCACCTAAACTATGGCCTACAATATGCAAATTAGGGAGATTAAGAGATTGAATTTTTTGGTGAATAGCTGGGGCATTTTCAGCCGCTGTTTTAAGCACTGATTGGTAGAAAATGTAATGAACCTTAAAGCCTGATTTTTCGAGCTGACTACCTAGGTAGCGCATCTCAATTGGATTCATTAAAATCCCGTGAATAAGAAGAATATGCTGGCTAGGTTCTGTCACAGGTGTTTGCTGTTGTAAATACTATAGCTAACTGTCGTCGACAGTATAGGGCAAATCAAGCAATGTAATAGGTGCTTCATTACCCATGAGTTTTAGCTCAGTTTCAGCTTCTGCTATTTTCATCACAGCCAGTGCTTCGATCTTACCATCTTGGTTTATTGCAGTATTAAGAATTTTCCCTGCAGCTTTATCATTAGCAGAGGTAATCGAATCATTTACCGCGGGCAACTGATCGGTGTCTATCAATAAACGATACATACGACGCTTAGTTTTACCCAGATAATTAAGCCGAGCGACAATTTCTTGGCCGGGGTAACAGCCTTTTTTGAAATCAACACCGTTAACTTGAATAAAGTTAACCATCTGCGGAATCCACGCTTCTGAACTTGCTTGGTCAATGTTTGGGATTCCTGCAACAATATTCAAATATTGCCAATGATTGTCAGGAGCCGCTGTAATACTTTTTATTAAAACTTTACTGCTTTCCGCATCAGCAAAAATCTCGTAACGAGATACGGTATCAGCAAGCTTTAATACGGTTAAACCGTTGATGGTTGTGGTGCTATCGGCTTCGCTAGGTAAGTCATCACCTAGTAAATTTGTTAAATCTTGATTAATAACACCAGAAACACCTAAATGCACAAAAGACTCGGTAACATCTTCCAGCGTTACCTTAGACATCATTACATACATACTGAGCTTTTTTAAAACATGCTCAAGCAAGTCTTCTGATAAAGATAAGTAAAACGCACCATCGCGCTTAAACAGCCTGAATGTGGCGATAATACGCCCTTTAGGAGAGCACCATGCGGTAATTTGATGGGATGTTTCAGTGACATTTGAGACTTCATTGGTCAGCTGATTCTGTAAAAAGGATTCAGCATCCTCACCATGGACTTTGATTAGCCCAAAGTTAGATGCTGATTGAGACAAGTTAGATAATAAGGTCTCTGATGACATTTATTTTTTATCTTCTGTTTTTGTGTCTTCCGCTTTTTCTGTTGTAGTAGTCGTTGCATCTTTTGACTCTTCAACTTTTTCTGCTTTAGCAGCAGGCTCAACCGCTTTCACTGGCTCTGGCAGTGTGATTTTTACATTGGCAGTCTTCTTAAGCTCTTCCATGTATGCCAACATTTTCTTTTGTGAGATTACACGCTGCAACTGTGGCTTTAAGGTATCTAGCTCTGGCAGTTTTGCATTTCGGCTGTCTTCTAACTTTATGATGTGGTAACCAAACTGAGTCTTTACTGGTGTTTTAGAAATATCACCTTTTTTCATGGTTTTTAGTGCATCAGCAAAAGCAGGTACCATAGTTTGTGCTTTAAACCAACCTAATGATCCACCGTTTGAACCTGAAGGTCCTGTTGATTTCTCTTTAGCCAGCTTCTCAAAGTCTGCTCCATCTTCAAGCTCTTTAATAATTGCTTTTGCTGCATCTTCCTCTTTCACTAAAATATGACGTGCATTAAATTCTTGTGTGGCTAGTTTTGTCACTCGCTCATCGTAGGCTTTTTTGATTTCCTCATCCGTAATATCAAAAGATTCAACTTTCTCTTTTGTCCACGTTTTCAACAAAACGTTACGGGTAAAGTCGGCAATTGCTTTTTTAGAAGTAGGGCGGTCTAAAATATCAGTTTTCTTTGCTGCTTGCAGTGCAATTTCAGTCGCGACTAAATCATCAATAGCAGCTTGTTGATCCGCTCTGCCTGATTTTTTCAAGATATCCATGTAACCATCTAGGGTACTTTTCATGATTTTATCGCCATTTACTGTTGCGATAACGGTATCTGCTACTTCTGTCGCGTTTGCACCAACTGTCGCTTCTTTTTTCATGTGACCGTCTGCGTAAACAGCCGTCGCTCCAAGCATTAAACTGACGATTGAAGCAGTTAATATTTTCTTGTTTAACATTATTTTCTTTCCCTTTTGAGGTAGTAAATTAAATTGTATTAATAAAGTATAGTTACGGAAAAACTTTTTTAAAGGGTTTTACTGTAACATTTTTATAAACGCCTGCTTTTACATACGGATCTTCATCCGCCCATAATTTAGCGGTATCTAGCGTATCAAATTCTGCCACAATCAGACTCCCTGTGAAGCCATTAGTTCCCGGGTCCTTATTGTCAATGGCTGGATGAGGCCCTGCGATAATAATACGCCCTGCATCCACTAAAATTTGTAAACGCGCTAAATGATCTGGGCGCGCAGATAATCGTTTTTCTAAGCTGTTTTCAATATCTTCTGCAATGATTGCGTATAACAAAGTATTCTCCTTATGCTGTTTTATCTTTTTCAACAGGCGTGGCATGTTTAGCTAAATAAATACCTTGTGCGATCATAAAAGCAAGGGTTAAACCGAGAATGCCAAATAGTTTAAAGTTGACCCAGTTTTCATCATCGACCCCAGCAAAATGAAATGCCACGATATAATTAAGGATACCGATAAAAATAAAAAATGCTCCCCAAATATAGGTTAGTACCCGCCAAATATTTTTGGGCACGCTTACGGCATGCGACATCATCCGTTCGATTAAGGTTTTTTTACCGAGAAATAAGCTACCCAGTAATACCGAGGCAAAGAACCAATTAAAAATACTGACTTTCCATTTGATGAAATCAGGGTCGCGTGAAACAACCGTAATACCGCCAAACACAATTAAAATACCCAGCGAAATCAAGTGCATTTTCTCAAGCTTTTTATAAGTGACCCAATGTAATATATTTTGTAAAATAGTGGCAATGATAATCACCAATGTTGCAAATATAATAGCGTGTTTCGGATTGCTTTGCTCTAGATCAACACCGGGAATTTGATTGCCTAAGTCAATTAAGGCAGGCGGTAAATCACCAAAGAACTTATAGGCAATAAAAAAGATAACAATGGGCAAAAAATCGAACAAAAACTTCATAGGAAATTAATCTCTGTCTGCTGTAGAATAGCGCATTTTACAGCTTAGCTGCTTTAGTTAATAGTTCTATGAGTCAATATTTTGAAATACACCCTGATAACCCGCAAAAGAGGCTTATCCAGCAGGCGGTTGAAATTATCAATAAAGGTGGTGTTGTTATCTACCCTACCGATTCCAGCTATGCTATTGGCTGTCATTTAGATGATAAAAAAGCGGTCGATAAAATCCGATTAATTCGACAGCTTAATAAAGAACACAACTTCACCTTAGTGTGTAGTGATCTATCAGAAATTGCCCAGTATGCGGTGGTAGATAATATTAATTACCGCTTGATGAAAGCACTCACGCCTGGCCCGTACACCTTTATTCTACAAGCAAGCCGCGATGTACCCAAACGTTTGCAGAATCCGAAGCGTAAAACTATTGGGGTGCGGGTACCTGATAACGCTGTATGTACGGCACTCTTAGAAGAATTAGGCCAGCCACTGATGTCGAGTACCTTAATCTTACCCAATGAAGATTTGCCTATGACAGATCCACATGAAATTCGAGTAACACTTGAAAATATGGTGGATTTGATAATTGACGGCGGTTACAGCGGGCATGAACCAACCACCGTAGTCAACCTTGTGGATGGCACACCTGAGATATTACGCCAAGGTTTGGGTGAAACTGATTGGTTAAAACAGCACTAAGTTTTAGGTTTCGTTTTTAAAAAACACAAGAAGAGAAATAAATGGACTTTGACATAGAAAAAATAATCTACACCGCTGCGGTCTGGGCATTGCCTGTACTTTTTGCTATTACCTTGCATGAGGTCGCACACGGCTGGGTAGCCAGCAAACTCGGGGATAGCACTGCAAAAATACTGGGGCGTTTGAGTTTAAATCCAATAAAACATATCGACCCCATTGGCACCATCGTCGTACCCTTAGTGATGGTGTTAGTCTCAGGCTTCGCATTCGGCTGGGCAAAACCCGTACCGGTTAATATGAACAACCTAAACAACCCACGTAAAGATATGGCGATTGTCGCTATGGCTGGGCCACTCGCCAATGTAGCCATGGCAATTTTCTGGGTGATTTTTCTAAAAATTGTTAGTCTTTTAGTGTCGGATATTAATATCGCAAAAGGCTTAATGGCAATGGGGCAAGCGGGAATTATTATCAATCTCGTTTTATTCGTATTCAATTTGTTTCCTATTCCGCCACTCGATGGTAGTAAAGTATTATCAGGCTTTTTACCGAAATCTGCGGCACTAATGATGGATAAAATAGAACCATATGGATTCTTCATTGTGGTAGGACTACTTTATTTTGGTATCTTAGGTACTGTCATGAACCCCATTATTAGCTTTTTCATGAAGACACTTAACTCACTTTTCTTTTGATTTAACCAAACCAATCAAACCTTTACCAACTCTTTAAATTAAATCTTTTAAAAACTATGTCAGTAACTATTCCACAAAATCAGCGCGTCGTATCAGGCATGCGCCCGACGGGCAAACTCCACCTTGGTCATTATCACGGTGTATTAAAAAACTGGGTTGATATGCAGCTCAATTACGAATGCTTCTTTTTTGTGGCAGATTGGCACGCGCTCACCACCCATTATGATGATCCAAGCCAAACCCCAAAGCACGTAGAAGACATGGTGATAGACTGGTTAGCAGCAGGAATTAGCCCTAGCTCTGCAACCATCTTTTTACAGTCACAAGTGCCAGAGCATGCTGAGTTACATCTTCTTCTTTCAATGATAACCCCACTGAGTTGGTTAGAGCGTGTACCCACTTACAAAGATCAGCAAGAGAAATTGCGCGAGAAAGATTTAGCCACCTACGGATTTTTAGGTTACCCATTATTACAATCAGCAGATATTTTGCTTTATAAGGCAGATATGGTTCCTGTCGGTGAAGATCAGGTTGCGCATATCGAGTTAACCCGTGAAGTAGCACGCCGTTTTAATCATATCTACGGACGCGAATCCGATTTTGAAGAACGTGCTGAAACAGCCGTGAAGAAAATGAGCAAAAAGGATTCCAAGCTTTATCGAGATTTAAGAAAACGCTATCAAGAACAAGGCGATGATGAAGCACTTGAAATTGGTCAAGCGATGCTCGAATCACAGCAGAATATCTCACTGGGTGATCGAGAAAGACTGCTTGGCTACCTAGAAGGCATGGGTAAAATTATCCTTCCAGAACCTGAAGCAAAGCTAACTAAAGCCTCAAAAATGCCCGGATTAGATGGTCAAAAAATGTCCAAATCCTATGGTAATACCATAGCACTACGTGAACACCCCGATGCACTTGATAAAAAGATTCGCACCATGCCTACCGACCCCGCACGTGTCCGTTTAGCTGACCCCGGTGACCCAGAAAAATGTCCCGTATTTGAATTGCATAAAGTGTACTCGGATAATGACCGGTTACTGTGGGCAAATGAAGGCTGCCGCGCTGCATCGTTTGGCTGTTTAGAATGCAAAAAACCTTTGATAGATGCAATTCAAGCAGAACTTGCGCCGATACATGAACGTGCCAAAGATTTTGAAAATGACCGTTCTGCGGTACGAGCCATAATTGATGAGGGCAGTGAAGCAGCAAGAGAAGTAGCGCGTGAAACACTTGACGACGTGACTGAAGCGATGCGCTTTGTTTAGCGCCGACTCGTAAAAAAACTATATCCACTAAATCACAAGAGTCTCGAAAATAGCGTTTATTTTGTTATTCTTTTCGCGCCATTTGTAGACAACTTTTTAGGGTTTAATCCGTGAAAGCAAAAGAGCAAACACCCCTACAGCGCGAACTACCATTCGCCATCGTACATGGGGAGGAAATCTCATCCCCGCCCGAAGACCTTTATATTCCACCCAATGCCTTGGAAGTTTTTCTCGATGAGACCTTCGAAGGCCCACTTGATTTATTGCTTTATCTAATCCGTCGGCAAAACCTTGATATTTTAGATATACCCATTGCTGAGATCACCACACAGTATATGGAATACGTTGAACTCATGCGTAATATCAACCTTGATCTTGCCGCAGAATATCTAGTGATGGCGGCGATGCTGGCAGAAATAAAATCACGCATGTTGTTGCCACGCCATGAGGAGATTGAAGACGAAGAAGATCCGCGAGCCGAACTGATTAAACGCTTACAAGAATATGAACGCTTTAAACAAGCCGCCACTGAAATTGATGAAATGCCGCATTTAGGGCGTGATCAATTTCCCGTCGAGGTCGCTGTCATTCGTGAGAATAAAGAAAAGCCAGAACCTGAAGTCGATATGAAGGAACTATTGCTAGCCTTTCAAGCCATACTTAAACGCACCGACATGAAAAGGCATCACAATATTGATCGTGAGGAAATCTCCATTCGAGAAAAAATGACCAGCGTTTTATCACAACTTAAAGGCGATGAGTTTGTAGAGTTTAGCCAGCTATTCAGTTTGAAAGAAGGACGTTTAGGTGTTGTTGTTACGCTTATGGCGGTACTTGAATTACTCAAACTCAAAGTTATTGATATGGTACAAGCCGAAGCTTTTTCACCTATTTATTTGAAACCTGTTTGAACTCGAAGCACCTTACTTAGGTTCATACGAATACCTTATCAATAATATTTTAATTATTCTATATTTTTCAAAAGCGAAAATTCTTTTTGGGCGCTATCACTGATGTAAAGCTTAAAGGGCCAGCCGGTTATCACTAGTATTTTCCCGTTTACAAGGTCGCTTCCCGTTTACAAGGTCGCGGGGGGG
>JALSJN010000033.1 GCA_026989335.1 Thiotrichaceae bacterium
AAGGCGGTTTGATGGGTAAGAAAATATAAAAATAGATAGAAACAGGACACATTATGTGTGATTTTTTAAAAATTGATCTGAAAACTAATATTCTTAAAATTAGTGGCTTGATCAGTCATTCCTTAAGATACCAGTTATTTTTATTAGGTTTTAAAAAAAGCTTTATAATTGTTAAAGCAGACTCATTATTATGACAGCTATCTTACTGATTTTAATTATTATAGTTTTATGCTAAAGTGTTGGTATCTTAAATAATGTAAGGGGATACATTATGCAACTATATAAAAAAATCATTCAGCTTACGTTGCTATCAGGGATTATTCTTTCTTTAGCAAATAGCAGTGTATTTGCACTTCAACCTAAAAATGAGCCATTAGTAAAAAAAGTTCTGCAGGCATTCAAAGGAAAAAACATTAATGATATTGCTAAGCTTGTTTCTTATCCATTAGAACGTGAAGCGCCGTTACCTGCAATTAAAAATGAAAAAGAATTTATCCAGCGGTTTAATGATGTTTTCGATCAGCATTTACTTAGCACTATTGTTAATTCAAAACCTCAAAAAGATTGGGATGAAGTTGGCTGGCGCGGAATTATGCTGGGTGATGGGGATGTTTGGATTAATTACGACGGGCAGATTAGTGCAATAAATTACCAATCTCACACAGAGCTTATGGTGAGTAACCGATTACGCGCTAAGGGCCGTCGAGCATTACACCGTAGTGTTTCTCAATACGCTAAGTCAGTGCTTGATTGGCAAACCAAGCGTTTTCATATTCGAGTTGATGAGCTTAAAAATGGGCAGCTTCGTTATACATCATGGGCTAAAAATAAAAAAACCTCTCAGAAGCCAGATTTAGTATTATTTAACGGTCAGCTTCAGGTGGATGGTAGTGGTAGGAATCAAAGTTATGTGTTTCACAACGGTGATTTTAAATATCAACTCAAAGTTAATAGCATCGGCATAAGCTCAGCGACTTATGGCATGTTAAAAGTATTTAAAGGTGAGCAAGAGGTGGGTTCTGACGCGGTTGTTTCTGTGGGGAGAAATTAGCACTCTATGTGGTTGGGATAAGTTTTTATAACGCTTATTGCATAGGCGAACATATTTCTATTAGTGTCCCTTCTATTGATCGTACATAGCTGACGATTTGTCCCCAAGGCTTTTCAGTTGCGGGGGCTATTAATTCGGCGCCGTTTTCTACAGCATGAGCTGTTGCTTGTTCAACATTATCGTCTACAAATACTAACTCAAGCCCGACAGGGTTGCCGTCACGGGTGATCTTTTGGTACTTTCCTGCAAAGTTCATTTCACCTAAAGTTGCATGTGATGCGAACCCTAATGTTGTTTCCCCTGATTTAAGCTCGGCATAATCAACTACCCCTGCCTCTTCATAAACCATGCCTCGTTCGAAGCCAAAGGCTTTTTCGTAAAATGAGAGTATTGTTAATACGTCCTCAACATAGATTATGGTATATCCGTATTTCATAAGTTTTCCTAGTTGGTTAAATCGGTGCCATGCTTGAATAAATTATAGTACATTTAATATGAGGCCTTTGCATGAATCGGTGGCGAAAGAAAAAGCGGCTGAATTTCACTGATCGAGGCGGAAAATGAAGCTAATAACGAGTTATTAGCAAATTTTTCAACGAAAAGCAGCGGTTTTTTAGTCATTTTTACTTAGTATCCGAGTCGTGCAAAGCATTGAGAAAAAAGTCAACGAAAGGCGCGAAAAAAAATACGTAAACAAGTAAATTTTGGCATATTCATGAAACTAGTCCACTTAGTTCATGCGATGCTTAAATTGAATTTCTGGTAATGTCTGGTTAGCGTTCAATAAATAAATACTTTGGCTGCCTTTTTCATTTTCATCAACATCCGTGATTTTAATGTTAAGTTGAAGCTTATCACTCGTTTTTACGTTGTGTTGGGCGAAGTAGGGTATTGCTGACCATGGAATGGCAACATTGAATACGTAGCCTGAATCAGTTTTGGTGAAGTGTGTCAATGAGCCAAGGCTATCAAAAGGGGTGAAAGTAAATGTTTTCACCCAGTTCGTTTTATTAGTATTCTCAATATTATCCTCAGCGGTTTTATCGGCTTTTGAATTATTCGATTTTGATTGTTGTTTGCTCGCATCTAAGGTGAGAACAATTTCATCTCCTTTGGCAATACTTTCATCGTTAACTGCAATGCTAAAGTACAGGTGTTTAGAATCCCAATTCGCTTGCCAATTGGCGCTAATATCACTGAGGTTAGTATTGTTTGATTGTGATTGAATCGCTCGTTGCTTACTGGTGTCCCAAATTTGGTAGGGAGCTTTGGCATAGGATACGGCAATGGCTGACTTTGGCTTTGGTGCGGTAAGGGTGGCTGTATTGGTTGTTTCTTTAGGGTGCAAGGTATCATCTAAAAAACGCAATAGAGCATCGTATTTTGGTGCTTCTGAGCGTGGTTGGCGGATGTGTTCTTTAATTCCCCAGCTACCGTACCAGCTGTAAATTCTTGGCGCACTGAAGGCAACAAAGAGTTTGCCACCAGCACGCCGCCATTCACGTAATAGTTCATCATAAATCACACCCATACGTGGGTCTCGATTGGCGGCGTAAAGCAGGGGGTTCGGGTCATCGTCAACCTTGCGAGTGTCCCAGTCTACGAGATGTTGCCCGCCTTCGTAGGCGACTAAATCAACTCCATACGAATTTGCTACTTTGGCTTGTTTTTGGATATAAGAGATGATCGAGCGCATCCCCCATTTTGAGGTTTTATCCATCATCAGTTTGAACACATCATCGACGTTTTTTGCTTTGCGTAGTTCTTTTGGGTGGGCAGAAACATATGGTCCAATGGCGATAGCATCGGTGTATTGAAAAGCATTTTCAAAAGAAAGTATTAGACTAGACATATTTTGGTTGCTTGCCCAGCTGCCGATTGTCCGTATTAGTCTCTCCTGTCCGCCAAAGACTTGCTCCCAAATTTTAAATGTTTCAACACTGCGACGTGAATACCATTTGTATCCGGCTGTGACTCGGTTTTCATCTAAATTAGCCTTTTGACCTTGTTCAATGGCGTAATCTTGATGGATGAAAATAGGGTTCCAGACCTCATTGCTGTATTCAATATAAGCTTTTAAATCAGGGTCAAGGTGCTGATGAACATATTCTGCAAACTGCCGGATATAATCATCGCTTGCTTTATATGGCATCGAGAACCAAGGGTCAGCTTTTACTCGGTTAGCAAGTGCCACCATAAGCTCAACAGGTGCGCCACGTGAGCCGTATTTACCACCCCATGTGGCTTTATCTTGTGTATTGCGGTTAGACCAATCAACAACAGGGTTGCGAGTCATGCCAGACATATTCATAAAACGGAGTACTTGGAAGTCTTTCATGAAATGCAAATAATCTGGGTTGAAAACTAGGCTCTGTTTATTGGCTTCCTTATCATCGCCTAACGGCTGGTGATATTCCTCAAATGAAAGAAATTTCTTTGTACCACATTGATTAGCTTGTTTAACACGAATATCAGGAGCGCCTTCACAAATACCGCCTTCAGGGAGAATTCGAATATTGCGAATATAGTTATCAGCGGTAGTTTTTTGGATAAATAAAGAAGCATTTAAGATGCCATCTTTGCCCGCTTTGATTTCAATTACATCTTTGTTTGGGCGATGTACGATAAGCCGTGCATCGTTACCGTAAAAAATCTCACCTTCGCCGTCATAGAGTACGGTGAAAAACCCATCTTCTACGGTTCCTTCGGGTAATCGGTTGAGAAATTTGGTGCCAGCTTTACCGCCATTGAGCTTTGTTGGCCAGCCATTATTATCAAATTCAACCTCTTTGCTGGTTCCCCAAGGAATAGTTTCTTGAAAGGGAATGGCTGACTTAAAGAGGTTTAAAAACTGTACGCTAGAGGTGTCTTCGCGCACATCGGCGGTATTAAGCCCCAAAATAGCTTTGCTTTTACTGTTTTTTTTGGGAGAGGCTTTCTGTTTGGTTTTGGCAATTTCTTTTAATTGTGTCGGTGTGGGTGGTGTGCCCGCGGGTACATTAAAGTTTTGATGCGCTTGGTAGCGCTTATAAAGGTAAGGGAATGCGATTGCAAAACCTACGATGAGTAAAATTATTATTAAGCCTTTGTATTTACGCATTTTTGTTCCAGAAGTTATTAGCTGTGATTAGAGCTGTGTATTATATGCCAAGAACCAAGCGTCCAAAAGTCTGTGGGTTTTTCCATGAGCTATCATTTTTGGCATGCCATGCTAACTTACCATCACGACCGTTGCCACTGTCATCATCATTAATTTGAATGTCAATACCAATCGCTTGGCCCGCTTTAGGTCGAACTCCTAAAGTGCTCCAAGGTATTGAAGTCTCTAAAGTATAGCCACGGTCAGAGCGAGTCATGGTTTGTTTAATACCTAAACGTCCTCTTCGAGGTGAGCTTTTGCTTAGGCCTACATTTCTGTCTTTCCAGCGATAGATGAGGTGATAGTCGTTTTTACCATCGAACTTTGTGCCCCGGCTCCCATCGGCATCAATATATATTTCGATAGAATCATCACTCCAAGGTGTGCGTGAATCTCGGACAAATTTATCATCAATCGCATCCACACGGACGTGTAAGTATTTATTATCCCAATGTGTTTGCCAAACGGCTGATAGGTCACTTCCGCCATTGATTTTACCTGCGACAATATTTTTAAGACGCATAGAATCTTTATTAGACCACATGCGGCCACGGCCGTTATAGCGGCGAACGGTGGCATCAAATTTCACAGTAGATTTGCTTGCTTTTGCAATGCTTGTAGGGCGATTCGTCACAGTAGGCTTGCGTTTATTTGTGCTCTCGTTTGACGTTGTTGATGCTACAGGCAAGCTTCCCCAGACCGGTGTGGTTTTGGTGTTATTAGCAATAACAGTAGCGGGTTTTGGTTTGATGATGGTTGATTTTTTAGTCTTAGCTTTTTTGGTGGCAACTTTGGCAACGACAACCGTTTCTTTAGTCTTGGGCACAGCAATGCCAATAGTTGTACGATTTTTATTTGCTTTTGCTATGCGTTCTTTAGCTTCGCTCTTTTTCAGGTCGGCAAAGGTCTTTTTAGGTTTTTTCCGCGGCTTTGACTTTACTAAGGCATAAACTCCCGCAGAGGGATTAATCGCAGGTTTTTGTAGGCGTGCTACTTGGGCAGAAGTACAACCGCGCCACCAGCAAGGGTGCTGACGATTAAATTGCATTAAGGCACGGTGCTTTGGTGCTTTGGAAATAGGTTGGGCAATATATTCCTTGGTGCCCCAGCTTCCAAACCATTGATAGGTACGTGGTGCTGAAAATTGTACAAACATTTTACCGCCGTTGTCTTTCCAGCCGCGCATAAAAATACTGTACGCTTTTGCCATACGCCAATCTTTATTGGCTTTTATCATTAGAGCAGTCGGGTGTGAGGTGGTATTACGACTTTTCCAGTCGACAAGATGTTGGCCGCCTTCGTAGGCAATCATGTCGACACCAAATTTTTCTGCGATTAATGAATTTTTATAAATATAACCTAAGACTTTAGGGATGGAATACCTTTCCTTAGGATCATACATTAACTTAAACAGTTGATTGACTGATTTGGCTTTTTTAGAGGCTGCGTAACTGGGGAAGAAGTAGGGCGCAACAGCCATTGCATCGGTCTTTTTATATGCATTACGGTAAGATAGTAGCATTTCAGACATGCGTGTCCAACCCGTCCAACTGCCCATTACACGCACTAAGCGCTGGGTACCACCAAAGGTTTGTTCAAAAATATCAAACATTTGAACTGAGCGTAAGGAGAAGAACTTATAACCACCTTTGTCGCGGTCCTCGTCCAAATTCATTCGCTCACCCATGTCTTTCATATAATGTGCTTGGGTGAAAATTGTGTTCCAAGCCTCGTTGGTGTACTCAATATAGGCTTTTAATCCTGGCTTTAAGTTGTTTTTTATATATAACGCGTATTGGCGCATAAAGTTATTATCAGCACGATGTGGCAAGTTGAACCAAGGGTCGGCATTTAATTTATTAGCCAGTGCAACCATAATTTCTAACGGTGCACCACGGACACCTTGTTTTCCTGCCCATGTTGCGTTATTTACTTTAGGGCGTTTATCCCATGATTTTAGCGGGTTCCGCGTAATGCCAGACATATTCATGAAACGTATGACTTTAAAGTCCTTCATGTAATTTAAATAGTCGGGGTTGAAAATCAGTTTAGCATGGTGTTTTTCAAATGACATAAACCGACCACTGCGGCACTGTCGTTGGCTGTTTACTCGCTTAAAAGGATCGGTTGAGCATATGCCGCCTGGTAGTAGTACACGGATGTTTCTCAGGTAGTTATCAGGGTTACTGTGTTTAATAATTAATTTAACACGAAATTCATTATCCTTTCCCGCGGTAATCTTAATAACATCTTTGCCTGCTTCTCGATGTACTAATTTAGCATCATCACTGTAGGTCATGATGCCTTCTCCGTCATATAAAACAGTGTACTGACCTTCAGGAACAGTATTTTTAGGCAGTTTATATAAAAAACGTGTGCCTGCTTGTCCACCATTTAACTTTTTTGGCCAGCCATCCTTATCATATTCAACTTTACCTTTAGTAAGCCAAGGGCGTGCTTCTTCAAATGGGATTGAGTTTTTAAACACATTGATAAAAGGAATGCTGGCATCATCATCCATTACTTCGTTACTGTTAATGCCAAGCGGTGACCGTGTATTGGGGCCCGCAAAAGCGGAAGTGACTAATAGTGATGATAGTAATAGAAGTGGGAGCGATAAATGATGTCCACTTGTTATTAGTTTTATAAGGTTAAACATTAATTGATTCATTAGAGTTTTAAACAAGTCCCTGTGGTTAACTCACTGTCGTACCTATGAAGCCAACCTTTCCCCAAGGTTAGCGTCATCCCCTTTGCTCAAATAAGACAGATGATATTAATTTTAATCCAATAAACGGATTAATAATTATCGCTAAGAATACCTTTTTGTAACTGAATGCAAGCTGACTAAAAGGGTTAAGCAATGAGATAAATAGGTCTAATAAAGGTTAAATAAAAATAAAATTAATGATCATTTTTGTTGACACAAATTGTACTTTGCCGCAAAATGCGCGCTACTTTTGGCATGGGGCTATAGCTCAGCTGGGAGAGCGCTGCAATGGCATTGCAGAGGTCGGCGGTTCGATCCCGCCTAGCTCCACCATGTTGATGTAGAGTTTATTTTGATGACTTGTATTAACTTATTTATATTAATTCAATAAGTATTGGTTTAATAAATTATGAAAAGAGTCGCAAAATTTGGCCAAATCCTTTTTTTTATTGGCTTGATCATGGCGATAGTTGGATTAGTTTTCGGCTTTGGTTTAATGTTTCAAGGTGGTAATGATATTTGGGCGACACGGTTGTTGGTTAGTGTGGCAATCGGTTTTATGATTATGTTTACAGGTTTAGCAACGTCTGTGATGTTTTCACCCAATGATGATAATAAGCTCAATGAGCTAAGATCATTGCAAGATTCGGATGAGTCTTTATCAACGAAGAATGTAGATAAAAAGCTGTAAAGCCTTTTTTCTACTCTTAGAATGATAAAGACTTGTCAGAATAATATAGGCTGGTTATCATAATCAGCCTATATTTAGCATAAAGTAGCGTCTTATTAGGGAAAACCTGATTAAGTGATTTGATCAGTCTTTCCTTAAGACACTATAGATATATAGAATGTGTCCCCATCGTCTAGCGGTTAGGACACCGCCCTTTCACGGCGGTAACCGGGGTTCAAGTCCCCGTGGGGACGCCATTTTATGCTTTTAGTTTGTCAGAAAATAAAAAATCAGTGTCCCTATCGTCTAGTGGCCTAGGACACCGCCCTTTCACGGCGGTAACCGGAGTTCGAGTCTCCGTAGGGACGCCACTGATATTTCTTCCTTTATATTCTCTTTATACTGTTCTTTCCCTCTTTCTAGTTGTATCTTTGAGTTCTTGTTACTTTAAGCCTGAGGTTTACTATGACTTTTCGTCAGCTCTTTAATAAAAATAGTGTTTTTATCTTTATGTTTGTTTTTCTCATTGCTTGTGGAAGTAATAAATCTAAGAATTTCATAGATGAGAATACAGATGTTTCTTCATCTAATGAGGAAGATAATGTGGTTAATGTGCAAGAGCTTCCTCAGGCTGTTGTTAAAGTCTTGCCCTTGGGTGATTCAATAACTCAGGGCGGTTCTGGTTTTGTCAGCTATCGCCGTGATTTGTGGTTTTTATTAAAAAATGCAGGTTATATCATTGATTTTGTTGGATCTCAGTCTGAGTATCATGGCGAAGTTACAGATAATTTAAAAGACTTTGATCAAGATCATGAGGGTCACTGGGCTTGGGAAGCAGGTGAGTTGGATTCTAGATTAGAAGATTGGCTGGATGATTATCAAGCTGATATTGTATTATTGCACGCTGGCACTAACGATTTTGATCGTGGGCAAAGTAATGGTAGCACGATACAAGAGCTGACAAGCATCATTGATAAACTGCGAAAAAATAATTCAGCCGTTATTATATTGCTTGCCAAAATCATACCGATGAAGAGTAAAGATACCAGGGCAATTAATGAACGCATTGAGGTTTTGGCTGAGGCTGAAAGCACTAAAAAATCACCCATAGTTTTAGTGGATCAGCATGAGGGCTATGAACCATTGGTGGATAATCATGATAACTATCATCCGAATACGCTTGGAGAAAGTAAAATTGCTAAAAAATGGTTTGAAAATTTAGTGCCTTTTTTAGAAAAGTAGCTATTAGATAAACTATCACACGTTATTTGGCATTGTCAGTACATATAGTTTGGGTCCTGGGTGCAAACAAAACCACGTTCTTAGAACATGTGATTTTACTTCATTCCTGGGCGGTTAAGTTCCCTCTGTCCGGTGAGGGGGCAAGTTACCAAGGAAATCTATGTCGGTAAATGTAGCCTGACTCGAGCGCCAATATAGGGTGAGATCAATAACTCAATTTTCCCGCCGACAGCTTCTACAATTTCTGTGCTTACTGCTAGTCCAATACCTTGACCTTCTGATTGACTATCTGCACGAATTCCACGTTGTAATAAATCTGAGGGGTTTTTATCGGGGAAGCCCATGCCATCATCATCAATATCAATGATTAATGTATCGCCATTTTGGGTGGCGGTGATTTCTACAATTTTTTCACAAAAACGACAGGCATTGTTAATAAGGTTGCCAAATACTTCCATCATGTCATCTTCAGTCATGCGGCACTTTGCAACATCGTCCACATTAACCACGTATTCAAAAGGTTTGGTGTGATAAACCTTTAGTAAAGAGTTTTTAAGGCGGTACATAACGGGGCGAACGGCTTCTTGTTTGATGATAATGCCATGTTCGCTGACAACAGCACGCCGTAACTGGTAGGCGATAATATCGTCCATGCGCTGAACTTGCGTTGATACGGTCTCGTCATGGCCTTTTTCTGCTACATTTTGGAGCACGGATAACGGAGTTTTAAGACTATGTGCAAGGTCATCTAAAGCATCACGATAGCGTTGTTTTTGCCCTTTTTCGGCATTTATAAGGGCATTTACAGCGCTTTTAACGGCAGATAGTTCGGTGGGGTATCGTTTGCTAATAAGCTGTTTATCACCTGATTCTATTTCATGAATCTCTTCTTCAAACTGTTTAATCGGGGTGATGACTAGGTAACTACTTACGAGTTGAGATATAAGAACTAGGATACTGGTAATAACAAACAATAAGAAAATATTTTTAAGTATGTCATCTCGACTTTTCTCTAAACTCGCGGCAGACTTGGCTAAGATGAGTTGGTAATTGCCCTGTGGTTTGTAACTAAAGCCACGCGCAAAAACAATATAATTATTTGTGCCATCCAGTTTTGCTGTGTTTCTTCCTTGTGCATCTTCAGGGCTTAAAATATCGACACCTTCTACATTATTGGGCATGTCCAACAGGAAGGTAGTAAATACATTTCGTTTATCTTTTGCAAAACGCTTTGCGCTAATATCCTCGAAAGGGTATTGGCTGTGCCAGACAATATTATTGGTACTATTTTGTTGGATGTAGGCAAACTTGTTGCTATCTAGTTTGCTGAACTTATTTTTTAATAGAAAGGCTAAAAATTCATTCTTTGATTGGGGGTCAATGATGAATTTTTTATTTTTTAAATCAATAAAACGCATGAGTTCACTGCCTTCTTTACTCAGGCTGCTTTTTTCATCCTCAATCATTTTATGCTGCGTTACATAGTACAATAGCCCGCCAAGCAGTAGCACACCTAGGCCGATAATGGCTAATGCACTTAAAAACTGTCGGCTACGTAAAGAGTTCACGTGTTAGGAGTTACAATTAAAGGGCAAGGGCTCATTGCGTGAGGTTTTATGAAGTGTTGCGGCTAAGCGTAAAACGATAGCCACGCCCGCGTAAGGTTTCAATAGGGTTGATGAGACTGTCAGGATCAAGCTTCATGCGTAGCCGTCTGATAAAAACTTCGATAACATTACTGTCTCGATCTGAGTCATCATCGTACATGCTTTCCGTTAAATCTGTCTTTGAAATGACTTCACCCGCGTGCATCATTAAGTGTTCAATCACTTTATATTCATAGGCTGTTAGGCTAACTTCAGTATCATCAACTAAAACACGTTGTTCTGAGGTATTCAGCTTAATCGGGCCACAGGAAAACTCAGATTGTGACCAACGCCCCGTGCGCCGTAGCAGAGCACGCATGCGTGCTTGTAACTCTTCATGGTGGAAGGGTTTATCGACATAATCATCAGCTCCTGCTTCGAGTCCTTCAACACGATTTTGCCAACGAGTTCTCGCCGTTAAGATAATAACGGGGTAGTCTTTACCTTTCTCGCGTAACTGTTTAATAATGTCTAAACCACTGACTTCGGGAAGGCCTAAATCAATTATTGCAATGTCGATAGGGTATTCTAATGCAAAATACAGACCTTGTGGCCCATCAGCTGCAGCGTCGACGACATAACCTACTTCTTCAAGTGATTCAATAAGTTGTTCGCGTATATCCGTATCATCTTCAACAACCAGTGCTCTCATAGAGACCCCATTACTATTTGTGGCTAAATATAGATTGATTTTTTTAGGGTATTATACGGTAGTCACTTAATAGTTAAAGCGTTATTTATAGGGTGCTTGAATGGGGTTGTTTCTAATTATTGCTATTGTTTTGAGCTAACTTCTGGATATAGCAACCGATTTTTATATTTTGAAACTCGCCATTTTGGCTTAAGGCTTTAACGTGATGACAATCGGGGTTCGAGTAGCTAGATTGCTTCTTAATAGATAACACGCGACTTTTAGCCATTAACGTTTTAACGGTTGAAATGATTTCTAACTGGGTTACTGATTGAGTGGCTATGGTTCTTTCTAATGGAATTGTTATATCTTCTGAAAATACAGCGCTTGACGTTAGAATACTGAATGTACTTAGAGCAACTATTTTCAGTAGGGCTACCCGTATTGTTGTTTTAATGGCCCTCATTTGAGGCCTCCACATCATTATATTTATAATAACTACATATATATCATGAAAAGAATTAACCGAAACTGAACAAAAATAATTTTTAATAATAATTGCAGTTATAAATAAAGCTCTTTGCTAGAATAGCGCTACTGAAATTTTACGGAACTAAACTGTGCCACAACTAAAGTCAAAAGGGCATTGCTTAAGCTGTCCTGTTCGTCATCGTAGTATCTTTTCTGATTTGCCTGAAAATTTATTAAATGAGAGCCTTGAAGGTTTTGAAACCTCTGTAATGGTCTATGAGGAAGATGAAATTATTTTTAAGCAAAATGCTAATAGCAGCGAAAGTGTTTATACCTTACGAAAGGGTTTAATTAAGATTTGTAAAAGTTTGCCTGATGGCAGAATACAGATAATGAGAGTACTAGTGCCGGGTTGTTTATTTGGTATAGATGGTTTCGTGGGAGAAAACTATAACCACACTGCACGGGCTTTAACAGATTGTGAAGTTTGTCGATTACCTTTAGGAGGGCTTTCCAAACTTCGTAGAAAACATCCTGAAATTGACCACGCGATTTTGTCGCGTTTTGTCAAAAATCTACGTCAAACTGAGGACATGTTACTAGAGTTAGGTGCTAAAAAAGCACCTGAGAAATTGGCGACCTATATTTTAAGATTAAGTCAGTCTTTTGCCGCTAATGGCTTAAAGTTAAGCAGTGATGGTTTAAACTTGAGCAGTAAAGAAGAGTGGCATAGTTTACCATTGTCTCGAAGTGAAATTGGCTCATTGCTGGGTTTAACGATTGAAACAGTGAGTCGTTTCTTTTCAGATTGGAAGCGTAAAGGTTTTATTAAGGAATCAAAAGGTAATATACAGATTCTTGATGCTAAAGGTTTAAAAGAAGTTGCTTGTATTGATGAGTCTTGTGGTAAGTAGTTAAGTTTTTAACCAATAGAATAATCAAGACTGAACCGTACGTTATAAACAATTAATAAGGCCATATTTAAGAGTTACAATTAATAAGGCTATATTTAAGAGTTACAATTAATAGGGGCTTTACACTGTACCATGAAACTAGATCAACCACTTAAAATTTTTCCCACAGGGATGCACCCGTGTTCCTATCTTCCAGGCTTAATTGCGCGTAATGCGGTGGTTGATCCTGATTATGAAATGACCCCAGATATTTATGATTACCTGATCAGTAGTGGTTTTCGGCGTAGTGGTGAGCAAGTGTACAGGCCTTATTGCCATACTTGTGAAGAATGCGTTACCACGCGCATACCCGTGGCAGAGTTTTCACGTAGTCGTAGCCAAAAACGTAATTGGCGACAAAATAGAGATCTTACAGTTAAGGTACACCAAGGTGAGTTTCGTGATGCTTATCTACCTATTTATCAACGCTATCTAGAGAGCCGGCATAATAGCAAAGACTTTGAAGGTGTTGAAAAGTTTTTAGTGGCAGATTGGTGTGACATTCAATTTATTGAATTTTATGCAAAAGATGAGTTACTCGGAGTCGCTGTTATTGATGTTGTAAAGTCAGGGTTTTCGGCTGTTTATACCTTCTTTGATCCTAAAGAAAGTGTTTCTAAACGTGGCTTAGGTGTTTATGCCATTTTATGGCAAATCGAATACGCTAAAGAACAACAACGTGAGTATGTCTACCCAGGGTTTTGGGTCAAAGATTGCCGTAAAATGAATTATAAAACCAACTACCAGCCGATTGAAGGCTTAAAAAAAGGCCAATGGGTGGCTCTTGAGAAAGGCGCTTAGGCCGTTTTTTTTGATTGGCTCAATCCTGATGTTTGGATTGAGTGTTAGCTCTGTGCTTAAACATTGGGATCATGACGAATCATTGCAAGATTTACCTGCCTTGCTCCGAGCACATATTAGTCAATCTGCTTTAACTCAGGAAATTGAATCTTCTCTTCGTGAAGAAAATTTCTCAGATGCTAAGATGTATCTGGATATTGCGAAATTCCATCAATATCAAGTTGAGTTTTCTAAATACCTTGAAGAAATAGCATTAAAAGATACTTCTTTGAACCGAATCTCTCATCAAATTACTGATTTTTCCAGAGGTTTTCTTCGCGGTGAGGCTAGTAATACAGCAGGTTTTGTGGGATCGCTTAGTGCCGATTTTACCGTAATCGGGGATGCTCGTGATTTGCATCAGCAATATAATTTGTATGAAAAGGGTGAAAAGACAAACGAATTAATTATTGTGCTATCGGGGGCAGGGATTGGTTTGACAGCTGTAACGCTTGGCTCATTGGGTATTGCTGCACCTATAAAGATGGGTACATCTTTACTCAAAGTTGCTACCAAAACACAACGCTTAACACTACGCTTTCAAAAAATATTACTAAAATCAGGTCGCAAAGCGTTTGATTGGCCCGCTTTTAGAGCTATGGTTAAACAAGATAAAAGTATTGCTAATGTGCGTCATGCGGTTAAGCAAGCTTATCATCCGAATGCGGTAGAGCCTTTAAAACTAATTGCTAAACGCATCAGCAATATCCGTCAATCTAGTTCAGCAGCTGATACCATTCAGATGCTGAAATATATTGAGACAACAGATGATCTGCGACATTTAGAAAAAGTAACAGTAAAGTATGGCTCTAAAACGAAAGGCATGATGAAGCTATTGGGTAAAGGTGCGATTAGAACTGTTCGAGTATTACGTAAAACGACGGTGTTGATGATAAGTGTTATCACAGGCGTAATATCTAGCTTACTTAGTTTATTTTTTATGATGGGGTTTCGTCGTACTTAGATAGATTTAACTTGCAGAAATTTTATTCTAAGACACGTTGAAAACGTTTTAAATTATTCTGACTCACGGCATCAAGCTTTATCTTACCGCGATAAGTGCAACTCATTGGCATCACAACCTCAGAAAATAGTCCGCTCTCGTCATCTTCACCAACACCTTCGTAAATATTGTTATTACTAAAGCTACTAGAATCTTTATAAAAATAAGCACTAGTAACAAGCAATACACCGATAATGGGAATGCTTGTGGATAAAATATCTTTGCTAATTTTCTTCATCGTTAAATACTCGCACTTACGGGTTACAGCTATCCCACCAACATTTTTCGGCTTTTTCTTGGAACGTCATTATACCATCAAACTTTGGTGATGCTGTACGTGACATATTCAAATGTTCTTTTAAACCAAAGTTGCCGTAGCGGTAAAAAGATTGTGGCATTGTGTATGCTGTAAAAAGAGTGGTGCCTTCGCTTGATAAATCTTTCCAACCATTTAAAAAGCGAATATAGCGTTGTTTCATTCGTGGGTCACGGTTGGCTTGATTAAAGAGCTTTCTGAGACGGGGTTTTTCACTATCTTCAATCGCCCCTAATACACCGGTGACCAGGTGTTGACCACCCTCATAACTTACTAATTTAATATGGTATTTTTCATTAGTGATAGTTAACTGATTTTTTACCGCATTGATAGTGCCTTCAAGCGATTTTACATCTACATCACCTTTTTGGTCAATAATGTCAAAAATATCATCTACGGTTGTGGCATCTGTTAGTGCTTTAGGTGCTTTTGGACACGCAGTTTTATAAGGGCAGCCATAAAAATAAGGAGCGATTGCAATAGCATCTATCTCACTGACCGAGACATTTTCAATCATTCTTTCTGTTAGCACTCTATCACCAATAAATGATCCTAAGATGCGTACAAGTCTTGAGTTACTGTCATTAAATTCTATTTTCCAACGGTTAAAAATTTCTACTGAACGTTGGCTATAGTAATTGAGCCGCGCATAATAATCCCCCTGACAACGTAGGTTTTTCTCTCTTTTTTCTGGGCTTAGTGTGTCACAATATTGTTGTGTATCATCCGGAATTTTATTGAGCCCCAGTGCATTTCCTTTTGATGTTGTGTAAGCATGCCCTGCAAAGCCTGGGTTCCATACTTCATTAGAATATTCGATATAAATTTTGAGGGATGCATCGAGGTCTTTGTAAACCTGTTTAGCGTATTGTGTGACATAATCATCGGTCGCAACGTGCGGCATATTGACCCATATATCACGCTTTAGTGTATTGGCTAAAGTAATCATCACTTCAACAGGAACGCCTTTATGCTCTTCATCAATGGTGCGTTGGTCATTGCCACCCCAGACCGCATCATCTAATTTTGCTCGATGATCCCATGTGCCTACTGTATCAGGACAATCATTTGCGTTAAAACATAGTTTTTTTAGGCTGGCCTCCATTAAGTTCATCATTCGAATGACTTTAAAGTTTCTTAAGAAAGATAAGTAATCGGGGTTAAAAATAATAGTTGTGCGGTCTTCATTAAGGCGTTCGACAAAAGACTCATACGTACTTCCGTTAGGACATTCAGATTGACCATTGACGTGAATAAAAGGGTTTCCTGTGCACGTACCACCGGGCATAACGATACGTATATCTTTCATGTTCATGATAGCGCCATTATCGTTACTCTCACTTTTTATGTTGATGTTAAAAGCATTGGTATCAGAGGCAGCCGTTTCATTTTCAGAGTCAAAGCTGCGTAGGCTTAGATCAAAGGTATATTTATTCTCGTTGGGTACTTTCTTAATATTTTTAACTGCGCCTGATGAGCCAAACTCTAGTACGCCAGAGCCATCATAAAGTACGGTATATTGACCTTCAGGCAAGGCTTTATCCATTGTGCCTTGAAGTAATTTAGTACGCGCATGGTTGAAATTTTCAGCAAGCTTTATTGGCCAACCATTATCATCAAATGATGTGCCGGTAGCGGATAATTCTTTAAAAGGGCGCGCGGTTCGAAAAATATCAACAAAGGGCATCGGCATTCCCGATGTATCGGCACCGCCTTGTGGGGCTTCGGTGTTAACGCCTAGCGAGGGCTGGAAAGCTAAATCGGGCATAGTTCCTGTAGTTTGATAAATTACTTTGGTAACTTGGCGACTCTCCAGTGTGGCGGGTTTTGATCTATTACCTGCTTTATCAGTACTCGTAATAATAATTTCACCAGAGACAGAAGGTGCATCAAAGCTTAAAAAATACTTACCATCACTACCTGTTTTAATTGTTTTTTGTGTGCCATCAGGAAAGCTTATTGTAATGGTGGAATTAGCTTCTGCTGAGCCAGAGATAGAAATTTGTCCCTTGCTATTCGTTATGATTTTATTATTAGTGGGTGCAGCTGGTGCGCTGGTATCGATTGGTTGTTGAGTCTTGTCCGTATCAAAACTACTGTCATTATCGCAGGCTGCAAGGAGACCAATCATAAGGGTAATTCCTAAAAATTTGATAAAAGACATTTCCTCTCCAATAACTTTATTGTTAGCGTTAATTAGTCTGTTAAATAAGTGCTAAGTTCAGCAGTATAACGAAAAACTGAAATGAAATCAGTTTGTACGGTTTCAATTAAGTCGTGTGGTTTAAACCATGTGCAACCTTTTCGGTTAATTCCATCATTCGATTCATATAGCCCCATTCATTGTCATACCATGCATATATTTTAAGTTGTGTGCCATTAATGACCATAGTTGATGGTGCATCAATAATGGATGATCGTGGGTCATTTCGGTAATCTACTGACACTAAGGGGCGCTCTTCATAGCCGAGAATGTCTTTTAAATAAGTTTCTGAGGCTTCTTTGAAGTAGCTATTTATTTCTTCAGCAGTGACTTCTCGCTGTGTTTCAATCACAAGGTCGGTTAATGAGGCATTTAATAGCGGTACGCGTACCGCCATACCATTGAGTCGTCCTTTTAATTCAGGGAAAATCTTAGTGATCGCCTTGGCTGATCCGGTACTGGTAGGAATCAGCGATTGCCCGCAAGCACGCGCTCGGCGTAAATCTTTATGGCCTTTATCGACGATCGTTTGGGTATTGGTGATGTCATGAATGGTCGTCATACAACCGTGTTTAATCCCAACCTTTTCTTGTAAGACTTTTATGACAGGCGCTAAGCAGTTGGTTGTACAAGATGCTGCTGTTAATAAGTGATGTTTTTGTGCATCGTATTCATCATCATTGATACCATATACAATATTAAGCGCACCTTCTACAGGTGCAGCGACAATAACCTTTTTAACACCTTGATTGAAATAGGCCTGTAACTGCTCAAGATCACGAAACTGCCCAGTGCATTCGAGTACAATGTCACAGTTCGACCAATCTGTATCAGCAATGGCTTGATTGCTGGTGTAAGTAATATCTTCTGTACCGATAACGATACTACGATCATTGGAACGACAATCTTCGTTCCAAGTGCCATGTACAGAATCAAACTTTAACAGGTGAGCAGAAGTTAGCGCATCACACGAAATTTCATTAATCTGTTTGAATGTTAATGTTGTACTTCCCCATGCTGCTCTAATGCCGAGGCGACCCATTCGACCAAAACCATTGATACCGATACTTACCATAGATGAATCCTTCGTTTAAGTTGTTTGAATATTTGAGCGTTCATAGTAGCATTTTTAAGATTTCATCTTGAGTAAGACCCCCTAATTTAACCTTTTCAACCACCCCATTTTTTAATAAAACAAATGCTGGGGTTGCCATAACATTTAGCTCACGTGCAACATTGGTATGTTCAAATAAGTCTACCCTTAAAATATTGTTGTGTTGTAAAGCTAATGAATCAACAAGGAGGGTTATCTCACGACACATACCACACTGAGGAGACATGAAATAAAGTAAAATCTTGGGATTTCTTCGTTGTCTGTCAGTTAATAAATGAGAAAGTGATGGTGCATACTTGCCACGCGCTGATCTTAGTTTTATTAACGGATAAAACTGCCAGAGTAATAAGGCGAATGATAGAAAACCAAAAAAATAGGGGATAAGGTACATTTGGTAATTATACGATGATTTATTTAAGAATTGAGATTACTGTGATGAATTTGTAAAAGAATTGTTTAGGCACTGATTTTCGACTCAATTTGAATGTTACAATCTTTTTGTGAAAAGCTCAAAAAACCAACCACTAGCCGAACGTATGCGCCCACAGTTATTAGATGACTATGTAGGGCAGCAACATATTCTGGGCAAAGAGAAGCAACTACGTGCAGCAATTCAACAAGATCGTTTGCATTCGATGCTCTTTTGGGGGCCTCCAGGTACGGGTAAAACCACGCTAGCTCGTTTAATAGCTCATTACAGTGGTGCCGAGTTTATTACCATGTCCGCTGTATTATCGGGTGTTAAGGATATTCGTGCAGCGGTCAAGCTTGCCAAACAAAGTTTTTCGCTTGATGGGCGTGCCACGGTGTTATTTGTCGATGAAGTACACCGTTTTAATAAGTCCCAACAAGATGCCTTTTTACCTCATGTGGAAGATGGTACCTTTAGTTTTATCGGCGCTACGACAGAAAACCCATCGTTTGAATTAAATAACGCCTTACTCTCACGGGTACGCACTTATGTGTTACGCGCGCTAACGCTTGATGATCTAAAAACAATTATTAACAATGCTTTAAACAATAGCGAGCGCGGTTTAGGCAAGAGAAAGCTAAAGCTTGATGGTGATGCGCTTGAGTTTCTGGCAAAGGCAGCTGACGGTGATGCACGCCGTGGGCTTAATTGGCTGGAAATTGCCGCGGACCTTGCAGAAGATAGTACGATTTCACTGTACACAATTGAGCAAATAGCGAGCGAAGGGGTGCGGCGTTTTGATAAAGGGGGAGATTTGTTTTACGAGCAAATTTCAGCCTTGCACAAAGCAGTACGCGGCACTAACCCAGATGGTGCTTTATATTGGCTTTGCCGTATGTTGGATGGTGGTTGCGACCCACTTTACCTTGCTCGACGTGTGGTGCGTATTGCCAGCGAAGATATAGGCAATGCTGATCCACGTGGCTTAGAGCTTGCCATGAATGCATGGCAAGCCTATGAGCGCTTAGGCAGCCCAGAAGGAGAACTTGCCATTGCGCAGGCAGTGATTTATTTAGCCTCTGCACCTAAAAGTAATGCGGTTTACAACGCTTACAAACTTGCGATGAAAGAGGCGCGTGAATCAGGCTCGTTAGAGGTGCCGATGCATTTGCGCAATGCACCTACAAGCCTAATGAAAGATTTAGATTATGGTAAAGATTATCGCTACGCACATGGGGAAGATAATGCTTATGCCGCTGGGGAGACTTACTTCCCTGAAGAGCTAGGAGAGCAGCGTTATTACGAGCCTGTACCGCGTGGGCTAGAGCTGAAAATAGGTGAGAAACTAGCGCATTTGCGTGATCTGGATAAAAAAAATAAGGACAGTTAAGGTATTTTTTTTTTGCATAGTCATCCTATGCTGAAAACCAATAACGAAGAAATTGGTAACTTGGCTAAATAAGCCTCTAGGAGCTTGCCCAAGAACTAAGACCGTAGCGAAAATCACAGAATTGTCATAAGTTGTGATTATCGAAAGTGGCGAATAGCACGGCTATTTAACGATTTTGATAAGCTCAAATTATGATGATTCTGGAATTTGCAGTAGGTTTTCTAGTTCTCGGACAAGCTCCTAGGAGCCTGTCCGAGAACTGTAGCCGTAGCGAGAGAAAGCAATTTTTAGGCAGGTTTTTTGGTCATTTTCAGCGAATAGTTGTTCTCTTCGATGAAAATTAGCAGAAAATCCGACAAAAATAGCTTTTTCGCAGTAGGCTAATCAGTTCTCGGACAAGCTCCTAGGGCAGTCTCTCTTAAGGAATTCCTGATTAAGTCCTAGGATCATGAGAAAATAGCATAATCCAAAGAAAGGGGTTATTCAATGAAACAACAAAGCTTTGCCAGCCTAGCCTATGATAAAAAGAAAATCACCACGAAG
>JALSJN010000034.1 GCA_026989335.1 Thiotrichaceae bacterium
TATAAAGAATCAGACACCACCAGAGCCTGATGATAATTTTGACGTGACTTAATCGTCTGGATAGACGATCACTTGGCTTTAGCCGAAAATACGAAGCCACCGGCTTGAGCCGGTGGTCGTTGACAATATTATTCTGATTTTTTAATTAAACCTGCAAGTTCGGCCATCGAATCAATCACCACATCAGGCTTAGACTCACGAATATCAACACCGTGGTTATAGCCGTATGACATACAAATAATTTCAAACCCAGCTGCACGCGCTGCTTTAACATCGGAGGTTGAATCACCTAACATTAATGATTTTTTAGGATCAGCGCCTAGTTCTTTTGCGCCATGTAGTAGCGGTAAAGGATCAGGCTTTTTCTTGGCCAAAGTATCACCGCTGATGACAATTTCAAAATCATCCCATAAGCCTAAATCTTTTAAAATAGGGTGGGTAAACTCGGCATCTTTGTTGGTGATACAGCCTATTTTAATGCCCAACGTTTTTAAGTAATCCATGCCTTCATGCACACCGGGGTAAAGGGTGCTTCTTTTAGAGGTGTTTTCAGCATAAAGTTCACGAAAGATGGGCATCGCTTTTTCAAAAATTTCAGGGTCATGATCAGCATTAAGATCATTCGCAATGCCTCGCTCAACGATTCGAATAACGCCGTTGCCGACCCATTCACGCGCTGCAGCTTCACCACGAGGGGGTAAACCAACTTGCTTTAGCGTTTCATCCAAGCACCATGAAAGGTCAGGTACAGAATCAACCAATGTACCATCGACATCGATCATTATTAATTCGGGGGTGAAAATTTTAGTCATTGTATTTATTCGCAAAAGAAGAAATTAGTCACAGAAATGCACAGAAGGAACGCAGAAAATACAAACAAGCTTTTTGTTTAATTTCTGTGTTCCTTTCTGTGTTTTCTACGGTAAAAAGTTATACGCTAGCTTTAGCTAGTTCAGAACGGAACTCATTGATAATGGTATTGTAATGCTCAGGGTCGTTATCGTTTTTAGCACCAAAAATGGCAGAACCAGCTACAAACATATCCGCACCAGCTTCTTTGATTTCTTTGATATTATTAGCTTTTACACCACCGTCAACTTCAAGACGAATATCAAAGCCAGAATCATCAATCATTTTACGCACTTGCTTTAGTTTGGTAAGTGTAGATGGGATAAAGCTTTGACCACCAAAACCGGGGTTTACTGACATCAGCATGATCAAGTCAACCTTATCCATAACGTATTCAAGAACATCAAGCGGTGCTGCTGGGTTAAACACTAAACCAGACTTGCAGCCAAGCTCACGCGTTAACTGTAATGAGCGATCTACATGGGTAGAAGCATCGGGATGAAAAGTAATATAACTAGCGCCGGCTTTAGCAAAATCGTTAATTAGCTGGTCAACGGGCGTACACATAAGGTGTACATCAATTTCAGCCGTAACACCGTGTTTACGTAGCGCATCGCAAACCAAGGGACCAATCGTAAGATTAGGTACGTAGTGGTTATCCATTACATCAAAATGCACAACATCAGCGCCAGATTTAATAACATTGTCAACTTCTTGACCAAGGCTAGCAAAATCAGCCGATAAAATAGAGGGAGAGATAAAGTCAGTTAGACGAGCCATATATTTTCCTTTTTTCTAATCAAATTAATTAACGCTGACTTTACCTTAAAAATACAAGAGATTCAGTAATAATTGTTAATATAAGGGTATTATCTGACAGAGAGTTAATGGTCAATACTATTAATAAAAATCAAACAGTAGAACAATGAATTTACGTATAAAAAATATAGATTTACCGGTTTTTCAAAAAGCAAATATTAAGCTTTGTATAGTAAGAGCTGATTTAATTCATCCAGTAGCCAGTGGTAATAAATTTTATAAACTAAAACCCACAATTAACTATGCAAAAGCGAATAATATTAGCCGTTTAGTGAGTTTTGGAGGAGCATTCTCAAACCATATCCATGCACTCGCTTTAAGCGCAAAGGATCATGGTTTGCAAAGCGTGGGTATCATTCGTGGCGAATCTATTTATGCTAACAACCCCACTTTAAGTGACGCGCATAAAGCAGGGATGCAACTGGAGTTTGTTGATAGAGCTACCTACAAACGGCGAGATGAAGCGGAATACTTGCAACAGTTACAGCAACGTTATCCCAATGCCATGATTATTCCTGAAGGTGGTAGCAATCAATATGCTGTAAAAGGGTGCATAAAGCTTGCAGGTGAAATCAATGATTTGGTTCAAGCAGATCTAATCGTCGTAGCCGCAGGGACAGGCGCCACAGCAGCAGGCCTAGCTTGTGGTGCGAATAACAGACAAAGTGTAATTGCTTATGCTGTTTTAAAAGATAAAACACTCAACGATCGAATATCAAATTTTATTCATAATGAAATTAAGTCCGCCAAAGTAAAAGTGGAGCACGCAGATTTTGGTGGCTATGCAAAGCTCAGTAGGCAGCTTCTTGAATTTATTATGGATTGGTTGGATAAAACGGGAATCTTATTAGATCCGGTCTATACCGGTAAAATGTGTATGCGTTTAATGCAACAAATAGAATCCAATGAGTTCGAACAGGGTGCAACTATAGCAATGCTTCATAGTGGTGGGCTGCAGGGGTGGCGTGGCATGCAACAACGTGTTGTAACGCTAAACGGGCAGGAAACTTGGGATAAAATTCAAGCTTATCTTTGTCGTGATATTAGCTAGTTGCTCCCTTATACTTCTCGCCTATGTTAATAAAAATATTCAATAAACTACTTCATTACTTACTGATAATACTCATTATTGGTTTTATTGTTTTTGAAGAGCTGGTGTGGGAGCGGTTTGCCCAGCCCATCACTCGGTTTTTTAGTCGTTTAAAGCTACTTCAAAAGCTGAACGCTTTTTTACAGAGCATTGATAGTAAAGTTATTCTTGTTTTATTTGTTACTCTTTTTATTATTGTTGAATTCCAAGGGATCTATGCCGCCTCCTTGTTTGTACAAGGAAATATAATACACGGTGTACTGGTTTATGCGGGAAAAGTACCGATAACGGCTTTTACCTTTTGGCTCTTTCAAAATGTAAAACCAAAGCTAATGGAATTCATTTGGTTTGAGCGTGCTTATATTTATGTAACGATGCTGATTGATAAGATTACGCATTCGCAAACCTACTTGACTATTAAAAAGCAAACAGTCTCGATAAAATCATTTTTCAATCAAAAAATTCACATGAGTAAAGACACTCTTAAACCTAAAATTAAAGCACTCTATAGTAAGTTACGTATACTCCTAATAAAACCTCTTTAAAAATTAATCATCATTTATGAAAAATTTCAGACAACTTAATGATTGCAGCCAACTATCAGGTATCGTTCGTAGCCAGCCAAGTGACTTTCAAGTGGATGAAATTCAGGTTTTTAAACCTTCGGGGCAGGGTGAACACGTTTGGTTACTGATTAAAAAAACATCACAAAATACGGATTGGGTAGCAGGTCTGCTCGCTAAAATTGCTGAAGTGCCACGTCGTGATGTGAGTTTCGCAGGCATGAAAGATCGCCATGCGGTTACAACCCAGTGGTTTAGCGTGCAAATGCCTGGGCGTGAAGCACCCAATTGGCAAGCCCAATTACCTGATGAGATAGAAGTACTGGATGAAAAACGACATGATAGAAAGTTAAAGCGTGGCACACTAGAAGGCAATCAATTTAAACTATTGATTCGAAACTTTGTAGGTACGGAAAACGAGCTAAAAACAGCGATCAAATCTATTAAAGAGCAGGGCATCCCAAACTATTTTGGAGAACAGCGTTTTGGTTTTTATCAAGCTGATAAAAAAGCTTACTCCAATGTTTTAAAAGCAGAACAATGGTTTAAGGGTGACATAAAAGTAAAGTCTAAACAACAACGTAGTATTTACCTCTCTGCAGCTCGCTCGTGGATTTTTAACCATATTCTCTCTGATCGTGTAGAAGCGGGTACTTGGAATCAAGCACTTCAAGGTGATGTTTTTATGCTGGAAGGGTCAAAATCTTGTTTCTTTGAAGAGCTTGATGATGCAATTATTGAGCGTGTTCAGCAGTTACAATTACATCCCACAGGTGCTTTATGGGGACGAGGAAAGTTACGAAGTAGCGAAACCGTTAAAGACAAAGAACAAAAGCAATTTAAAGCATTTTCTACCTTATGTGAAGGCTTAGAAAACAAGGGTTTAAAGCAAGAACGAAAAGCATTACGCTTAGTGGTTAAGGGTTTAAGCTATCGTTGGTTAGAAGATCAAAAAGCAGTCAGTTTGTCATTCTCATTGCCAGCGGGCGCTTTTGCAACCAGCGTATTGGCCGAGTTGGGTGAGTTTAAAATATCATGAACCTAGAGCAGGCATAGGGAAAATAAAATGAATCAAACGTTTATAATCATTCTAATCGCCGCTATTGGTGGTATTGCAGTCGCCATTCAAGGTCAGTTCATGGGGCTTTTGGATAAGGGTTTAGGCACAAAAGAGAGTGTTTTATTAACTTATGGTCTGGGGGCTGTAGTGATGTTTTCGTATTTTTTGTTTGTACCAGCCAGTTTTAATTTTAAACTTTCTAGTGCGCAGATTCCTTGGTATGCTTTTACTGCAGGAATACTGGGCTTAGTGATTGTCTCCTCTATTTCTTATTCAATCCCTCGTTTGGGTTTAGCAACAGCTTTTACGATCGTAATTGCTGCTCAATTTATTATTACTGCGTTAATAGAGCAATTTGGATGGTTTGGTGCTGATGGTAATACAATGAGTCTTTCTCGGCTAGGCGGGTTTATCGCAATTATTGGCGGGGTCTGGTTGGTTGCTAGAAACTAGTTATAACTTCTTTTTAACCCCTGTTTTTTGCTAGCTAAATTAATCCGTCAATTATTTTAAAACAGAGAATATTTTATAGCGACGTTTTAACTGCTTCTGAGCCCAAAATAGCTTTTTTAGTGGCATCCTCAACTGTCTCAGCCCTTGTAAGTACCACTCCCATGCGACGCTCACCAACAACTTCAGGTTTGCCAAATAAGCGTACTTGGGTATTCTCCTGCTGTAAGACCTTATCAATATCTTGATAACTGACCTGTGTTGATTTCCCTTCAACTAAAATCACACTACTGGCTGAAGGCCCATGAAAATGGATACTGGGAATGGGTAAACCTAAAATAGCGCGTGCGTGTAAAGCGAATTGAGAGAGGTCTTGCGAAATCATCGTTACCATCCCCGTATCATGTGGGCGAGGGGAGACTTCACTAAAGATGACCTCATCACCTTTTATAAAAAGCTCAACCCCAAAAACACCACGACCACCTAAGGCTTTAGTGATTTTAGTAGCAATATCACGTGATTTTTGTAACGCAGATTTAGACATTTTTTGAGGTTGCCATGATTGACGATAATCACCGTTGATTTGTGCATGACCAATTGGTTCGCAGAAGCTTGTTTCTATCTTGCCATTACTTAAGTGGCGAACCGTGAGTTGAGTAATTTCATAATCAAAATCGACATAACCTTCAATAATGACTTTACCAGCGCCAGTACGCCCACCTTGTTGTGCATACTCCCAAGCCTTAGTTATATCAGATTCGGTTTGAATAGTACTTTGGCCTTTACCCGATGAACTCATGATAGGTTTAATCACACAAGGAATACCTATTTCTTTAACCGCAACGTCAAATTCTTCACGGTTTTCTGCAAACTGGTAAGGTGAAGTTTTAATGCACAACTCCTCTGCCGCAAGACGCCGGATGCCTTCACGGTTCATGGTTAGCTTGGCAGCATTGGCGGTAGGGATGACGTGAAAACCCTCTGTCTCGAGCTCAACTAATATATCGGTTGCAATCGCTTCTATTTCAGGCACGATAAAATCAGGTTTTTCTAACTCAATCACAGCGCGTAAAGCAGCGCCATCGGTCATCGAAACACAATGACTGCGATGCGCTACTTGCATCGCAGGCGAATTTGGGTAGCGATCCACAACAATGATTTCAACACCATAACGTTGTAACTCTATAACAACTTCTTTTCCCAGCTCACCACCGCCACAGAATAAAACTTTAGTGGCAGTTGAAGAAAGTGGTGTTCCGATATTAACTGGCATGCGTCTTTACCCTAGGAATATGAATTTTATTTTAATTAAAGTCACTCTTTTCACTACAAAGCACTAACCATAGATGCAAAGGTAGGCAGTTTCTTCTTTAATGCTAACATTAAACGAGCTATTTGCTTCAACTTCAAAAGATTCACCTGTTATATAGGTTTTAGCCTCATTAGAGCCTGTAAACTTAATCGTCATCCCCCCAGAAACCACAGTCATTTTCTCTTTTTCTGCTGTATTAAACAAATAGTCACCTATAGCCATAACGCCAACAGTGGCGGGTAGTGTAGAGGTTTTAAATGCGATTGACTTAACATTGCCATCGAAGTATTCGTTGGTATCAAACATGGGTTAATCCTGATTAAAATTGGGTTCAAATGAAAAACTATTAAACGAATTATTATTCTAATCCAGTTTGCCAGTAAAATCCTTAGAATTCAATTCCTAGTTTTACATCAATGCTTAAAAAAACAGTATACTGCTCGCTTTATAAAATTAATCACTTAGGATGACACATGATAATTAAGCGTACTGGACACCGTTATATTGATAGTAAATCAGGGGCTACTTTGGACGTTTGGTTTCCACGTTCAAACAAAGAAATTGCGCGTAATTGTTTAGCGCAAAAAGTAGGGGTGATTGAAAGCAACTTTGTTGAGGTTGAAATAACGTCGGTCGATGATGCTCCTAAGTCCGTTGAAGAGGCCTATTTACGTTTGCACTTATTATCTGAGTGCGCGGTTAAACCCAATGAGATTAACCTCGACGGTGTGTTTGGTTTATTGGCAAATGTGGCTTGGACTTCTGCTGGCCCTGTATTGCCCACTGAGGTTGAAAACTTACGTGAACTCATTGCTACGGAAGATCATCAGTTTAATGTCACTTGTATTGATAAATTCCCCCGTATGACAGATTACGTGATACCCGAAGGTGTGCGGATAGCAAATGCAGATCGAGTTCGCTTAGGTGCACATTTATCATCAGGCACAACCATTATGCATGAAGGTTTCTGTAACTTTAATGCCGGTACGTTAGGCTCATCTATGGTTGAAGGACGAATCAGTGCGGGCGTTATTGTCGGTGACGGTTCTGATATTGGTGGCGGCGCATCCATTATGGGTACGCTTTCTGGTGGCGGCACACAGGTGATTTCAATGGGCAAAAAGAACTTGCTCGGCGCAAATGCAGGTTTAGGTATTTCATTGGGAGATAACTGTATTGTTGAATCTGGTTTGTATTTAACTGCAGGAACAAAAGTTAAAATGCCAGATGCGAGTATCGTTTCTGCACGAGAGTTATCAGGTCAATCAGGTTTATTGTTCAGACGTCACAGTCAAACAGGAGCCGTTGAAGCAATCGTTACCGATGGTTCTTTATGGGGGGGGCTAAATTCTGCATTGCACAGTAACGACTAAATAATTTTCCGCCACTTTAAGCTGAGAATTTAAGATGAAAATAAAAGTACATTGGAGTTTTAAACTAATTGCATTACTCGGGATTGTTTGGAGTGCACTGGGTGTAATGAATTATTTAATGCAAACGATGAGCCCAGAGTTTGTTGCATCATTCCCTGATTTACAACGTACTCTTATAGAGAATAGGCCACGTTGGGCTAAGGTTGGGATGGCTGTTTCTGTATTCTCAGGCTTATTAGGTGCAATTTTATTACTTTTGAAAAAGCCTATTTCCTTTTACTTTCTTGTTCTATCTTTATTGGGTACAGCTTTAGTGGTTGTTCATGTGCTTAAAGTAGCTGGAGAAACTAATTCTTTTGCCTTATCAGAGTTAATCATGATGGCTGGAATGCCCTTTGTAGTTTCCAGTATTCTAGCTTGGTACCCCAAGTTGGCTCAGAAGCGAGGTTGGATGGAGTAGTGGCAGTAGATGGAAAATTTCTGGTAGAGATATGTTAAGAGATTTACCAGATGCTGCTAAAAATCTATTGTTTCAAGTATTCAGAAATCCGTTCAGCACTTTCTATACATTCATCTAATGTGGCAACTAAAGCGAGTCTAATCCTATTTTCCCCAGGATTAACGCCATCAATGTGACGCGATAGATAGCTTCCAGGCACCACTTTTAAATGCTGCTGCTCAAAAATTTCTCGGGTAAAACTTACATCATCCTTACCACTATTCTGCTTGAGTCCAGCCCATAGGTAAAAGCTTGCATCGGGCTTTTTCACGTCCATTATGGGTGACAGGATTTGTAAAACAGCATCAAATTTTACCCGATATTCATCTCGATTTGCTAATACATGAGCTTCGTCACTCCACGCCGCAATACTGGCTGCTTGAATCGGTGGCGACATCGCACAGCCGTGATAAGTACGGTAGAGTAAGAACTGTTCTAAAATTGTCGCATCACCTGCCACAAAACCAGAACGTAAACCGGGAGCGTTGGAGCGTTTTGATAAACTATGAAAAACTACGCAACGCTTAAAATTAGTATTGCCAACCTTAGCAGCGACTTCTAATAATCCGACAGGTGGCTTATCTTCATCAAAATAAATTTCTGAGTAACATTCATCACTAGCAATAATAAAATCATGCTTTTCTGCTAAGTTTAAAAGTTTTTTTATTTGTGCTTCATCAACAACCGCACCAGTCGGATTGCCCGGACTGCAAAGGTATAATAATTGACAGTCATCCCAAGTTTGATCACTGACGGCATCAAAGTCAGGGTTAAAACCAAGCTCTTTAGTACAAGGTAAATAAACCGGTTTTGCCCCCGCTAATAATGCAGCTCCTTCATATATTTGATAAAAAGGGTTGGGCATTAGTATTGTTGCAGAGCTGTTTTCCCTATTAACAACCGCTTGCGCGAATGCAAACAAAGCTTCACGCGTACCATTGACTGGCAATACATGATGGTTTGGGTCTAAGCAGTTTTGAGGTAAATTAAAACGCTGCGTTAGCCAGTTGCTAATAGATTCACGCAACGTATTATTGCCTTTAGTTAAAGGGTAGTTTGAAAATCCTGCTAGATTCTCTTGTAAGGCATCAAGAATAATTTGTGGTGTTGGATGTTTCGGTTCACCAATAGCTAATGAAAGCAGTGGTTTGGTAGTTGGGGTAATGCCATCAAGCAAAGTAGATATTTTTTGAAAAGGGTAGGGCTGTAGTCGCAATAAGTCTGGATTCATTGTTGGCGTTTAATTAAGAAATAAACCAACAGTATAAATTCAATTGTAGCAAAGGGCTATGCTTTTAAGGGTCATCAAGAGCTAAAAAGGACATCTCTGTACCTTCCAAAGGAGGTGCCTATGCTGGTTGAAGCAACGTAATATCTAAGTCTGGCAAAACTTTTAAAATGCTATCAGACTTGCAGCCCTAATATATTAAACTCATCTATATTGAAACAAACGATAACTCATTCTACAAAGGTGCTTTTCGTTTAAAAATAGAGGTTGGCATAACAATATCGCTCTGCAGAAGCTTCAACCCAAGAGAGTATTTCAATGTACAACGTCGGTAAAGGGACGCCGACATAATCGAGTTCACTATCTGAAAATCCTCAGATGGGAAGCTCGCTAAATAATAGAATGACGTTTCAACTTCGAGCGTAATGTTGCACGATTAATCCCAAGGCAAGCCGCCGTGCGTGACTGATTGCCATTGGTATGCTCCATAAGCTCTTCTAATAATGGGCGTTCTACTTCATCAATAATTTGTCGGTAAAGGTAGGTAGCATCTTGATTACCCAATAGCTTTAAGTATTCTCTAACTGTTTTTCGGGTAGTTTCTGCCAGTGAATATCCGTCGGGCGAAGTAATGGGCAGGGTTTTCATAGGTTGGTTCATGTGTGTAATATCCTTATTCATAGCTACTTATAATCCTTTAGGTCATTACCTAAGCTTAAATCAAGTTTTTGTAGGCTAATTTCTAAATGTTGATGCTGTAAATTGGCATCAGATATTTTAAAAATTTCCTGCTTTAACCTTTTTAATAAACTCGGCTTGTGACCGACTAGCTTGAATAAATACCAACCTATGTGCTTTCGCGCAATCCGAACTCCTTGATCTGTGCCATAGTGGCGATGAATGGCACTTATATGTTGCAAAATAGACTTTTTTTTGATTTCGTAGGTGATTGTATTTTGGTGGTTTTTCACCTTATTACTGCTGTTGAGTTGCTGATTAAACGCCTGAAAAATCCAAGGTTGCCCCTGTGTTATTCGACCTAACATCAAAGCATCAACTTGGGTATAGTTTAAAATAAACGATGCATCTTCTGGGCTTGCTATGTCCCCATTAGCAATAACAGGGATGGAGATTGATTGCTTAACATGCCGTATTGTTTCGTACTCGGCATAACCCGTGTAAGCTTGGTTTCGGGTTCGCCCGTGGATAGCGATACAGGAAATCCCTGCATTTTCTGCAATTTTAGCTATTAGCTGTGCATTTTTTTGATTACTTGCCCAACCTGTTCTCATTTTTAAGGTTACGGGTATATCGACTGCTTTAACCACGCGCGTTAAAATTTTTTTAACAAGGTCAGGGTCTTGCATTAAGGCTGATCCTGCTAGCTTATTACATACTTTTTTTGCAGGGCAGCCCATATTGATATCAATAATATTAGCGCCTAACTCCGCGTTAAACTGGGCGGCTTGCGCCATTATTTTAGGTTCGGTCCCAACAATCTGTACACTACGTGGCAATGCATCGGTATTTTGTAATAGGCGTTGCTGGGTTTTTTTTGAATGGCGTAAACTGGGGTCGGAGGTAATCATCTCTGCGGGGGTTAAACCTGCCCCGAACTGATGACACAGTTGGCGATAAGGCGCATCAGTGACACCTGCCATAGGTGCTAATAATATTCGGCTAGATAATGTGTATGGGCCTATTTTTAAGCACATAGCTTTACGGAACCTCTATTGATACTTGTTGAGACTATTTGTGCCATTTCTTTTGCCACTAACTCGTGCAAAGGCCCCTGTTATTTAAAACTAAACTTGAATTGGGTAGCTGCATTACCAGGATCTTTTATTTTAAGGCGGAGACTCACCGGAGTTGCAATAGGTAATAAGGCTGTGTTGCTTGTTGTATTACTTAAATACTCCTCAGGGGTAAAACGGCTAAACCCTACAAGGTTTGATTGCGCATCGGTTAATGAGACTTCTAAGCTTGGGTAGGGTTGTGCATGTTTTGCATTGTTCTTTATACTACCTGAAATCAATAATACGCCTGCTTCATTGGGATGCGCAAACACATTGTAATTAAGCATTTCAACCTTCTCAGGAAGCCGCTTGGGCACATTATCCGAGTAGAGAGAAGGGTTGTAATAAAGCACTTGTGCAGCGAGTAAAAAAGTTAATAAAAATAGACTGGCTAGGAATAGGTTATTAGACTTGGTTGTATCGGCACTTCCAAAATTATCGGTTGTAGATTGTTTAGAGGTAGGAGCTTTGCGTGGTTGTTGTTCACCCTGACTTATTTTTGAAGATTGCCAGTCATCCATGCTATTAATGTGCGCTTTTTCGATATCTGAATATTGAGCGTTGGTGCTTTGAAATTTTTCAGGTACCGTAGTCGATAAAGAGTCAACGGCATTAAATGTATTGAGGCATTCTCCACATCGGAGTTGTCCTTGTGCGCTTGTGACCTCTTTCATATCGACGCGAAAGATAGCTTTGCAATGGTGACATTGGGTATACATAGTTTAGTTACTATTTTTGGTTGCGCTGACTCTTACCCAGTCACCTAACTGCTTGACTTCAAAGTTAGAAAAATCAACGGAATATTTTTCTATAATATCCTCTTTTTGTTTTTCTAGTAAGCCTGATATTACAATCCTTCCGTTCGGTTTTACTAACGCGCTTAAGCGCGGATAAAGTTCAACTAAAGGACCGCATAAAATATTAGCAAGCACCAGATCAACGGCTTCTACGGGACAGCCTTCAGGTAAGTAACAGGGAATTTTATCTAAAGCTATTTGATTGCGCCGCGTATTTTCTTTTGTCGCAGTAAGTGCTTGAGGGTCTATGTCGGTTGCAATAATGTGAGTGGCTCCTAACTTAGCAGCCGCTACTGCTAAAATGCCACTACCACAGCCATAATCGACAACGCTTAAGTCTTTAGGCGGGTTTTGATCAAGCCACTCTAAGCACAGGGCTGTAGTTGGGTGCGTACCTGTACCAAAAGCAAGGCCAGGGTCGAGAATAATAGAGGTTGGATTATTTGAATTATTTTGTATCTTTGCAATATCCAGGGGCTCGGTAGTGCTAGGAATTATCCATAAGTTATCGCCAAAGCACATAGGATGAAAATCTTTCATCCAGACGCGTTCCCAATCTTGATTTGCAACAACCTCGGTATGAATACTAGTAATTTCCCACTTTGATTGGTTTGTGTTCAACTGTTTTGTGAGTGAGGATAGATCGGTTTCAGCTTCAAACAATGCGGTAATAACTAAATTGTTCCACAGCGGGGTTTCGCCGGGTAGAGGTTCTAATACCGGTTCATCCTTGGCATCCTGCCAAGTAATGGATAAAGATCCAGCGCTTTCCATTTGCGCTTCAATCTCTTCATGGTACTTTTTTGTAGCACTACAAACTAATTGTAACCATGATTTTTTTTCTGCTATTTTTGACATTAAATGGTTAAGAAAGGCAATTACAAGCCCAACTTTTTTTCCAAGTAGTCTATACCTGCACCGCCTGCAACAAAGGCGGTATCATCCATAATTCTTTTCTGTAGCGGAATATTTGTTTTGATACCTTCAATAACCATTTCAGATAATGCTACGCGCATTCTTCTTATTGCAGTATCACGATCTTCAGCATGAACAATCAGTTTGCCGATCATAGAGTCATAAAAAGGGGGAACAGTATAGCCACCGTATATATGCGAATCAACGCGCACGCCCAAACCTCCAGGCATGTGAAAGCGTTCAACTTTGCCTGGTGAAGGAATAAATGTCTCAGGATCTTCTGCATTAATACGACATTCAATCGCATGGCCTCTAGGTCGCATATTTGATTTGAGTGTCAGCTTTTCACCAGAAGCAATCAGTAATTGTTGTTTTACAAGATCAACACCCGTGATGAGCTCGGTTACGGGATGTTCTACCTGTAAGCGTGTATTCATTTCTATAAAGTAGAACTCGTTATTTTCGTATAAAAATTCAAAAGTTCCTGCGCCACGGTAGCCAATATCAACACAAGCTTGAGCAACAGAGTCGCCAATTTTTTTACGTTGCTCCTCAGTAATACCCGGGGCTGGGGCTTCTTCCACCACTTTTTGGTTACGACGTTGCATCGAGCAATCACGCTCACATAAGTGAATTGCGTTACCGTGTTCATCGGCTAATACCTGAAACTCAATATGGCGAGGCTTCTCTAAGAATTTCTCCATAAAAACCACATCATTGTTAAAGGCTTGACCTGCTTCAGTTTTGGTTAAAACAATGGACTCAAGTAGATCAGATTTGTCGTGTACGACGCGCATACCACGCCCACCACCGCCCCCTGTTGCTTTGACCATAACGGGGTAGCCTATATCTTCCGCCATTTTAAACTGAATTTGTGGGTCATCCGGAATTGCACCACCAGAGCCTGGTACACATGGCACCCCTGATTTTTCCATGGCGGCTTTTGCGGATATTTTATCACCCATGACACGAATTGTTTCCGCTTTTGGCCCGATAAAAATAAAACCACTGGATTCTACGCGTTCTGCAAAATCTGCATTTTCAGATAGAAATCCATACCCTGGATGGATTGCATCGGCATCAGTTACTTCTGCAGCACTAATAATAGCAGGAATGTTCAAATAGCTTTCTAACGATGATGCAGGGCCGATACAAACAGACTCATCGGCAAGACGTACATGTTTTAAATCACGGTCAGCGGTTGAGTGTACAGCCACTGTTTTAATACCTAATTCATGGCATGAACGCAAAATACGTAAGGCAATCTCACCACGGTTAGCAATGAGTACTTTTTTAATTTTCATTGTGTGCTCTCCAAAATCTACCTAGATCACTCAATTACAAAAAGTGGTTGGCCAAATTCAACGGGTTGTTCATTATCGACTAATATTTCTTTAATCATGCCCGACTTTTCAGACTCAATTTGGTTTAGCATTTTCATTGCTTCAATAATGCAAAGTGTGTCACCTACCGATACTGACTGACCTACGGCCACAAAAGGTGCGGAGGTTGGGGAGGCAGCCTCATAGAACGTTCCAACCATAGGTGAGTCAATCGTTTCACCCGTAGGGCCTTCTGCCACAGGCGGTGCAGTAAGACCTAAGTCACTCCCTGTGATAGGAGCTGCTGGCGCTATAGCAGCTACCGGTGTGGTCATAACAGGCGCTGGGCTATTTCGTAAGATGCGTACTGACTCTTCACCTTCAACAATTTCTAATTCTGCGATATCACTGGCTTGAATCAGCTCTATCAACTTTTTGATTTTCCGAACGTCCATAATAATTACTCTCTGTTCTGCGTACTAATTAAAGTGTTGTTAAAATTAAGAATCCAAATGGCTAATAGCCGCTATCAAGGCTAACTCATAACCTTGTGCACCAAGGCCGACGATAGTGCCTACAGCAATATCTGAGAAGAAAGAATGTTGCCTAAACTCTTCTCGTTGGTGCACATTGGAAAGGTGTATTTCAATAAAGGGTATTTTAGTGCCCAATAAAGCATCGCGCAAAGCAACACTAGTATGGGTGTAAGCAGCAGGGTTGAATAGAATAAAGGTTATTTTTTCTTCTGCTGCTTGATGAATACGGTTGATGAGGTCGGCTTCTGAATTACTTTGAAAGTGATCCAGTTGATGACTTTTACTTTTTGCAAGCGATGATAATTTTTGAGCAATATCATCGAGCGTATCAGAACCGTAAATCTCAGGTTCTCTGCTACCTAAAAGGTTTAAGTTTGGACCGTTTAAAAGGAGTAATTTAGCCATAATTACCTTTGTGTATACAAATTAAGCAGTTTTCGCCGTTTATTATTATTGTAAGACGTTAATAGCAGTTAAAAACAAAACGCGACATTTTAGCGCAATATTACTCGTGTTTCTACGATAATGCTATTAATAATGCAGATTAAACGTTAAATATTTGTTTCATGTACTTAATAGTGACGATAATTAACTTTAGGTTTTTTTATACAGAAAACGGATATTTTATGGCTTCGTGGTATTGGTAGTTTGTGACTTCAAAGTCGTCGGTAGTTACCCATGTTTCAATATCTTTGAGTGTTTTTATATCAGGATTAATCCGCAGTTGTGGTGATGGATAAGGTTTTCGCTTGAGCTGGACATCGCTCAGTAACTCCAATTGATCTTCATAAACATGCGCATTGACTAATTTATGATAAGCTTTGCCCGCTTTATGTCCTGTAATTTGAGCCACCAATGCAAGAAGCACATAGACTTGAACTTGATTAAAGTTAATGCCTAAAGGTACATCCGCACTACGTTGAATACTATTTAAATAAAGTTTGTCACCCAATAATGAAAAGTGGTGGGTGTGCATACAAGGGCGCAAGCACCCCATTTCAAACTCACCGGGGTTGTAAAAACTCATAATTTCGCTACGATCATCGATGCCATCTTTTAAATGATCTACAATTTTCTTTAATTGGTCTAAGGATGTCCCATCAGGGCGCATCCATGAGCGACCTTGAACGCCATACACACGCCCCATGTCATCTTCACCTTTACGATACGGGTTATTTAACCAGTCTTTATTATCATTGGCATTAGCATTCCACGTATTGCAACCAATTTCACGAAATTGAGCGGCACTGTTATAGCCACGCAGATAACCGAGAATTTCTGCAACCGCTGCTTTCCAAAAGCTTTTACGGGTAGTAATTAAGGGAAACTGGTTGTTTTCAACATTGTATTCTAAATCAGCATTAATCACCGTTAAGCAACGTTTCCCTGTGCGTTTATTTTCTACCCATTCGCCTTCATTAATAATGCGTTCACACAGGGCTAAATACTGCTTCATACTGTTGTCTCTTTATGCTTATAAGCCCAAAAGATTAAAAATAGGCCGATAATAATCATGGGGATTGATAACAGTTGCCCCTGGGTTAGCCACTCAATTCCCAGAAAGTCGCTGTTATCGGGGGTGCGAAAGAACTCTACAAACGAGCGGGCAACACCGTAACCTAATAAAAATAGACCCGTTACAGCTCCAGTGGGGCGAGGTTTTTTAGAATAAAACCAAACTAAAATAAACAGTAAAACCCCTTCACCAAGTACTTCATATAGCTGTGAAGGGTGGCGAGGTTGCTGATCAACATGTTCAAAAATCATCCCCCATGATACATCCGTTGGACGCCCCCACAACTCACCATTAATAAAATTACCCATGCGTCCTGCGCCTAGCCCGATCGGTACAAGAGGTGCAATGAAGTCACCAATTTTAAGTGGTGCTACTCCCCACTTTTTTGCCAGTATTAACATGGCGATGGTGACACCAATAATTCCACCATGAAAACTCATTCCGCCTTCCCATATTTTAAATAAGCTTAAAGGGTCTGCAACCAATTGGGAGAATTTATAAAAGAACATCTCACCCATTCTGCCTCCGACAATGACACCGATTGCGCCATAAAACATCATGTCATCAACTTGCTCTGGGGTGACTGGGCTATTGGGTCTGCGCGCGCGTAGCTTACCTAATAATAAAAAGGATAGAAAACCGATGACATACATCAAGCCGTACCAACGTACTCCCATCGTTTCGGTGAATTGAACCACGAATGGGTCAATTTTAGGAAAAGTATAGATGTGGTAAAAAGGTAAAAAATTCATGAAATCCCTGTTATTTAGTTGTTAGTAGATTAAAATTTATAGATTAAGCAAAGAGTTTCTTTAAAGCCATTCCTGGTTCATCAGCTCGCATAAAAGCTTCACCGACAAGAAAGGCATTGACGTTGTTTTCTCGCATTAATGCCACATCGTCTGCATAATGAATCCCGCTTTCTGTAACTACAATACGGTCATCAGGAATTTGTGAGAGTAAGTCGATAGTGGTATGCAGTGAAGTTTCAAAGGTTCGTAAATTGCGATTATTGATACCCACTAATGTTGCACCTAAGGGTAGGGAACGTAGTAGTTCGGCTTCATCATGGACTTCAATTAAAACATCCAAGCCTAAAGCAGTCGCGAGGCTATATAGCTGGTTAAGGGTTTGATTATCTAACACAGCAACAATTAATAAAATACAATCAGCATCCATCGCACGTGCTTCATACACTTGATAAGGGTCGATGATAAAGTCTTTGCGAATTACGGGTAAATCACAGGCGTTGCGCGCTTCGATTAAATATTCATCTGACCCTTGGAAAAAATCAATGTCGGTTAAAATGGATAGACAACTCGCACCGCCTTGTTGGTAGCTTTTAGCAATTTCAGTGGGCTTAAAATCTTCTCTCATCACGCCTTTACTGGGTGAGGCTTTTTTAATTTCAGCAATAACAGCAGATTCACCCACATTAATTCGAGTCTGCATGGCGCTTACAAAACCACGCACAGGTGATGCTCCTTTACTGGCATCAATTACAGCCTCAAGGCTTCTGCCTTGTTTGCGCTCAACAATCTCTTGTTGCTTACGTTTGATGATTTTTTTAAGAATGTCGGGAGTGCCTGTCATGCTGTGATCTCGTGAAACGAATATAAAATTGTATCGGTGTGCGCTAAATTAGAAACTATTGGTTTTATTAATTAAATCAAGCAACTTCTGTTTAGCCTCGCCGGTTGCTATCACTTCAAGCGCGCGATCTATACCTGCTTGGTGTGATCCAGCAAGCCCAGCCACATAAACAGCGGCACCCGCATTAAGGGCAACAATATCACGAGCAGGATTTGCATCGTTACTTAAAACCGAATTTACCATTTCTAAGCTTTCTTCTGCATTGTGTACGCGGATGTTATTAACAGCGTGCTGCTGTAGTCCAAAATCTTCTGGTTTTATGGTGTATTCGGTAATGTTACCGTTGTGAAGTTCTGCAACAAAAGTTGGGGATGAAATACTGATCTCATCCATACCATCTTCTGCGTGAACCACCATCACATGATGGCTGCCAAGTTCCTTGAGTACCTCTGCCAAAGGTCGGACCCAATCTTTACTAAACACACCTAACACTTGGTTGGGTGTGCCCGCAGGGTTGGTTAGTGGGCCGAGTAGGTTAAATAAAGTACGTACAGCCATCTCTTTACGTGGATTAATCGCGTGTTTCATAGCACTGTGGTGGTTTGGTGCAAACATAAACCCTACACCGATTTCTTCGACGCATTGTTTGACTTGCTCTGCGGTAATTTCAAGGTTGACTCCGGCAGCCTCTAACAAATCAGCTGCGCCCGATTTACTGGAAATAGAGCGATTTCCGTGTTTAGCAACACGCCCACCTGCAGCGGCGACTACCAAGCAACTTGCGGTAGAAACATTAAAGGTACTGCTACCATCCCCACCGGTGCCTACAATTTCAACTAAGTTGTCTTTTTGTAAATCAACAGGTGTTGCAAGTGAGCGCATCACCGTAGCAGCTGCAATAATTTCATCAACGGTTTCACCTTTCATCCGCATTGCGATTAAAAAACCACCTATTTGAGCATCAGTCGCTTGTCCAGTCATAATTTGATGCATTACGTCAGTCATTTCCTGGCGAGTTAAATCCTGTTTTTCAATGGTTTTTTGGAGAGCAGTTTGAATATTCATAATTTCGGCGGTAAAAACAAAGTTTAATCTTATCATGCAGTGTTTCATGATGCATGTGATGTTAGTTATTAAGAAAAAAGTAACTAAGCTATTTACAGGTAATTTATACATGAAAATAGCTTAAGTTGCTTATATATATATAACAATATAGGCGTTATTAGCTATGCTGATTTGTAAAGCTAATGAAATACCTATAGTATCATCCATACCCCTTTTTAAAGCACTATTGCTACAGCCACTTAAGTTTTTTATGACACGCCTCCTTAGTACAGATCGTTTATACCTTTTGCCCTTTTTTGCTCTCATTAGCCTAATATTGGGTTGTGGTGGTGGGGGGGCACAAAAATCTCAGCCCCAGCCTCAACCTCAAGCTGACCGTCAACCTCAAGCTGAACAAACACGCCCTTCAGAAACTATTGAAGCACCCCATGAGAAGTGCTCAGTTATCGTTACGGGTGATAAGGCAGGTGTGAGTTATACGGTGTTATCAGAGTCAGATTATGAAGGTGATATCAAATTTAATTGTAGTCACGATGAAAAGCAATCAACTGCGCAACAATATGTTTTACTTAATGGCGTACCCTCATTAAATATTGTACAGATTCGCAGAAATACAAAAATCACCAGCGATTGCATTCTTAGCGATTCATCCTTTACCGATAAGTTGAATATTGATTTTAATTATCAAACAGGACTAGTTGCGAGCAATGTTATCAGTACAATTAACGGGGCATCTAGTTGTAAATCAAAATATAAATCATTGTTAGCTACAACGATTGCAAGTTCTGAGTCGATATTAACTTTATTTGATACTTGGGGCGTTGATGTATCGCTTACTAATAAATCAAAATCAGGCTTAATCGAAACGGACTGCCCTCAAACGCCTACCAAAACTAGCAATACTGAAGTACCGGTGTGTAAAACAACCATAAGCAATCATTACACTGTTACCGATGATACTGGGAAAACTCATACCTTAGAAAAGAAAGTTTCCTTTTAGAGCTTGTTGGGAGTTGTTTAGGGGTTTCCTTAGCTATTCTTAGTTTAATTCTTAGTTTTTGCGGGTTCATCGCTTTGATTTTAATTTGACCGTTTGAGACTTATCTTCCGCCGTTAGCGAAAATTAACGTAGTTTAAATTAAACAAATTTGCAAAAAAAATAAAATGGGATTAT
>JALSJN010000035.1 GCA_026989335.1 Thiotrichaceae bacterium
GCTGAATCAATGGGACAAAGACTTGCCACTGTAAAGAGTAACGCAGCAAAAATTACACTTCTGTGCCATCTTCATTCCATGCTCTGCTAGTTCGACCCGTCTCATTACCTGCAGTATCGTAAGTGATTACTCAAAGGGAGGGTTCTCCTTCGAGATTTAATCATCTCAAATAAATAAATTCACTTATCTTATAATATGCGTATTTATAATTATAGAAATACAGCATATGTTGGTAGCTCCTCCCTCTAAAACATTAATCCTCGGTGGTGCGCGTTCGGGTAAAAGCCGTTATGCAGAAGAGCTAGCCGTTGCTAGTGACAAATCATTAGTCTACATTGCTACTGCTACGGTGTTTGATGATGAAATGCAGCAACGGGTTAAACAACACAAAAAAGATCGTCAATTTCAACATTGGAAAACCGTAGAAGAACCACTCGCCCTAGCGAAAGCGATACAACAGCACGACAATACCGATACCGTTATCTTGGTTGATTGCTTAACTCTATGGCTAAATAATTTATTCGCTGAGCAAGATCAAACCCGCTTAGCCACAGAACTTAGCGCATTACTTGAGTGCTTAGATACGACACAAGGCAGTTTGATTTTCGTTAGCAATGAAGTCGGTCAAGGTATCGTTCCTCTCGGGGAATTGAGTCGGCAGTTTGTGGATGAGTCAGGTCGCTTGCATCAGCAACTCGCACAGCAGGTTGACCGTGTGGTTTTAATGGTTGCAGGCTTGCCGTTGGTGGTGAAGGAGTAAGTTTTTAATTCCAAATGTTTATATGTTTATAAAAGGAACTCTCTTAGCAATAAAGGCACTAAATAAATATCTTCTACAAAACTTGGAACAACAACCATGACAAAGTTATTGGTAAAACCAGCATTAATGAGCGGACTTTTAGTAACCGCCCTATTTTCTAGCTTTTTGCATGCCGATACGCAGCCGAGTAACGGTGCGATTGAAGTTCTAAGCTCCCCGCCGCCATTGCCACCGATTCCTGAAGAGTATTTGTTAATGGGGTCTGCCAAGTCTTTGCAATCAGCCTTTAAAAAGATGGATAAAAATAACGATGACCGAATTTCATTTGATGAGCAAATCAGCTATCAGCAGGCGCAAAAGGAAAAACGTAAGCTTAAGGAATTCAAACGCATCATCAAAGACTGCGATAAAGACAATAATGGCGTTATTAGTGATAAAGAATTTTCAGCAGAAAAAGCATTGTTCGGCATGATGCCGACCGAGCCTCACTTGCAGACGAATAAGTGCATGTTACCTCCCTTTGCACGCGATATTATGGACTTTAACGAAGATGGCATTTTAACCATTGAAGAAGTTAAAAGAGCTGTAATGAGCGACAAGCCCCCTACGCCCCAAGCCAAACAAAAAGTAGAAGACAAGCTACAACAAATGGAGGTTAAACACAAAACCAAGCAGTTTGAAAAGTGTGATGTAAATAAAGATCAGCTACTCAGCCTACGCGAAGCATTTTCCGTTAACTGCCGTATCACAAACTCAACAGAAGATTATGATTCGCATGACACCAATCTTGATAACTACCTTAGCGTAGAAGAAATTAGTAAAAAGGTAAAACCCATTACTCCGAAAAATGACCTCCCCCCTGAAGTATTAAAAGGTATGAGCCCATTAGATCGCTTAGAAATGCGTTTTTTCCAATGCGATAAAAACAGTGACGAGCGCTTAGACAAAGACGAAACACGCAGTAGCGCTTGTCATGTAGAAGAAGAATTATTTTCTAAAGCAGACCGCAACCAAGATAACGCGATTGAGCAATCTGAAATGCGCCGTTTACGCATGCAGCAAAGCTTTGATCGAAATGATAAAAACCACGATGGCTTTTTGGATAAAACTGAATTTAAGCCTGAGATGATTTGGTAATATTATTTAATGGCTCAACGAGTAAAAGCATAATTTCTGTAAGCCCCACTGTAGGATGGTGCCGAACAAGCGAAGACTAACACACGCAGTATCACGTTGAACTTCGTTCCTCAGCGCCTACCTACTACCGCTTGCGTGTTTAATGTGGCATTCTTACAACAAATTATTGCTCAATCAAAAACCTTTGCTATAATTAGAGATAACTAAAACGCGTAACTGACTGTTATTTGGTATTGAAACTGTTTCATAAACAGACTGCCAAAGGTCAAGACCCCCAGCAAATATAACGCGCGAACAAAAGGATTATAAAAATGTTATCAAGAAAACTATCAATTTTTCTAACCAGCCTGACCCTGTTATTTACCGCTTCAGCTTGGGCTGCACCTGCCAAAATATTACCTTTGGGTGATTCTATTACTAGTGATGGTAACGATGCTTATCGTGATGAACTTAAAGACAAGCTAGTCGCAGCAGGTTATGACTTTGAATTTGTAGGCACACAATCTGATGGGGCTGGCAACCATGAGGGACATTCTGGTTGGCGAGCGGATTCGGTAAATACAGAAATAAATAATTGGCTTTCAAATTACGATGTTGATGTAGCACTTATCCATCTGGGTACGAATGATATTATACAAAGTGAGGGTAATGATAATGATACATTCAATGATTTAAACAATATTATTTCAAAATTAGATAATAAAAATGCCAATATGAAAATTTTTCTGGCCACGATAATACCGCTAGGAAGAACATACGCAACTGATTATACTTTTAATGCCGCTTTAAATGAATATGTAGCCAATCCCAATGCCGCTACAGACCTTAGCAGTCACTATGAACTTGGCCTAAATACAGCAATAGGACTTACAACCTGGGCTAGTAATGTCACTATCGTTAATTCTGGCTTGGGCTTTCTTGCTGCTGACATGTTAGGCGATATGATTCACCCTAATAATATATCGGGTGAAGATAAGTTAGCTCAAAACTGGTTTGACGCCTTAAAGTCAGCTCATGTTTTGCCGCCCGTATTAACACTAACACCCTCTGCAACATCCACAACGGGTGCATTTGTTTTTATTACATTCACCTCCAAATCAACAGGCGCTATAAACTATTCAACTGACTCTCAAGGTATTTGTTCGGTCGATCCTATCCTTGGGGATGTGACTCCTCAGGCGGCAGGTACTTGTATCATAAAGGCTAGCCAAGCGGGAGATAATAGCTATGCTCCTACAAGTA
>JALSJN010000036.1 GCA_026989335.1 Thiotrichaceae bacterium
TTCAAAAAAAATATGTGGGGGGGGGGGGGGGGGGGGGGGGCAACGAGATTATACCTGCATTCTATTTAATGTTTTGCGTATTTTCGGCTAATAGGCTTTGTTTAATTTTCCCTTCATGCGTGAAGGTGTCTATTTTTCCATTATTATAAGCTATCCAGACTTCTGTAGCGCCTTTGGTTTGCCCGAATATTTCATGAAGGCGGTTATTTCCCCTAAAAGGATTAAAATTGTTGCGGATAAGGTTTCAACTTGACAACTTGTCATTTATTGATATGATCGTATAACAATGTATAGGATATAGGAGTGAACCATGCAAACGATACAGGTTGCCGAACTAAAAGCTAATTTTTCAGAAATCCTTAAAAATATCCAAAATAAAAAAGAAGAATATCTCATTCAATATGGGCGTAAACATACAAAAGTTGCCGTACTTATTTCTTATGATGTTTATACTAAAAACACGCCTAAGGTTCGGCTAGGAATATTAAAGGATAAAGCAAACTACGAAATAAAGAGTGATTTTGAAATAACGGAAAACGAGCTACTTGGGTTATGAAGTATATCGTAGATACGCATATTCTTATATGGACACTTTTAGATCCTAAAAAACTATCATTAACGATTCTCTCTGATTATGAGGGCGCCAGTGAAGTGCAGGTAAGTAATATCAATTTTTGGGAGATTTCACTTAAATATAAACTGGGTAAATTAGATTTAGGTGGGTTAACACCTGAAGATATTTTTATTGCAGCAAAAGAAAGTAATTTCACCGTGATTAATATAGATGCCGAAATAACTTCTAGCTTGTATAAGTTGCCATTAAGAGATCATAAAGACCCTTTTGATAGGTTGCTTGTTTGGTATGCTATTCAAAATAAAATCCCACTTATTTCACGAGATGGTAAGTTTAGCCAGTATGAACAAGATGGTCTTGAGCTAGCTGGTGGTTAGAGCTTACTTTCTAAATTGCTTAAAAACAGAATATATCACTGCATTGCAAGTTGTTCTATTATTGTCAGAAGCGGCTAGGTATTAATTATCTTTAGGAGAGCCTTGTATCTGAACAACCTAGCTGAGTTCTGCCAACGCCAAATTTTCAGCATCAAGGCATGTGAGCTTTTAATGAACGCCTGTGGCATGGTGTAACGAGCCTTTAAGGTGAGCATAACGCAGAGGCTGGGGATTTGGATAAGCCCCACAGGGTAAGTTTCTAGGGCATCATCTCCGTCATTGCACTTTTTGTGAAGGCTCGTTTGCACCATGCCACAGGCGTTTATTCCCTGCAAAGTGCGTCTAGAGACTTACAGAATCTCAACTAGGTTATTCAGATGCTATCGGTATCGCCATTAAAAACATCAATATTTTTCATATTATTTAATCTCAAACAAGACAAATAAAGTCTCTTGAAGTGGATTTTTATTATTATCAGAAACAGCTAGATACTGATTGCCTTTAATATGTGCAAGTCCTTCAAAGTTATCTAGTCTCCAGCCATCGGCGCTGCTAAGTCGGGCTATTTTTTCTAGTTTGCAGTTTCTTTTTTGATCGCATTGTTCGAGTTTTAAGCGGCTTAGGTTCATCACGATGGGTGTGAAGGGGCTACTGAAGGCACGTTCCATGACGAGTAAGTCACCATCGGGTAAAACTTCTATGTCTGTGATGGCGCTGTTTTCTGCTTTTGAGGCGGGGAAGTGCCAGACTTTTTCGGGTGAAAACTTTGAGACAGAGTAGATAGTTTGTGCTTTCATAGCATCCCTTTTTAAGGGGAATTCTGCAGCAGTGAGAATGCCGTATTTTGGGTGGTTGGCGACACTTTCTAATGCTTTATTCTTTCCGCGGTAACTTTTCTTTTTACTTAATAAGTTGGGTATCGCTATTTTAGCGAGTTTAAAACCTTTGGTGGAGAAGCGCGCTATGCGGGGTTTACCTTCGAAAGATATAATGAGTTTGGTGTCTCCTTTTACGCCATTGTTGGCATTGGTGAGACTGAGGCCTTCGGAGTCACTCTTGCTTCCTTTTAAAGGCTTTCCACGTTTGTTTTTTAGTTTAGTGGCATAAATAACTTTGACTTTTTGTAGTTTGTTATTGTTGATAGTAAGCTTGATATGATAAAGCATGCCTTCATCAGAAACCGCATAGAGTAGCTTTTCATCGTTATCAAAAGCGATACCGGATAATTCAACAATGGGTAATCTGTTTACGGTGGTTGATTGTAAGGCTAGGGTGTTGAGTATTTTGATTTTTGAATGTTTGTTATCAAATTCCTTGGGAGAAATATCATAGGGGATCGTATCATTATCGGGGGTGGCTTGAATTTGGCCGCAGGCGGTTAGCCAATAGCTATTGCTTAAAAAAAGTAAAAGCGATAAGGATTGTTTTAATCGTGTTAAATTAAGCATGATTCTCTATTGATAAATTAAAGGAAGCCACTTACAGGTAAGTGGCTTCTAGTCTGACAGCATAGTGTATCAATAGTTTGTATTAAGCGCTTATCTTTTTAAGATTTAACATTTTCGATGTGTAATTGACCTTTGAGGATAATTTTTCCTGAAGGCTCGCGTAATGATCTATCGCCTTTGTGTTCAATACTAACGGCTAGCATGCCAACATCTTTCATATTTTTCCATTCTGCTTTGCTGATTTTTATATCTGTCTTTCCACTCGCAGAGATGGTTCCCATTTTCATTGGCATGCCGCCATTCTTAGGGTGGCACCAGAGGGTTAACTCCATATTACCATCAATTTTCATGGGCTTCATGATGTCGATAGATAGTTTCATATCAGACTGTAAAACCTTAGTCACAGCCATGGTTTCATTATTATCAGATTCCATCACTGCGCTATAAGCTGTGGCAACGGGGCCACCAGTCATAGGGTTTAAAAAGAGCGCGCCTGCGATGACTAATGCCATAAATGCTATGCCAAAACCTTGTTTGAAGAAGCTTGTTTTCCACCACGGTGATGCTTGCTGTTGGCTTGGATGTTGAGGCACTTCTGTCGTAGTAGATGCGGCAGATGAGGACGATATATGTGCTTCAATATTGTTCCAGACTTTGTCCGAAGGCTTCTCCTCAGGTAGTAGCTCGACTAAGTTGGCAAACTTGAGTTCGTAAGCATCGACTACGGCTTGTAGATAAAAATGCGTATCCATTAATACTTCAAAGCGCTTTCTGGCGCGTCCGTGGAGTGAGCCAACCGCGTATTCAATGGCTAGTTGCTCAAAAACCTCAGGGTTTTGGTAGCGCGTTAGGCTGTTTTTTTCTATGTTAGACATGGGCGTAAGTCCTCCAATCCTCTTCTGATCCAGGCTTTTATTGTGCCTAGGGGTTTGCCTAATTCATCGGCAAGTTCTTGGTGCGTATGGCCGTAATAGTACGACAGTAAAATACATTCGCGTTGGGCTGGTTTGAGTTTATCTAAACAAGCCATTAATCCTTTTACACCCTGACTAAGGTTCTCCAGTTTATCGGGCTCTAAGTCGGATGATGCAAATTCGAGGCCTTCGTACTCAATTTCAGTCTCAGGAGCTTTGGTTTTTAAACTTCTTAGTTTATCCAGTCCTTTATTGCGCACTACGGTTGACATCCACGTCATTGCGCGACCTTTTCCTGGGGTGAAAGTACCTGCCTTGTCCCAGATTTTTATAAAGCCTTCTTGTAATACATCTTCTGCCATCGCCTCACTACGCATTAGGCGCAGGCATAAGCTCATTAATTTAGGGGAGCATTCTTCGTAGAGCTTTTTGAAGGCGAGCTGATCTCCCTGTGCTGTTTTTTGTAATAATTCAGCGTAAATATCTTCCATCGTTTATATCCGATTGTTTTGTTGGAGACTTATTAGAATCTCTCGATTGTTAATAGTAACTAGGTTTACCTACATATACGCTGAACTGGCTTTTTAGATGCAGGGCAATTGAAAAAGGCTTCCGATTAGGGAAGCCTTCTGATAAGCGGTTGCTTTTTAGAGCGGCCTAGGCGTTAAAAAGTACATCGTTACACCTTCCGAAGGAAGTGTCGATGCTGGTTGAATCATGGGGATAGTATTACTGCCCTTCTTTAACTTCTTTCATGCTCAAACGCATCCGACCTTGACGGTCGATTTCAAGCAGCTTTACTTTAACTTCGTCGCCTTCACTTAAATGGTCAGTGACTTTTTCAACACGCTCATCGCTGATTTGTGAAATATGGACCAGACCATCTTTACCAGGAAGTATATTAACAAATGCGCCAAACTCCATAATTTTCATTACCTTGCCATCGTAGACCTTTCCTACTTCAGCCTCAGCGGTAATGTCTTCAATCATCTTTTTGGCAGCATTGGCAGCTTCGCCGTTAACGGCTGAAATCTTGATTGCGCCGGTATCGTCAATATCAACTTGTGCGCCGGTTTTTTCTGCTATACCACGTATGGTTTCGCCACCTTTACCGATGACTTCGCGGATTTTATCGGGGTTGATTTTCATGGTGCTGTAACGCGGTGCAAAGTCCGATACTTCTGTATTTGGTGTGCTGATAACTTTGTTCATTTCATCAAGAATATGTAAACGTGCTACTTGGGCTTGCTCTAGTGCTTGCTCCATAATTTCTTTGGTGATGCCTTGGATTTTAATATCCATTTGTAGGGCATTAATACCGTCTTTGGTGCCTGCTACTTTAAAGTCCATATCACCTAAATGATCTTCGTCGCCTAAGATGTCGGTTAATACGGTGAACTTATCGCCTTCTTTAACCAAACCCATTGCGATACCCGCAACCGGTGCCTTAATCGGAACGCCTGCATCCATGAGTGATAGCGAAGTTCCACAAACAGAAGCCATTGAGCTTGAACCGTTTGATTCGGTAATTTCAGATACTACACGAACGGTGTAAGGAAAGTCTTCTTGTGATGGCATCACTGCAAGTACGCCACGTTTTGCTAAACGACCATGGCCAATTTCACGTCTGCCCGGCGTGCCGGTACGACCGGTTTCGCCCACCGAGTAAGGAGGGAAGTTGTAATGCAATAAGAATGGGTCTTTATAAGAGCCTTGCAGTGCATCTATAATCTGCGCATCACGTTGCGTGCCTAGTGTGGTAATAACCAAAGCTTGGGTTTCACCACGGGTAAAGAGTGCTGAGCCGTGAGTTCTTGGTAGTACGCCGACACGAGATTCAATCGCGCGCACCGTGGTGTTATCACGTCCATCAATACGCGGCTCGCCTGCAATAATACGACCACGAACAATGTCTTTTTCTAAGTCTTGGAATGCGCCTGAAACATCAGCTGCATCAGCAGGATCATCCTTGCCTGTGACTAACGCATCCATCAGTTTAGTTTTAGCTGCTGCTACTTTATCTTGACGATCCATCTTGTCTGCGGTTGAAAATGCAACTTTAAGATCAGCTTCACACACCTCAGCAACTTGTTTTGCTAACGCAGTATCTTTTTCTGGTGCTGTCCATTGCCATGTTTCATTGCCGACTTCTTTGGCAAAGTCACTTATAGCAGAAATAGCCACTTGCATTTGTTCATGGCCGTACATAACCGCGCCTAACATGATCTCTTCAGAAAGCTCTTTGGCTTCTGATTCAACCATTAATACCGCATCGGTTGTACCTGCAACCATAAGGTCAAGGTCTGAACCTTCCATTTCTGAAACGCTTGGGTTAAGGGTGTATTTGCCTTCTTTGTAGCCAACCTGCGCAGCACCGATAGGCCCAGAAAAAGGGATTCCCGATGCGGCTAGCGCTGCAGATGTACCGAGCATGGCAGGAATGTCGGGTAGAACATCAGGGTTTAAAGAGACCACATAAATGATGACTTGCACTTCATTCATGTAGCCTTCTGGGAATAGCGGGCGAATAGGGCGGTCAATCAAGCGTGATAATAAAGTCTCGCCTTCACTTGGGCGTGCTTCACGTCGAAAAAATCCACCGGGTATTTTACCTGCGGCGTATGTTTTCTCTCGGTAGTCTACGGTCAGGGGGAAGAAATCTTGCCCTTCGCGCGCTGTTTTTTGGCCAACAACCGATACGAAAACCACCGTGCCATCCATGTCTACTTTAACAGCGGCATGTGCTTGGCGGGCAATTTCGCCCATTTCGAGTTCTACAGTATTGTCACCATATTGAAAAGTTGTTGTTACAACATCAAACATGTTCATTCCTTTTGTGTCTAGTTATGTGTTTTGGTTTTAATGATGTCACAGAAGGATGTTTATAAAAAATGACTACAAATCTAAATGGATGAATAATTTTTTATAAACAGCCTATTTTGTGACGGGCTAACGAAAAACACCGCACAAGTGCGGTGTTAGTCTCAAACGATTATCGACGTAGGCCGAGGCGTTTGATTAAGTCTTGATAGCGCGCAAGCTCGGTGCGCTTTAGGTAATCAAGTAGTTTACGGCGCTGGTTAACCATTCTTAATAAACCACGACGTGAGTGGTGATCGTGAATGTGCGTTTTAAAGTGCTCCGTAAGATGCTTGATGTTGGCTGTTAATAGCGCAACTTGCACCTCCGAAGACCCGGTGTCAGTGTCTGACAAGCGATATTCAGCTACGATTTTCGCTTTAGTTTCTGCGTTCAGAGACATATATTCCAAAGTTCCAGATAGGTGTTAAAAAATGTAATCCATATATGATTACGGTAGTTTTATAACAGTAGAGTTAGACAGAAGCTGTCTAACTCTACTGTTAAGCGCGGGATTGTAGCACGACATAAAAGGTAAAGCTAAGTAGTCTTTTGTTAATATTTAGCTTTTTTTTGATGGGCTAAAAAACTACGGTAGCCCTTTAATTGGTGCGCATTAAACGTCGTGCCGTTAATTGCAAGTCACTGGATAATCGCCCAATACCAATAAAGGTGTTTTCTTTGTCATAAAGCCGAATGATTTGGCTGTTTGGTAAATCCCTGCGGCTGACTTTTAAGCCATGCTTAATACGCTTAAGCTCATCATCTGATAAAACCAGCGAGGGGTGCGAGGGTAGTGCGGAGTCGATAGGGAGTAATAACGCTTCTAGGTTTTTCCCTTCTTTAATAAGGCTTTCTAGTGTTTCGATGCTAATGATTTTTTTACAGTCAAATGGCTCAACCTCGGTACGCCTTAACATGCTTAAATGCGCGCCACTGCCAAGCGCCTCACCAATATCTTGGGCTAATGTGCGGATATAAGTGCCTTTACTGCATTTGATGTGTAGGGAGAGGGTATCGCTTGTTTGTTCTAATAAATCCAGTTCATAAATAGTCACTGCACGTTCTTTGCGTTTGATCTCGATACCTTGGCGCGCAAGTTTGTAGAGTGGCTGGCCGTTATGTTTAAGTGCCGAGAACATCGGCGGAACTTGGGTGATGTTGCCTCTAAATTTATCCAGTACAGCTTCTAGTTCTTTAGCAGTAAATGGTTTGATTTCTCGCGTTTGTAAGGTGTCACCTTCTTTATCGCCAGTTGTGGTGGTTTCGCCGAGCTGGGCGGTGCAGGTATAGCTTTTATTAGAATCCAATAAAAATGGGGTGACTTTACTCGCCTCACCAAAACACAGCGGCAATACACCGGTGGCGAGTGGGTCTAAGCTACCGGTGTGACCGGCTTTTTTGGCTTGAAATAGGTAGCGGGCTTTTTGTAATGCGGTGTTAGAGCTTAACCCGAAGGGCTTATCGAGCAATAAAATGCCGTTAACATACTTGCCTTTGTTGCGTCTTGCCATGCTTGGTGCTATTTTTTGTCGGACTTTACCGCTTGGTCAATTACGTGCGATAAGTCATTGGCGCGTTGCTCGGTATCATCATAAATAAATTTTAGGGAAGGGGTGTTGCGTAGTTGTATGGCGCGACCTAATTCACGGCGTAAAAAACCTGCCGCGCTGTTTAGGCCTTGCTCGCAAGCTTCGTGTTCATCTTGGTTAAGTGCATCAAAATAAACTTTGGCTTGGGATAAATCCTTGGTCACTGTGACGTCAAGTATGCTGACCATGCTAACACGCGGGTCTTTTATCTCGTTGCGTATCAGCATGGCAAGTTCACGTTTGATTTGTTCGCCAATGCGGTCGGTGCGGGAATAGTCGTAAGGCATTTTTTACAACCACATGTTCGTTATTGGTGAGCGAGTTACAGGCTGATAAATCATAATTTATTTACTTAGTGAGCGTTGGATTTCGGTACGCGTAAACACTTCAATTTGATCACCTGGCTGAATATCATCGTAGTTTTTAACCCCGATTCCACATTCAGTACCCATAACCACTTCTTTCACATCATCTTGGTGGCGACGTAATGATTCCAGCACGCCTTCATAGACAACCACTTCTTTGCGTAATACACGAATCGGCTCGTCTTTTTTGATTTTACCTTCAATCACCAAACAGCCTGCGATGTTGCCAAAGCCTGAGCCTGTAAATACGTCTTTAACTTCAGCAATACCGATAAGTTCTTCACGAAGCTCTGGTTTGAGCATGCCACTCATGGCATCGCGCACGTCGTCGATTAGCTCGTAAATAATGCTGTAGTAACGTATTTCGGTATCGGACTCTTGGGCTAAACGCCTTGCAGAAGCATCGGCACGTACATTGAAGCCAATAATAACCGCTTCAGCGCCTTGCGCCATACTAATATCTGTTTCACTTAAACCACCCACGCCTGAAGATATTATCTCTACCGCTACTTCAGATGTTGATAATGCGGTTAATGATGCTTTGATGGCTTCAAGTGAGCCTTGAACGTCGGCTTTAAGTAACACAGAGAGCGTTGATTTATCAGCGTTTTGCATCTTCTCAAACATTGCATCAAGCTTAGCTGCTTGTTGTGCCGCAAAGCGGTTTTCACGTGCTTTTTCATGGCGTTGTTCTGCCAGTTCACGCGCACGCCGCTCATTTTTCATGACGATTACATCATCACCTGCAAACGGTGTGCCTGATAAACCAATGATTTCAACGGGTGTTGATGGGCCCGCTTCGGGAACAGTTTTACCCGTGTCATCCATAATCGCTCTAACACGACCAAACTCCGCACCAGCCAGTATTACATCGCCTTTCTTTAAGGTTCCTTTTTGTACTAAAACCGTGGCTACAGCACCACGACCTTTTTCTACGCGTGATTCAATTACAGAGCCTATCGCAGGGCCTTCGGTGCGGGCTTTAAGTTCTAAGACTTCTGAAACAAGCAAGATTGAGTCGAGTAGATCGCTGATGCCTGTACCTTCTTTAGCAGAAACATTAACGAAAACATCATTGCCGCCCCAATCTTCAGGGATGACTTCAAACTTTGACAACTCACTTTTGACGCGTTCTGGATCAGCAGATTCTTTGTCTATTTTGTTAATAGCAACAATCAGCGGTACTTCTGCTTTGCGAGCATGCTTAATCGCTTCTTCTGTTTGCGGCATAACGCCATCATCGGCAGCAACCACTAAAATAATAATATCAGTGGTTTTTGCACCACGCTCACGCATTTGTGAGAATGCGGCGTGACCGGGCGTATCTAAGAAAGAAATAACACCGTTGTCAGTAGTAACTTGATAAGCGCCAATATGTTGAGTGATTCCACCCGCTTCGCCAGAGGTTACGCGACTTTCACGAATGTAGTCGAGTAGTGAGGTTTTACCATGATCAACATGGCCCATAATGGTCACAACTGGCGCGCGAGTCGTTTCTTCAAGCGCGCTCATATCATCCAGTAAAGATTCTACCGAGGTTACCTCTTCTTCGGTTTTACCTGCGGTGGCTTTATGACCCATTTCTTCTACGATTAAGATCGCTGTATCTTGGTCGATAACCTGATTGATGGTAGCCATAACACCCATGCCCATCATTGCTTTGATAACGTCAGCTCCTTTTACGGATAGCTTCTGAGCTAGCTCAGAAACGATAATAGTTTCTGGCACTTCAATCTCAATCACAATGACTTCTGTTGGCATTTCAAAGCCATGATCAGTTGACTGCTCGATTTTAACGTTTCTGGTGCGCTTCCCTTTCTTTTTACGTCGTCCTTGGCCGCTCTTTATATGTAGCTGACCACCTGGGCCGCCACGACCTTGAAAGGGCTTTTTCTTGCCTTTGTTGGCGTTTGTATTGGGTGAGGCTGGTGCAGATTTTGCCCCATCTGACTTAATGCCTGAGGTTTTTGAGGGTGCTGGCTCTGGGCGTTTGCGAGAAGGGCGCTTTTTAAACATGGCAGAAGCTTCCGCTCGTGCTTTTTTAGCTAAGTACTCACGTCTTTCTTTTGGGTCAGTTGGAACGACTTCTTTAGGTTCTTCAGCCTTTGGTTCTTCGGTTTTAACTTCAACTTCAGTAGTTGTTGCTTCTTTCGCGGTTTCAATAGCAGCTTCTTTCTCCGCAATGAGAGCGGCTTTATCGGCATCTCTTTGTGCTCTAGCCGTAGCTTTGTCTTCGCTGACTTTCTCGCGATCTGCTTTTGATTTATCTACCGCGGCCTCGCGGGCTTTACGCTCGTTTGAGAGTTGCTCAGATAACTCATTGGCTTTATTGCTGGATGCGGCTAATTCTTCAAGGTTATTAGTGTCAACTGGGGTGGTGTTGGCAGTAGGGCGTGAGAAGCTTTTCTTTCGGCGTACTTCTACGTTTACTTTTGATTTTCCTGCGGTGCCAGACACGCTACTGGTAGTGCGTTTTTTTAGTGATATCTTACTGGCTGGTTTGGCAGTAGTACTTGTCGAGCTGGCACTAGCACGAATAATTTCAAGCAGCTTAAGTTTCTCTTTATCGCTAATCGTTGAATTGGCATCGGTTGCTTCTATGCCTGCGGCTTGTAATTTTTCGACCAGTGCATCGACAGGAGAGCCCATCATTTCGGCTAATTGGCTTACGGTTATTTCTGACATTAGTTATTTTCTCCTGTTGCTTACAGCTAGGGTTACGCTTTTAAAGTGCTTGCTTCGGCACTTTTTTCAGCTGCTTCTTTTTCTTGTTGCTTGGCTTCAGCAAACCATGGCTCGCGTGCGGTCATGATTAATTTTGCCGCCTGATCTTCATCATCAATGCCGTCAATATCAATGAGTTCATCGGTGGATTGTTCCGCAAGGTCTTCCATGGTGCAAATACCTTTACTGGCGAGAAGCTGAGCAAGGGCATTGTTCATACCTTTCATTTCTAGTAGGTCTTCAGCGGGCTTGCCACCTTCACCTGTTAAGGCTAAAGCGAGTAGCGCATTTTGTGCGCGACTTTTAAGCTCTTCAACTAATTCTTCTTCGAACTCTTCAATTTTGAGGAACTCTTCACTAGGAACATAAGCAACTTCATCAAGACTAGCAAAGCCTTCTTCTACCAGAATGCTGGCAACTTCTGCATCAACATCAAGTTTTTCTGCAAACAGTGTAACCAACATGGTTTGTTCGCTTTGCCCTTTTTGCTCAGCCTCTTCCTCGCTCATGACATTAAGCGTCCAACCAGTTAATTGGCTAGCAAGGCGTACATTCTGACCACCTTTGCCAATAGCTTGGGCGAGCATTTCTTCATCAACACCGATGTCCATGCTGCGTTTATCTTCATCAATAACAATAGAAAGTACTTCCGCAGGTTGCATGGCATTAATGACAAATGTAGCAATATCTTCTTCCCATGGAATGATGTCTACACGTTCATTATTCAGTTCATTTGTTACTGTTTGGATACGTGAGCCACGCATACCCACACAGGCACCGACAGGATCAATATTTGGGATATTGGCACGCACTGCGATTTTTGAGCGAGAGCCTGGATCACGTGCTGCGCCCATAATATCAATGAGTTCTTGGCCAATTTCTGGCACTTCTAACTTTACGAGCTCGACAAGAAAGTTATCATCAATACGTGAGACGATCATCTGCGGGCCTTTATTACCGTCATCTTTGATTTCTTGCAAGATGCCACGCATACGCTCACCCGTGCGGGCGATTTCACGAGGAATCATCATTTCGCGTGGAATTAAGGCTTCACTGTTTTCACCTAGGTCAATAGTAATGCCGCGGCGGTCAACGCGCTTAACCGTACCCAGCACTAATTGACCTACTTGATCTGCAAAAGCATCAGCGACTTTTCTGCGCTCTGCTTGGCGGACTTTTTGCATGATGACTTGTTTGGCAATTTGCGCTGTGATGCGTCCAAAGGTGATGGATTCAATTTCTTCTTCTAAGGCTTCGCCAATTTCAAGGCCTAATTTTCGTTCGTCGGCATAGCTTTTAAGAATTTGTCTTTCAGGTGATTCAAACTCGGGGTCTTCATCATCTAAAATTGTCCAGCGACGAAAGGTTTCATAGTCACCTGTTTCGCGATCAATATCGACACGCACATCCCATTCCATATTGTATTTTTTACGTGATGCGGTGGCGATGGCGATTTCTACCGCTTCAAATATTTCTTCGGGTTCGAGACTTTTCTCGTTCGATACTGCATCTACAACGTATAAGATTTCTTTGCTCATGTTATACCTTTAGCCCAGAACCAATCTGGCTCTATCAATGGATTCGTATGGAATTTTAAATTCCTGATTATCTATTTTAATTGTAACTATAGACGCGCTAGCGTTAACCAACGTGCCTTTAAAATTCCTTCTGTCATCAATGCGAGTACGGGTGCGAATTTTAAGCGATTGCCCAAGATAGTCTTGATATTGCTCCGCTTTAAATAAGACGCGATCCATGCCGGGTGATGATACTTCTAAAATATAGGCGACAGGGATGATATTTTCAACATCTAAAACGGCGCCAATTTGACGGCTTACACTTGCGCAGTTATCGACACTAATGCCAGTATCTGCTTTCTCTATAAAAATCCGCAATAATGCACTTTCGCTGCGGGGGCGATATTCGTAACCCCACAGTTCAAAGCCAAGGCCTTTAACGGTATTTTTTACAATGTCATCTAATCTGTTTTGCACTGTACGCCTTTCAGTAAGAAATTGCTTACAAAATAAGCAATTTGCTTTTGCTGGATAATAAAAAAGCCCCGTTAAAACGGGGCTTTTTTATTATGAAAACCTTATTAAAACTCTTAATAAATAACGCTTTCTTGAATCTTGGTAGCGGGGGCAGGATTCGAACCTACGACCTTCGGGTTATGAGCCCGACGAGCTGCCAGACTGCTCCACCCCGCATCAGAGGAGGCACATTATAGGGGTGCTATTCCTTAAGAGCAAGTATATTTTATTTATTATTTTGATTGATGCTTTTCGAGCATTTTCTTTAGCTTTTCCTCACTTAAAAATCCTGAAAAGACGGATAATATTTTTTGCTCTGGGCTGATAAGCACAGTATAGGGTAATCCACCATTCGGATTCCCATAAGCACTGGCTACGTCATGCACTGTTTCAATGCCATAGGCTATGGGGTAATTGATGCCAATTTCTTTTGCGTAGCGTAAAGCATCTGTTTTATCTTCAAGGGCTAAACCGATTATGGTAAAGTTTTTATCTTTGTATTCATTTTGGATTTTGATAAAGCCGGGTATCTCAGCACGGCAGGGTGGGCACCAAGAAGCCCAAAAGTTAAGCAGTACTAATTTTCCTTTATAGTCAGATAAGCTTATCTTTGTTTCATTAAGTACCGATGGAAGAGAGAACCCGGTAGCATTTTGATTGATTGCGCTATCGGGTGATGTTGGTTTGTTTTTATCACAAGCATATAAAGTGAGCAGCGAAAAGCTGATAATAATAAGTTGTAAAAACGTTAGATAAGGCTTCATCATGTTGTTTAGTGTCTGTTATTTAAGGTGTTTTTCAATATCAGAAGAAAGTCTAGCTTCGTTGAGTGTTTGGTAGCTAGGGTAAATTGCAATTATTTTCTGATTTTTGTTGATTAAAATGGAATAGGGGATGCCGATCATGCCGTACTTATTGCCAATTTCTGTGCTTTTATCTTCATCATAGAAAATTGGAAAGTTAATGCCTACTTTTTTAGCATAAAACTCAGTAAGTTCTTTGTCTTCAATGGAGATGCCTAGAATGGTAAATCCTTTGCTTTGGTATTTGGATTGTACTTTTATGAAGTCTGGGATTTCTTCGCGGCAAGGTGGGCACCATGATGCCCAAAAATTTAGTAATATTAGCTTACCTTTATAGTTCGAAAGTTTTTCTTCTCCTCCTGCTAAGGAGGGTAATGCGAAATCTTCAACTAACTGTCCCGCTCGGCTAGTATCGGCCGTGTAATATTTTAAGTATCTTTTTATTCCGTATGCAGAGCCGAGTATTAAGGCGGTAACGACGATGAATAAAAGAACTTTTTTCATTGTTATCAGATTATCTTATTTAATTGTTTTCAAAAACATCTGAACATGGTGGTTGAAAGGTTCTGGTTTCATTTCGCCGACTATTCTAAACGGTTTATTCTCTTGGGAGTTTTTATCAAAGAATAAGATTCCCGGGGGGCCAAACAAACCAAACTTTTTGAGCAGCGCCTTATCCAAATCATCATTAGGTGTGACATCTGCTTGTAAGAGAATGGTACCTTTAAGTGTTGCGACAACATTTTTATCTGCAAAGGTAATGTGCTCCATTTCTTTGCAAGAAATACACCAGTCGGCATAAAAGTCGAGCATGACGGTTTTGCCTTGTTGTTTAGCGTTTGCGAGTGCTTGGTTTAAACCATCAATCCCTTTAATTTGTTGAAAAACTAAACCTTGCTCTGTCTGATTTTGCGAGCCTGATGAGTTAGATCCTGAGAAGCTTCCCTTTAAGGGTTGAATGAGGCTGCCACTACCGCTGGCAGCACCGAACAACAACATGGCACCGTACAATAAGACCACTAAGCCGGATGCTTTAAAGAAACGTTTCCAACCGGTACTGGCTTCATTTAATGCATCTAGCGCACCCATGTAAATACCTGTGAAAATAGCCAGTATTCCAGATAAAAGAACAATAATCGACATAGGCAAAATACGTTCTAACATCCAAATAGCCAGCGCCAGCATCATGATGCCAAAACCTGCTTTGACGTTATCCATCCATGCGCCTGCTTTGGGTAAAAACTTGCCTGCAGATGTGCCAACAATCATTAGCGGTACACCCATGCCAAGACCGAGTGCAAATAATGATAAGCCGCCGATTATTACATCATTGGTTTGTGAGATATAAATAAGTGCGCCAATTAAAGGTGCGGTCACGCATGGGCCGACGATGAGTGCTGATAATAAGCCCATCACCGCCGCATTGATCATGCTGCCACCTGATTGACTATTGCTGATGCTAGCGAGTTTGTTTTGAATGCCAGAGGGCATTTGTAATTCATAAAAGCCAAACATCGCCAGTGATAGCAGTACAAAAAGCCCGGCAAATGCACCGATCACCCACGGGTTTTGTAAGGCGACTTGTAAGTTCTCCCCGCTTAAAGCGGCTATGACACCCACAATCGCATAGGTAAATGCCATTGCAAGCACATAAGATAAGGATAAGAAAAACGATTTCCTGGTTGAATTATCGCTTCCTTGACCCGCAATGATACCCGATAAAATTGGAATCATAGGGAATACACAAGGCGTAAAGGTCAGTGCAACACCAGCTAAAAAGAAAAAGAAAATAACGGTGAAAAAACCACTTCCTTTCATTTTATTTGCAATGCTGTCTTGTTCGGAGATCTTAGTGGGAGCCGAGTTTTGCGTGGCGGTTACATCGGCAGTCTGTTTGATGGCATTGGTATTTACTAGTGTATTGGTCGCTGTATTTTTAGCTATTTCTTCTTTAGGGGTACTTGTGTTATTCGCCGTTGAGTTTATAAGAGGCGCGTCACTTGCAGAAGCAATATTAACTTTCTGGATTTTAGTTTGCGGGGGGTAACAAATACCGGTTAATTTGGAACAACCTTGGTAAGTGGCTTTTACGGTTAGCTCTTTCGCTTGGCTGGCACCTATTATGGGTACTTTGACATCAAAGCTTTTATTATAAATAACAATGTCACCGAAGTATTGGTCGTGTTCTTGCTTGCCCTTTGGGAGCTCAGGTTTGCCCAGTGATACACCAGTAGGTGGGTCAATAAGTTTGAAGCTAAGTTTGTGCTGATAAAGGTAGTGTCCCTCTGTAACATCCCAGCGCGCATTCAAAGTTTGTTTATCGGTGGCGATAACATCGTAAGCAAAGGCTTTGTCGGGGTGTAGTGGGGCGTTTGTGTCGGTTAAGCCAGTGATGCCTAGTGTGGCAGCAAGACTACTGGTTTTATTAATAGCTTGTGGGCTTGAGGCAGGGGCAAGTTCCACAGTATTATTTTCTTGAGTTTCGGTGCTTAATGCGGCGAGTTGAATCGTTAAGGTTTTCTTTTGTGGTGGGTAACAAACACCAATATCGGCACAACCTTGAGACTTGGTTTTAAGTGTTAATAAAGTACTTGCAGAAACGGAGGTATCTCGAATGACAGGGATTTCTACCGACATCTTGTCGCGGTAGGTTTCTACCAGCCCAAAACCTGGGTCATCCTTCATTTTACCTTTGGTGAATACAGGCTCGGCCAAGGTCACGCCAGCTGTATCGCTTTCAAACTTAAAGCGCTTGCGGTACATATAGTAGCCATCTGCAATATCCCACGTGGCTTTAAGCTTGTCGGGTGCCGCTAACGATAACGATGCTTTAAAGGCAATATCAGGCTTTAGCAAATCATCAGGGTTGGCGGCAAAGCTATTTAGGGAAAGGAGCAGTAAACACCAAGTAAGGAGAATCTTTTTAATCATCATGTTTTTATATTCACTCTAATATTAATGCGTTTGTCGTTATGTGGTTACGTTATTTAATCATAGCTAGATGCGTAATTAAGGTTACATTAAATAAGCCGTTGTATGAGTATAAGGGACAAGCTCTTAGATTGAAAATAGTCAATGAGGTCAGCTTATCAAAAAAACTAGGCAGAGGTCATGAAAAGGCATTTTAATTTGAATTTTGATGTTTTGTAAAAAAGTTTAATTAACTGCTTGAAATGTTGACTCACGCCCTTATCATTTAGCAGTCCCTGAGCGAGAGTGCTAATTGGTCTTTCGTTGAGCCAAATTTAAGATTGTTATTGATAAATTTAAGGAGTTACACATGAATATTCGTCCTTTACACGACCGTGTTTTAGTTCGTCCCGCAGAAGAAGAGAAAACCAGCGCAGGTGGCATCATCATCCCTGATAGTGCAAGTGGTGAAAAGCCAACCAATGGCGAGATCATTGCAGCAGGTAATGGCAAGATTACAGATTCTGGCGACGTTCGCGCGATGGATATAAAAGTAGGTGATACGATTCTTTACGGTCAGTACGCAGGTTCTGCTGTAAACGTGAATGGTGAAGATTTATTAATGATGAAAGAAGAAGATATTTTAGCGGTTATTGAAGGTTAATAGCTAATTACAGTTAAATCTTTCATTTTAAAAACAAATATAGAGGTATAGAAAAATGGCTAAAGAAGTAATATTTGGAGATGACGCACGCGCACGTATGGTTGACGGCGTAAACATCTTAGCAAATGCAGTAAAGGTAACATTAGGTCCAAAAGGTCGTAATGTGGTTTTAGAGAAATCATTTGGCGCACCCACCATCACTAAAGATGGTGTGTCAGTAGCACGTGAAATTGATCTTGAAGATAAATTTGAGAACATGGGCGCGCAAATGGTAAAAGAAGTGGCTTCACAAACTAACGATATTGCAGGTGATGGTACAACCACAGCAACCGTATTAGCGCAAGCTATTGTACGCGAAGGCATGAAGTCAGTCGCGGCGGGTATGAACCCAATGGATTTAAAGCGCGGTATTGATAAAGCAGTTACGGCAGCGGTTGAAAAGCTACAAGAAATTTCAAAGCCTTGTGAAGACTCAGAAGCTATCGCACAGGTAGGTTCAATTTCAGCAAACTCTGATGAAACTATTGGAAAAATCATTGCCGATGCAATGGACAAAGTCGGTAAAGAAGGTGTTATTACGATTGAAGAAGGTACAGCACTTGAAGATGAGCTAGAAGTTGTAGAAGGGATGCAGTTTGATCGTGGTTACTTATCGCCTTACTTTGTGACTAACCAAGAGAAAATGACGGCTGAGCTAGACGAGCCTTTCATCTTATTGCACGATAAAAAAATCGCTAATATCCGCGACTTACTACCTGCACTTGAAGCAGTGGCTAAAGCAGGTAAGCCGTTACTAATTATTGCAGAAGATATTGAAGGTGAAGCACTAGCAACGTTGGTGGTTAATAATATGCGCGGTATCGTAAAGGTTACCGCAGTAAAAGCCCCCGGTTTTGGTGAGCGTCGTAAATCAATGCTGGAAGATCTTGCAGTACTTACAGGTGCTAAAGTTATTTCTGAAGAAGTCGGTTTAAGTCTAGAAGCGTTAACGCTAGAAGATTTAGGTTCTGCAAAACGTATCGTGGTAGATAAAGATAACACAGTGCTGATTGACGGAGCAGGTGATCCAGCAGCCATTGGAACACGCGTAGACAGAATTCGTGCACAACTCGAAACAACTACCTCAGAATATGATAAAGAGAAGCTTCAAGAGCGTGTTGCTAAATTAGCAGGCGGTGTTGCTGTCGTTAAAGTAGGTGCAGCGACAGAAGTTGAAATGAAAGAAAAGAAAGACCGTGTAGAAGATGCGCTTCACGCAACCCGTGCAGCGGTTCAAGAAGGTGTGGTAGCAGGTGGTGGTGTGGCGTTGGTTCGAGCGCTACAAGAAATCACTGATCTAACCGGTGATAATCACGATCAAGATATGGGAATCAAAATTGCATTACGCGCAATGGAAGAGCCACTTCGTCAAATCTGTACTAATGCAGGTGATGAAGCATCGGTTGTTATCAACGCGGTTAAAAATGGCTCTGGTAGCTATGGTTACAATGCACGTACAGGTGAATATGGCGACATGCTTGAGATGGGAATCCTTGATCCAACTAAAGTTACCCGTGCGGCACTTCAAAATGCAGCATCTATTTCAGGTCTAATTATCACAACTGAGGCAATGGTTGCAGATAAGCCAGAGCCTGCTGGAGCAGCCGCTGCGCCGGATATGGGTGGTATGGGCGGAATGGGCGGCATGATGTAAATTAACCGCCTTTTCACCGAAGCGCTGCGTTGGGCTTTGAATCTCAGACTCTCACGTACTACTGTACGCTTCGATCCTGAGATTCAAAACCCGCCTTGATCTTCGGCGAAAATACGATCAATTTATATTGTCGGTTACATTTTTATCTAAAGGGGCGCATTTGCGTCCCTTTTTTTGTTTCTATTTTAGTGAATATTGACTATCCAATATTTAGCACGGGTGGTAAGCCAAAACAAAAAAGACACCCATAATTAACCCTAATACTCCCAAATTATGTGTGTCCTTTATTTCACTAAAGAAAATAAAAAGCGAACAAAAATACTAATTGAGTTTTACAGCTGCAGCAATAATAGATTGTACAGCTGCCGTCTAACTTTTTGACAACTTCGAGGGATGAAAGCTATAGAGCTGATAAGAATAGAAATTTAACTGAGAAAGTAGTAAGGTTATGGGATGAATTAGACTGCAGCTGTCTAATAAACTGTTAGGTGTCTGCGACGCAAAAGCATATTTCACAAGCATTTACAGAAGCTCTATCCTCGTACAAAAGTGGCAAAAAAGGA
>JALSJN010000037.1 GCA_026989335.1 Thiotrichaceae bacterium
CCGATGGCTGGGGTAAAGTCTCGAGTGTTTCAGCCATTGAACTTGCCAAACAGTTTGAAGAGGCAGGTGTCGTGGCAATCGTTTACACCGATATCGCACGCGATGGCATGATGAAAGGCGTTAATATCAACGCCACCGTAGAACTCGCTAAGAGTATTAACATACCCGTAATCGCATCCGGTGGTGTGACCAATATGGATGATATTATTGAGCTTTGTAAAGTTGAAAAAGCAGGAGTCACTGGTACAATTCTAGGGCGCTCAATTTATGAAGGTACGATAGACTTGGCTGAAGCGCATAAGTATGTAGAAGGCTTGTAGCTAATAACTACCATTAAATAATAAATATGACGCATAAAAACATTGACCTAAACAACTATTACAACCTAACGCTGGGTAAGTTAACCAAGGATGAGAAGGCTGTTTTTGAGGCTTTACCAAAGGATTATCAGGCTTTTCTAAAAGAAAACAATGGCGGCATGGTAATTGATGAAGAGAAATGTTATTTCAAAACAGATTTAGTTAGAAAGTTTGAAGATGGTCGTGTTTACAAAGAAAGCTCAAACGGTCTCGAAGAGTTTTGGGGATTTTTAAGCTACAAAAATGAAACCCCAGGAGAGCAGTTTGAATATCCTATGTCGATATTGCATGAGCATTATGACAGACACATTGAAGAGGAATTTTTGCCTTCTAATGTAATCGCCATAGGCCGTTGCGTACAAAACTCTCTTATCGCCATATCACTCAATAAGCATGATTTTGGCTCGATTTATTATTGGGAATGGTATTGGCAATACCCTTGGTTTGAGGATTATTTCCAAAAAAGAATCAAACAAGCTGCAGACCAGTTTAATAATGTGAGCGATATTCTTGAAAATTCCGAGCATCCAAAATACCAGAAAGCATTTGATGCCTTAAATTATGCAACGTGGGTAAAGGTTTCATCATCATTTTCTGAGTTTATTGAGAACTTATATGAAACCGATAATGAAGACGTTTAAGGTTAACAGCCAAGTACCTCCGTCTGTTAGTTAGTATTTACGCACCTTACTTATTGAAGAGAAACAAACTCACAGGTAAGAACCATTTTGCTATGATAAAATAGCCCTAATAGATTAATAGGAATAGCTATGGCACTCGCAAAACGCATTATCCCCTGCCTTGATGTTGATAACGGTCGTGTTGTAAAAGGTGTAAACTTTGTTGATATCCGTGATGCGGGTGACCCTGTCGAAGTGGCAGCGCGTTATAACCGTGAAGGTGCGGATGAAATTACCTTTTTGGACATTACTGCCAGTTCGGATGATCGCGAAACTACGGTTCATATGGTTGAGGCAATAGCATCCGAAGTGTTTATCCCGCTAACGGTGGGTGGTGGAATTCGTAAAGTTGAAGATATTCGTACCATGCTTAATGCAGGTGCAGATAAGGTTGCCATCAATACTGCAGCAATTCACAACCCCGAACTGGTCAAAGAGGCAGCTGAATATTATGGCTCGCAATGTATTGTGGTTGCTATTGATGCTAAGAAAGTCAGTAAAGAAGGTGAACCTGATAAGTGGGATATTTTTACCCACGGCGGTCGAAAGGATACCGGCATTGATGCGGTAGAATGGGCGAAGAAAATGGCGGACTATGGTGCAGGGGAACTACTGGTGACCAGCATGGACAAAGATGGTACAAAATCTGGCTTTAACATTCCTTTAACTAAGGCCATTGTCGATGCGGTGAATATCCCTGTGATTGCCTCTGGTGGCGTCGGAAATCTTCAACATCTGGCGGATGGCGTGCTTAAAGCAGGTGCCGATGCGGTACTTGCGGCTAGCATTTTCCACTTTAACGAATATACTGTGGGCGAAGCAAAAGAATATATGTCGGAACAAGGCATTGAAATGAGAATCTAAGGACATATTATGAGTAATAATACTTTAACAGACGTTGCTAAGATTCTTGAAGAACGTAAATCAGCTAAAGCCGACAGCTCATACGTTGCCAGCTTGTACGATAAAGGTTTAGATGCGATCTTAAAAAAAGTAGGTGAAGAAGCCACTGAAGTGGTGATGGCAGCCAAGGATGCAGAAGCCGATAGTCAAAAAACAGACAAAATAATCCACGAAGTTGCTGACTTATGGTTTCATACCCTAGTATTATTAGCCCAACAGAATTTACACCCAGATGATGTTTTAAAAGAATTAGAACGTCGTTTTGGCACATCGGGTCTGGTTGAAAAAGCCAGCCGAAGTAAATAAACACTTAAGAAGAGAGAAATATTATGATTTATGGATTTGGTTTAGGTGGCATTAGCCCCTGGTCTTTATTAATTATTTTAGTCATCGTTGTTGTGATTTTTGGCACAAAGCGCTTACGCAATGCAGGTGGCGATCTAGGCGGCGCGGTTAAAAACTTTAAAGATTCAATGAAGTCCGGCGAGAATGAAGTGACCGCTACAAAAAATACTAAAAAAGAAGCTATCAGTGATACCAAAGATGATGTGATTGATGCAGTTTCAAAAGTAAAAGACAGTACTAAGTCTTAACACGCTTATTATAAATAAGAAGTAGCAAACATGTTTGACTCGGGCTTTCTCGAACTTTTGATTATCGGCATCATCACGTTGATGGTGGTTGGCCCTGAGCGTTTACCTGGCGTAGCCGCAAAAGCAGGTCGTATGATTGGCAAAATGAAAGCATTTGTTGCCACCACACGTGAGGATATTGAAAAAGAACTTCGGGCTGATGATCTGCAAAATATGCTGGTCAAACAAAAAGAAGAAATCAGCGAGTTGCGCGACATGATGCAAAGCACTAAGAATGATGTTAGCAAGCAAATAAATGAAGCGAGCGACCAATTATCATCCACCATCGATGAAACTAAAGCATCCATAGATAATAAATAAGCGATGATAGACCCTAACGACAGCCCTACTTCACAACAGGCGTCAAACGCGACTAAAAAGGCGAGCGCCAATAAAACAGAGCCAACCGGCTTTTTATCCCACCTTATTGAGTTACGTGACCGCCTTCTAAAAGCGGTTATTGTGGTTGGGCTTGTGTTTGTCGTTCTTTTTCCTTTTGCTTCAGATATTTATGACTGGCTTGCTGCACCTTTAGGGCGCGACCTCATCATCATTGGCCCCGTAGCGCCTTTTTTAATCCCCATGAAGTTAACGCTTCTGGTCGCATTTTTAGTCGCTTTACCTTTTTTGTTGTATCAACTCTGGTCATTTGTCGCCCCGGGCTTATACAAACATGAAAAGCGGCTGGTGTATCCGTTGCTTGCATCTAGCGTATTCTTATTTTATCTCGGCATCGTGTTTGTCTACTTTGTCTTATTACCCATGATGTTCCAAGTCATCCCGCAATTCGTGCCGGAAACTGCAGATTTTAAACCAGACATTGCACAATACCTCGACTTTGTCGTGATGATGTTTATGGCATTCGGCATTGGCTTTGAAATGCCTATTGCCACAATACTTTTAATAATTACCGGTGTAACAACGGCTGAGAAACTCAAAGAAAAGCGCCCTTACGTTATTATCGGTGCTTTTGTGGTTGGCATGTTGCTCACCCCACCTGATGTTATTTCACAAGTTATGCTTGCTATTCCTATGTGGCTTTTATTTGAACTTGGTTTATTCCTCAGTAAGTTTTTCGCCGTTCGTGTTAAGGAGGCGGGAGAAGCTAATAGTGCGCGTGCCGCAGACAACGATGAAAATCACACAGCAACTACAGCGAGTGCAGGAACAGCCATAGCGGCCGATAAACTCTGGGAAGATGATAATTATGTTTTCGAGGAAGATGATGGAAATAATAGTTCAGGCTCTAATCGAAGTTCTAATTCAAACGATGAAGAAAGAAGTATTCTAAATAAAGACAACTTGGATGAAGAAGCTACTGATAATGAGCACCCCCCTGAAGAAACACCTGATAGTAGTCCAACAGATAAAGATACTGAAGAAGAGGTATTCTTTGAGAGTGATCACTTTGATGAGTTATCTGATGAAGAAATGGAAGCAGAGCTTGATCGCATAGATGCGGAAGAAGAAACCGATAAGATCGTAGAGCAAAAAGCGAAGGATCGTGCCAAAAAGAAGGCCGCAAAAGAAGACAGTGATAAAAAGAATAATGATGGAGGCCCTTAGGGCTTTTTAATAAATCAAATCCAGAAAAATTAAGTTTCTAAATTGAAACACATCGTACTTCAATTTAGAAAGTAGGCCATCTCCACTCAGATCAATATTAGAATATTATTAAATAGTTACGCGTATTCATTGTCTGTTCATATTTACTTTGTTAACATAACTTAAATATTGTTATTAAACCTATGAATTTATTAGTCAATAACAAGTTATACAAATGAAAAACTGATAACTAGCGGTATCAGAAATAATGTAAACCATTTTGAACTTTTATTCCAAATAAAGTACAAAAGGTTGAGTTTAAATTAATTATAAGGGGGAGCATCCCATGAAATGTTTTATTAAAAGTTTACTAGGTCAAGATTCTTACGAGCACGCAAATAATGATGTTTGCACGCCTTTACCTCAGATTGTTAAATCATTAGTGGGTAGTACATTACTTATTATTGCGATGGTTGTTTTAAGCCACACATTACGCATCTAATACTAACTACATTTTATTTAAAAGCTTATTCTGATTTCAGAATGGGCTTTTTTTTTACTCTTTTTTATCAGGCAGAAACCTTTTTTTATTGGTATTATAGACTTATAAGATCTTTAACCTTAAAGACCAATATACAACATTAAAAACAGGACTTCACCCGTGAACAAAAGAGCCGTCCCCCGTCGCAAAACCCTACTTGTCATAATGGATGGCGTAGGTGTAAACCCCAGCAAAAAAAATAATGCTTATCATGAAGCGAATACGCCAAATCTTGATGAGTATTTTAGTAAATACCCTCACACGACCTTACAAGCATCAGGTAATGCGGTAGGGCTACCCGATGGCCAAATGGGTAACTCAGAGGTCGGGCATTTAACCATCGGTTGTGGCACTATTCTAAAACAAGATTTGGTGCGCATTGATGATGCGATTGAAGACGGTAGCTTTAAAAAGAACGTGGTTTTAAGAAATACACTATTTATTGCAAAAGAACAAGGTCGCCCTGTTCACCTTGTCGGTTTACTTTCTGATGGTGGTGTTCACAGTCATGTTAATCACCTTTGCGCACTGCTTAAAATGTGTAATAAACGAGGTGTTGAAGCCGTAGTTCATATCATTACAGATGGCCGCGATACCGCACCTAAATCTGCCAAAAAGTTTATTAAACAGTTAGTCAAAGCTACAGAAAAATACGGCGGCTCTATCGCCACAATGGTAGGCCGTTTTTATGCTATGGATAGAGATACCCGCTGGAACCGTACTCAGCGTGCCTTTGATGCCATGGTACATGGTGTTGGCAAAGAGGCAAGTGATCCACTGCAAGCGCTCGAAGATGCCTACGCGAACGAGGAAACCGATGAATTTATTTTTCCACGCATTATGCCTAATGCAAAAAAAGTAGAGTCAGAAGACTCGTTGATTTTCTTCAACTTTAGAAATGATCGCCCACGCCAACTGGCCGCAGCACTTGGCATGGAAGAATTCACTGGGTTTGATCGTGGTAATTACACACCGCTAGTAGTGACTTGCCTAACAGAATACGATAAAAAGCTACTTGCACCTGTTGCATTCCCGCCTGAGCGCCCCTCGACCAACCTGGCACATGCTATAAGCTTGTCGGGTTACAAACAGCTGCACACCTCAGAAACCGAAAAGTACGCACACGTTACCTTTTTCTTAAACGGCGGACGTGAAACGCCTTATGCCGGTGAAGATCGCATTATGATCGACTCACCGCGCGTGCATACTTACGACGAATGCCCAGAAATGAGCGCGAAAGAGCTTGCCGATGTTGTTATCAATGCCGTCGAAGAAAAAGAGCATTCATTCATTGTGGTCAACTTCCCTAACGGCGATATGGTCGGGCACTCCGCCATCCCAGAAGCTATCATCAAAGCCGTTGAAACACTTGATACTGAGGTTAGCCGAGTACTCGATGCGGCGGTAGAAAATGAATATTCTGTTATTTTAACCGCAGATCACGGCAACTGTGATGAATACATCGATCCGTTCACAGGTGAGCCTAGCACCCAACATACCGTTTACCCTGTGCCTTGCTTGATTATTGATAAATCATTCTGGCGGCTCCGTACCGGTGGTGGCTTAAGCAATATTGCTCCAACTGTTTTACACCTTATGGGCCTAACTAAGCCAGAAGGCATCACATGTAAATCACTCTTAATGGAAGAAATGATTAATGAAAAAATGGATACAGCAGAAAGTTATTAGTTAGCTAAAAGCTCTTCTTATCCTAAAATAATTACCGCTAAATACCACTTTGTTAAGACTTATCTCAAAGTCATAACCACTTATCCTTGACTACAATGACCCACGTTTTTGGGTCATTTATTCTGCCTAGTGTAATAAAAATAATACACAGGCTAAACATGAAAAAATTAATTATTCCCCTGCTCTTCATCGCAGCGCCCATTATTAACGCCAGTAGTTTTTCGTCAGAGAAGCCATCAAAAGAAGATGTGATAAATACCCATAACGATTTCCGTAACAAGCATAAACTGCCACCTCTAACATGGTCTTACGAGCTTACTAAATATGCACAACAATGGGTTAACCATTTAGCCCAAACAAAAAACTGTACCATGACACACCGCCCCGATGATGAGACTTCTCCCTTTCAGCAGATAAATGGGGAGAACCTATACTGGTCAAGCGCACTTGAATATGAGGATGGGACAAGAAAAGTAGAAAACATTACCGCCAAAGAAATTATTGAAACATGGGCTAGCGAAGAAGATTTTTACAACTATGAAACCAACACCTGCATGGATGATGCAGACTGTGGGCACTACACCCAAATTGTTTGGCATGAAACCAAAGAAGTTGGCTGCGCTATAGCGGTATGCGAGGATAAGTCACAGGTTTGGGCGTGTAACTACAGCCCGCGTGGTAACTATTTGGGTGAGTGGCCTTATTAAAGCAGAATCTGATCAAGCCCAATTATTTTATACTGATTTTACACTAGTTATCGTTCACTTTTTGAAAAGTATGAACAATCCCATCTCAGCTTAAAAGGAACTAATTAAATAGAGTTAAACCTCATCCTCCTCTATCACATGAGTTTCTAGTTTTCCAGCACTTACCCATTCCTGCATCGCGGTATTTTCTAAAACCATTTGAGCATAGTCGCTCGCGAATCCTGAGAGCTGCACATCATATCCAATCATACGCATCACTACCGGTGCAAACATTGCATCAGCTCCAGAGAACTCGCCAAATAGCCAAGAGCCTTTGGATGAGAAAGAATCTTTTTCGTTTAGTGTACCTCGACAATAGTCCCAAACAGCTACTATTCGATCAATATCTTGCTGCACTTCAGCTTCTATCGGGTAATTAGGAAAATGTTTTTTACAGTTCATAGGCAGTGCGTTTCTGATTCCAGTGAAACCAGAATGCATTTCTGCAGAAACCGCACGGGCGATGGCTTTATTCGCCATATCTTCAGGCCAGCCCTTCTTAAATCGAGTAGCAATATGTTCAATAATGGCCAAGGTATCCCAAACCTGTAAGGAACTTCCGTCTTGCAAGGCAAAGGTTGAATCAACCAAAACGGGTACTTTCTCATTCGAAAAATAGGAGCTCAAGTGTGATTCTTTTTTTTCTTCAAATAACCACACGAGTTCTTCTTCAAAGTCGATACCAAGATTTTTTAGAAAAAACCAAGGTCGTAATGACCAACTTGAATAGTTCTTATTGCCAATAACTAGTTTTAGATCACTCATTTATCTTTCCCTATAATTTATCAATAGCTCATTTTAGTCATAAGGCTCTAAAATGCTAATCATGATTTCAGAATAAGAACTTTGGATATTCTGATAACAGCATAAGCCATCGCTAGCAACCATGCATTGCCAATATACTCATAGCGACCGATTGCTTAACCTTTAATTCTTTATTTAACCTTTAATTCTTTATAAAGAACATTGTTTCTACCTTAACCCCCTGATAAAAACACAAACGAAAGTACAAACTTTGGTTTTGCAGGATATTCTAAAAATAGCTGTCGCCGTGTTTTCTATCTGGGGATTAGGTATTAGCTCTTCGTTTAATAAAGACAAAATACACCTGTAATGCTGAAAAATCGACTATCACTAAGCATTTTACTGTTAGCTATTTTTATTACTTCCTGTAGTCTAGGTACTATAATTGCAACTATAGTAGGAATCAATGAACCACATCACGCAAAGAGAAGCTTGGCAAGGATATGCAAACTGTAGTTTGTGTGCCATTCGCAACTCCGTACTGTTTGCGGGGCTCAGTGAAACTGACTTTGAAGCACTGCATAAACCTATCGACCAGTTTGAATTAAAGGCCGGCTCGGTTATTTATAGTGCAGGTGAATCTGCTGAATATATGTACACAATTCGTAGTGGTTTGGTGAAATTAGTGCAGTATCTTCCTGACGGAACACAGCGCATTGTTAGACTTCTTCGAACATCCGATGTGGTGGGATTAGAAGCTACTTTGGACCCAACCTATAAGCACGATGCGATTGTTTTACAAGATGTGGAAGTTTGCCGATATCCTGATAGTGCAGCAGAAGCACTCAGCCAAAGTAATCCGAAAATACACTTAGAGCTAATGAAACGTTGGAAGAGTGCTTTAGATGAAGCAGATGCTTGGGTGATCGAGTTTTCCACAGGCTCATCAAAACAGCGTGTAGCAAGGTTACTAATTATGTTATCAAAAGGTAAAATTGGAAATTCCTTTGCTTTATTTAGCCGAGAAGATATGGGTGCAATGCTGGGAATAACGACTGAAACAGCCAGCCGCATGATTGCTGAATTTAAACGCCAACATTTTATTGTCAAGGTGACAGCTAGTGAGTACCAATGTGATATCCCTAAGTTAGAAGAAATTGCATATAGCTAGGAGCTTGTCCGAGAACTAGAAACCTACTGCAAATCCCACAATCATCATAATTTGAGCTTATCGAAATCGTTAAATAGCCGTGCTATTCGCCTCTTTCGATAATCGCAACTTATGAAAATTCTGTAATTTTCGCTACGGTCTTAGTTCTCGGACAAGCTCCTAGGAGGCTACCCAAGACTTTGTCGAGATGTTATTTCAAATTAACACCCTGTTCATTAGTGCCCACATAAACCTATATCTGCCTACAAACTGTTGTAAAGAAAGATTTATCTAGCATGAAAGTATTTTCTCAAAAAGTCCTTAAATGGTTCGACCAGCAAGGGCGAAAAAACCTACCGTGGCAACATAATATTACTCCTTACCGTGTTTGGGTATCTGAAATTATGCTGCAACAAACGCAGGTTAAAACTGTGATTCCTTATTATGAGCGTTTTATGCAAAGCTTCCCGACGGTGCAAACCTTAGCGAATGCCGAGCAGGATGAGGTTTTAAAGCACTGGTCAGGGCTAGGTTATTATGCTCGGGCGCGAAATATGCACAAGTCTGCCAAGCAAGTTTGTGATGATTATGCTGGCGTGTTTCCTGAAACCTTAGATGAAATTGTAGCGTTAGCAGGCATTGGTCGCTCCACAGGCGCAGCGATTCTATCTATTTCACACGGACAAAAACAGGCAATTTTAGATGGTAATGTAAAACGTGTTTTAGCACGGGTATTTGCTATTGAAGGCTGGCCGGGGAAGTCAGCTGTATTGAAGAAGCTTTGGGAGGTAGCTGATTCGCTCGTACCTAGTACACGTAATGCAGACTACACCCAAGCGATGATGGACTTAGGTGCAACCGTTTGTACACGCTCAAAACCAGCGTGTGTCACCTGCCCTTTACAAGCGGATTGCTTAGCGCATCAACAGGGGAACCAAACAGACTACCCCGGTAAAAAGCCTAAAAAAACCTTGCCCGAAAAGCATACAGTCATGCTGTTACTACAAAATAAAGCAGGCGAAGTCTTTATGCAAAAACGCCCACCTGTAGGAATTTGGGGTGGACTGTGGTGCTTCCCTCAATTTGAAACAGAGGCTTTTGCGGATGAATATTTGATAGAAAACTATCAGTACGATACTGCTAGCACCAATGCATTGCCGGTGTTATCACACACCTTTAGCCACTTTCGCCTACACATTCAACCCTTGATTATTAAGATTGAAACCCCATTAATGGTAGGTGTGATGGAGGCTAAGGACAGTCTCTGGTATAACAGTCAAACAGAATTCAAAGGTGGCCTTGCGGCTCCCGTACAGTTACTACTTAATACTTTAAAATCAAACACAAAGGATAATACACATGGCACGAATGGTTAACTGCGTAAAATTAGGTAAAGAAGCAGAAGGTTTAGAAAGACTCCCCTACCCAGGAGATGTGGGTCAGAAAATTTTTGAAACTATTTCAAACGAAGCTTGGCAAGGTTGGGTAAACCACCAAACCATGCTTTTAAACGAGTACCGCTTATCACCCATTAATCCTAAGGACCGTAAATTTCTTGAAGAAGAAATGGAAAAATTCTTATTCGGCGATGGGCCATCAGCGGTGGATAATTTTACCCCTGAGTAATATTTTTAACAAATATAAAAGGATCACATGGCGGCAAACTGGATAACAGCAAAGGTTATTGAAAACCGACAACTCACAGATCGGCATTATGCGCTAATCTTTGAAGCTGAGTTAATGCCTTTTCAAGCAGGTCAGTTTGCACGCCTACAGATTGAAGCCACCAATGACGTGGGTGAGCTAGAAAAGTTTGCCAACCCCTACTCTTTAATCAACACCCCCGATGAAAAGTATGCCGAGGTCTACTTTAATACGGTTCCTGATGGAAAAGTATCGAACGGCCTTGCTGCTTTAAAGACGGGGGACACCTTAGAAATTGCCCAACCCTGTGTAGGTTTCTTCGTACTATCTCAAGTACCCAAAGAGGTTAAAAATCTTTGGATGCTTTCCACAGGAACAGGTCTCGGCCCTTTCCTTTCAATGCTTAAAACGGCTGATGCTTGGCAACGCTTTGATAAAATCATTCTGGTGCATGCTGTCCCCCATGCCATTGAGCTTTGCTATGCCGAGCTTATTGAGCAGTTCAAAAACGACCACCCAGAACACTTTCGCTTTATCCCTATTGTTAGTCGTGAAGATCATTCAGGCGCATTACGTGGCAGAATTCCCGCACTACTCAGCGATGGACAACTAGAAAAACAAGCTGGATTGAAGTTAAATAAAGACGATTCACATGTCATGCTTTGTGGCAACAGCGGTATGTTGAAAGACACTAAAGCCGTGCTAAAGGATCAGTTCAAAATGGATCGCCATCTAAACCACAAGCCCGGCCATGTTTCTGCAGAACAGTATTATTAAAGTATTTTTACTTCAAAAAGTCTGTCGGGACTCACAACAATGCGCTGAAGAATTCAGGCAATTATTAGAATTAACCGGCTGGAGCCAAAATACGCTTTACGCGGTGATTTTTTCAGCTATATTTTTAGTTTTAATGCTAATTGTTTTTGTACTTTACAAGCTTCAAAAACGTAAAGTACGTCCTTATCGCTATAAATTTAGAAAGCGCCCTTTTAAAAAATTCCGGCGCTAATAATTACTCTCTTTCGCCCCTTTCCTTCCTATTGAATTAAATTAAACTATACTCTTCTCTTTTACTTAATCGTAATCCTTAAAGATAGAATACGTCATGCTAAATTATTACCCTAAAAGAATAGTTTGTTTAACCGATGAAACAACGGAAATGCTTTACATTCTTGGCGAGCAAGATCGTATTGCAGGAATATCAGGTTTTACCGTTCGGCCTCCACAAGCTAGAAAAGAAAAACCGAAGGTTTCGGCGTTCACATCAGCAAAAATTGATAAAATAATGGATCTTAAACCCGATCTTGTTCTAGGATTTTCTGACTTACAAGCAGATATTGCATCAGAGCTAATTAAAAAAGGTGTCAGTGTTCATATCTTTAACCAACGCTCTGTTGATGAGATCTTTCAAATGATCCAGATGCTTGGCGCAATGGTAGGCTGTCAAGATAAAGCCCAACAATGGGTTACGGACCACCAAACAAAAATAACTAAGATAAAAGAAAGGGTAGCCTCCTGGGAGAAGAGACCCAAAGTTTATTTTGAAGAATGGAATGACCCTATTATTACAGGAATACAATGGGTTTCTGAATTAATCACGATAGCGGGTGGAGAGGAATGCTACCCCGAATACTCAAAGCAGAGCCTAGCCAAAAAGCGCATTGTTGCCGACCCTTTAGATGTTGTTAAAAGAAATCCAGACATAATCATTGGCTCTTGGTGCGGACGTAAATTTCACCCTGAAAAAGTTGCTCAAAGGGAGGGCTGGAGCGATGTAAATGCCGTTAAAAACGGGTACGTTTTTGAGATTAAATCTGCTCATATTTTACAACCAGGCCCAGCGGCCTTAACGGAAGGTTTAGATCAAATTACCACCATTCTCAATAACTGGCATTTATCTTCTTAAGCAGGCTACTCTCTTACAAGCAACGCACCCACGTCATGTACCGCACCTTTTTTATCAGGTACATAAACATTAATTGCCCGCATATCGGGGGAATCAAAAAGCTCTAACTTGTATCTACCTGCTGGCATTGAAGCAATTCGAAAACGCCCTGCTTTATTCGAGAAGAATGCTATCGTTTTGCCTTTGGCCGATAGAGGCACCCATTGCCCTCCTTTAAAGCCCAATGGCTTTTTCATTTCATCAACCAGTTCACCATCTAAAATGGTTGCTGGCTCACCACCTGCTTTTATCGCAAAGCCTTGGTGATAACCTGGAAACACTTCAAATTCTGTTTTTTCAGAGTCATAGCCGTTGGGCAAGGTTGCCTCATCAATGTTTATATTTTGATAACGGTAAGATTCTAAAGGCACAACAGCATTACCTTTGGCGGGAATTAATGTCGTGTAATCCTCCGGCAAATTACTATCTCGAGTATCTGAATATTTAAACTGCCCATAGCCATTTTTTACAGCGATGGGGGTTTTCTGATTTGATGGCCCTTTGACTAACGCAAAGCTGTCATTAATAGGGTAAGACCTAGCGCACTCTTTACCTACACAAGCAATACTTGAGTTAAAGCCAACTTGTAAGCGTTGTGAGTGTGAATTACCACTTATGCTACGATTATCATTCGCACTTAAACTAGCTTCGTATTTTGGGTCACGATAATTGACATCGAAATTTGTGTTAAAACTTTTATCATTGCGTATCGTTGCAACTGAGCCCGAAAGGCTTTCACGCCCAACCTGCCCTGCAGCCCTATAGCTGGCCTTGCTTGAAAGACTATGATCTTTACTGTTTGCGAGTAATTCTAAGTGGCGTCGTGATGAGCGTTTCTTTCGCCCAAATGGCATGGATATTTGTAGATTCACTGCAAAATCTTCACGACTATCCATCTTTGCCCCAATTCTCAGATTAATACCGTTACTGAAACGTTTGTTTGCGCTCAAGCTGGCAGAAACACTATTTTTTGCATCATAATAGCTAGTCGCTGCTAGGTTTAATGAACCCCGCCAGTTTTCATTTAAGTTAAAGCTAAACCGCGTTTGTAGCTGCGCCTTTAAACGCTTTGAAGGTTTATTTAAGATATTAACTTGGTTTAATTGGCTAAAGTGCCTGCTTCTAAACTCCTCTGTGATGGTGACGCTATTGATGAATTGACCGATGCGCGTATCTAGCCCCATCATATCGCGCCTTAGGGTATCCAACTTTATCGTCTCACGATCTATATTGGGTTTAAATTCTAAACGTGCGGCATAACCTGCTTTTTTATCTTGCCCGCCGCTCACTGCCATACCGTATTTTAGCGAACCTAGTTCAATTGAGCTTATTGCTTCGCCACCCAATAAGTAACTGTTTGGGCTCAATTGCATATCAAAGCTGGCGGTTAAATCTTTTGAAATACCTTTCTCATAATAACCGCTTAAGATCGGCACATCCTTTAAGTTAGGGTTTGATCCCGCCTGTTGCTTGCTTAAATAACCTAGACTGAGGGAGTACAGCGACAAGCCCGGTTTTAACAAATGTGAATCATAAAACTCCTCGCTGGTTTTAATCGTGACCTTGCCAAACTCGTCAGTAATTTTTACACGGATATTATTCGCACCATCATATAAGCCAATATCCTCCAATGAATAAACGCCTTTTACCAAATAGAATCGTTGGCGTAATTGATTATTAATGTACAACTCGACGGTTGAATCCGTTTCTAATATGAACCCTTGGTTTGCTTTGGGTCTTATTTGTAGCTCGGGGCTCATAAAGAATTCTTTACTGCCTCTGATGCCAAGCAGCTCTAAATTCTCTTGAAAATTACGGCTACCCGTTGATACGTTACCCACCACAAAACGCTGTAATTTTTCAGGTTTATCATAAGTAATCGTGGTTCGCCCTACGCTAGCTTTATCATTTACAATATCTACGGTCGTTTCAAGAACTCTATCCTTAACATTTAAACTTCCTTCCAACTTCACCTTAATATCTGCTTTATTACTACTGGCATTAAAGCCAATCGTGGAATACATATTTAGGAAAGCACTGATCTCCTCAGCTGTCATTTTATTTTCTTCACGAACTGATGAACGTTTCTTACCAATAAGTGAGAGTATCTGCGGCTTACGCAAGGACGAATCCATCTGCAAATCTAAACTCAAATTAATTGAGTTGTATTCCGTATTTAAACCCAACTTTGTTAATGTGCTAAATTGGGTTTTTTCCTGCTTTGATAGTTGCTTAGCTATTCTTTTATAAACATGCTCTTTGACTATTTTTTCAAGTGACTCCAATAGGGTTTTAGTTTCAACTCGGTCAATCATGCCCGATGCACTAAAAACTTTAATCTCACCCACTTCAACTTTATTGACTCTAAAGTCCACCATAAGATTACTTGGCACTGATACCGTAGGTGCTCGGCCACCGAAAGCTTGCGCATATAATGATGCTAAGCTGTTACTGCTTTGCTGAGTTGTTTCACTTTTTGAGCTACCCTCTTCGGCTGGGCTGCTGGCATCTGTTGTTTGGCTCATCGTCGCAGGTTTAACTTGTTGATGTGCGTGTGGTTTACCAAAGGCTTGTGAGTAAAGCGAGGCTAGATCAGCGGAGCTATATTTTTTAGCAGGTGCTGATGCGTTACTCGCGTTTGTGATATTTTTCGAGCTGGCTTTTTTATCTGATGGCTTAACGCCTGTTGTAGGCTTCGCAGCTTGCGAAGGTGAAACAAGACTTGCTTTAACGGCTGGAGTATTATTTTTAGGTGGGCTTAAAGCGGGTTTCTTTTTTCCAAAAGCCTGCTCATACAAAGCAGCCATTTCAGCTTCTTGAGCCGTTTGCGCCAAACCAACAACAGGCGTTAATAAGCCTACCGATGTTAGAAAAACTAACCCCAGTAAAAAACCAAAGCCTTTCATATTATGAAAGGCTGGTTGTTTTAGCTTGGCTTGCATGACGGTTTAAATAAACGGTCAATTATTCAATTAACGCGGATACTTAATTGTGCCCGTCCAACGTCCATTAACAAAACCATGCGGTAAGTTAATAAAGAAACGTTTGGTTGCACCCGCTAAAACGTTATTACCTTCGATGCCAATTAAGCCTTTGCCTTTAATATTGATGACCTTCGAGCTATTGCGTAAGGTCAATGTCGCATAATTCATCAACTGATGACGCGTACCGTTATTACTAAGCGTAACCGCTAACTTATTACCGTGGCGTTGTACGGCACGAACTTGTACATTACTCTTGGTGTTGTTCGGCTGTACATAAAGAGCACCAACCAACGTCATCAACATACTAATTCCAGTTTGCTTCTGTTTTTCTAACGAGACATAAACTTGTTTAGCAATTAAACGATAAGCAAGTTCTTTCGGCACAGCCTTTTTACCCAGCCATTCGATTCGCACTTTTTGTGTGGTACGCGGCGGTATAATCGTTTGTGGAGGATAGATCATAAAATCCCGATCAGCGGGTCGTCTAACTTCTTTATTGTTAATTTGCTGACGTGTCGTCACACTAAATTGAACCGCGATAGGCTTGTTGCTTTCATTGGTGACTTTAAATGTTTGACGTGCGCCACCACCTGTTGGCTTAACGATAACCGAAAGCGGGTTAAGTTGAAGTGCGCTTGCTTGATAAGTAACGAATGATGATGCTACTAGTAATAAAAACGAGGCTAAAAGTGATAGTTTTGTGGCGTGTTTCATAGTTTTATATCCATTTAATTTTAATTTTTAGAAAAGTAGTCATTTATTACTACTTTATTGTATGAATATTACGATAAAACAGATTTACCTAAGCTTAATATTGCCATAAAGAGACCTTTGCACGACTCGGTGGCGAAAGAAAAATCGGGGGGGATTTCACTGATTGAGACGGAAAATGAAGCTAATAACGAGTTATTAGCAAGTTTTTAAACGAAAAGCAGTGGAATTTCAGCCATTTTTACTCGTCATCCGGGTCGTGCAAAAGTCTCATAAAGTCTAAGGTTGCGCCAACAACAAAGGCTGCCCCCCCTCAACGCCCCCTTGTTCTAAAACAAGTTCAAATTTTAAAGGGTTTTTCACTGTTATCTTTGGTGTAAATGAACGTGCAAAAATTCCTGAAATCAATTCAACTTTCTTAAACACAACTGCCGTGATAGGTACGCTGTTATTCGCCTCAAGATCATAAACGAATAAACGATATTGTTGATTATTATTGAGTTTGGGAAGATTAATGAATTCAACCACACCCTGCTGTAAGTCACTACTCCACAACAAACGTCCCTGCACATATTTAACTATTGGGTTTAGCGTACGCAGCCAGTTTGTATCAATGGTATCGGCTTGTTGAATAATTTTTTCTTTGAGGCTTTCTAACTCTGAACGCTCTAACTGCTCAAGGTGAGACGGCTGTGCATTGCGTAAAGATTGCTGGTAATAGCGCAAGCCCAAATAACTTGCAGCGATGAGCAAAATACTAATAATCATTATTATCAGCCAAAACGGCGGTTTGTTTTTCTTTTCGACTTTAGCTGTACTACTATTCATCACACTCTCAATTGAATTAGTGGCTCTAAGGAACCTCTATTATGACAGACTCAACACACATACTTGGCAAAGATGCTGCACTTGAAGACTCCATTCACACGATGACTCAAAAGTTGTTTAAGCTTGGTTTTACCATTATCGAACAATCATGGCTTAATCCCATTGCCAACGTTTGGTCAGTACATATTCGAGATAAGGATTGCCCATTACTTTTTACCAATGGCAAAGGAGCTTCGAAAAAAGCAGCCCTTGCCAGTGCGCTAGGCGAATTCTTCGAGCGCCTCTCAACCCATTACTTTTGGGCAGACTATTACCTTGGGGATTCTATCGCGAATAGCAAGGTCGTTCATTATGCTAACGAGAAATGGTTCGCTTTAGATCAACCCAACGCATTACCCAAAGAGTTACTAAACGAGGAATTAAAAGAGTTTTATGATCCTGAGGGCATGTTATCCCTTAATCAATTAATTGATGTGAATTCCAGCAACACGGCTAACAGGGGCGTTTGCGCCTTACCGTATGTTTGCGAGCGCACTCAACAAACCACTTATTTTCCCGTTAATGTTATTGGTAATCTGTATGTCAGCAACGGCATGTCGGCAGGCAATACTAAATTTGAAGCCCGCGTACAGGCATTGTCTGAAATTTTCGAACGCTTTGTGAAATTCAAAATCATCGCCGAAGGCATTAGCTTACCCAATGTACCCAGCGAGATTTTAAACCAATACCCCAGTATTCAAGCAGGTATTAAAGAACTGGAGCAAGCGGGTTATGGAGTTTTAGTGCAAGATGCCTCACTCGGCGGGAAATACCCTGTCATGGTCGTCACCTTATTACACCCGAAAAATCAAGGCGTATATGCCAGCTTTGGCGCGCACCCAAAATTTGAAGTAGCACTTGAACGGGCCTTGACCGAATTATTACAAGGTCGTGGGTTAGATGCTTTAAATGGTTTTGCCGAAGCCGGTTTTGATCGCGATGAAATTGCTAGTCCCCAGAATTTAGAAACACACTTTATTGATTCCAGCGGTATTATAAGTTGGGAGTTTTTAAAAAATGATGCGGACTATGAATTTGTACATTGGCAAGTAGAAAGTGAAAAAAACTTACAAACCACCGAAGAAGAATACGACTGGCTATGCGATGCCATCCATCAAGAAGGCAATGATATTTATAGTGCCGACTATCAACAGCTTGGGGTCTATGCCTGCCGTATTTTAGTCCCGGGTATGTCGGAAATTTACCCCACTGATGATTTAATCTGGGAGAATAATAATGCCGGCGTTCCTTTTCGCAAACTAATTTTAGCCAAAAATAAAACCCCTGCCGGGTGTGCAGCATTAATCGAAAAGCTCGAAGACTTAAACCTCGATGATCAACTACCCGTGGCAGCATTTATCGGGCTTCCTGCTAATAAAGAAAATATTTTCAATGACTTACGCATTGGCGAATTAGTCACCCTTTTGGCATTAAAAGCGCAGGATAGCGAGCGCGTACAAGAAGGTATTGAATGGTTATTACACTTCCAACAAATCAACCCACTACGCCTAAAAACGTATCAATGCATTCACGCCCTACTACAACTAGAAAGCATGAGCCAATACGGCCTCGCTTTACAAAAACTCTACGACGAGCAAATAATTAGCAACGCCTTATCATTGATTGATGGCGATGATGTGTTTCCTTTGAGTAGTAATTGGGCGATGCATACATTATTGATTGATGCTTATAACAAACTGCCTAAATAAAATCGTAAGTGGCTCGAGGATGACTTTATATCTCAGCCCTCTGTGGCTTATATTTTCTTTTACCCAAATCCACACTTAGAAAAGCAAAATAGAATGCAAGTATTTGGTTTCACAGTATATTCAAAAAATCTTAGCTTCACCCGTAGGTTAAGCGGGCATTTTTTGGATGTGCTGTGGAATCAAAGACTTGTGTTATATCCGTGTTTCTAAATGTGAATTTGGGTTTTAAAACAATGTCGATTTATACGCCTTTTTAAAATAAATAGACTATAGTTAAAGTTAGTTATTAACCGATAAATCCAACTCATTATGTCCAAAAAAATCAACAAAATAATGGTCGCGAATCGTGGTGAGATTGCGATTCGCATTCTACGTGCAGCCTCTGAATTAAAGCTGCAAACAGTCGCTGTTTATACTCATGAGGATCGTTTTTCTCCTCACCGCTATAAATCGGATGAGGCCTACCAGATTGGTGCTAACGATGCGCCTTTAATGCCTTATTTGGATATTGAAGAACTGGTTAAAACCGCCAAGCTGCATAACGTGGATGCCATCCATCCT
>JALSJN010000038.1 GCA_026989335.1 Thiotrichaceae bacterium
CGCCCAGCCAGCATTGATGATGTTAGTGGCATTATTGAATTGATTGAACCTTTGGAAGAAAAAGGTGCATTAATTAAGCGTTCGCGTGAGCAGCTTGAATTAGAAATTGATAACTTTAGCGTGATTGAACGTGATGGAAAAATCATTGGCTGTGGCGCATTGTATATAATCCCTGAAACTCAAACAGGTGAGCTAGCCTGCTTAGCAGTACACCCTGATTATAAAGGTGGTGCTCGGGGCGACCGGCTTTTAAAGAATATTAGCCAACAAGCTCTAAGTCACAATTTACAGCAGCTTTTAGTGCTAAGCACTCAATCTATTGATTGGTTTAAGGAACGCGGCTTTAATAGTGGCAATGTGAATGACCTACCGTCCCAAAAGAAAGCACTGTATAATTTTCAGCGAAATTCCAAGATTCTGTTCAAGCAGCTTTGTTCTTAATAGCAACAATACGACCCAATAAACCTAAATAAAAAGCTAGAAATATGCGTAAATTTTTTATTATTCTCCTTCTAGCTCTCGCCACTTTAGCGATTAGCTATAAATTAGGCTACCTTGATAAGCCCATTAAACGTTATATCCTGAAAGAAAAACTGGCTAAGAGCACTATTAGTACAACACCTGCAAACGCCGCTATCACTGCACACGAAGCCACTATCCAGGCTATATCTACAGATAATGCAACGGCTGTGCTGACCTTTACCTTAAAAAACACCACCAATAAAACACACGAACTAGTCCGAATAGAAACAGAAATCAGTAACGATGTGAGCTTTTTTGAGCCTTTTCACAAAGACGGTAAACGAGAAATAATTAAGGTGTTCGGCATTCCTATTGAAGGTTTCAATATTGTAAAGCTTGCCCCTAAAAATAATTTTGCCCGAATTAATAACATCACCGTACTACCCAAAACAGGCGATAACATTAGTATTCGACTAATTTTTTCAGACAACTCAAAGAAAAATATAATTGCAAAGGTCTCAAAATAATTAGCTATGGCAGTTACAAATATCCTCAACTACATCAAAATCTCTGACAAGGTTAGCACCTCTGGGCAGCCCTCACCTGATCAATTTAATCTCATCGCAAATGCGGGTTTTAGCGCAGTAATAAACCTTGCCATGCCTGACTCAACCAACGCACTCCCTGATGAGGGTGGTTTAGTCACAGAGGCTGGAATGAATTATTTTCATATTCCGGTACCGTTTGAAGCGCCTACGCATCAGCATTTAATGCTATTTCTTAAAGTAATGAAGGCAGTAGAAAATGACAAGATTTGGGTACATTGCGCGTTAAATATGCGCGTTTCAGCCTTTATGCAACATTATCAACAGCAGGCTTTAAACCGCTCACCCAACGACTGCATACCAATGCTAGAAAATTGGCAACCTGAGGAAGCTTGGCAACGTTTTCTAACACTTTAGTTTTTTTGTTCTATACTCCTAGACGTGTTATTTGATATATCACAAAATTAATGACTAGGAGAAACCATGAAATCAACCCTTTTAACAAATCCACTAACAAAATTATTTGCGCTACTGATCCTAAGCATCAGCTTATTGAGTAACACAGCTTTTGCCGACGGTGCTAAACACAAACTGGTTATTCAAGTGAGTACTGATGATGCTCGCACCCAAAAGATCGCCATGAATAATGCTGTCAACTTACAAAAATTATATGGCCCTGATAATATTGATATCGAAATTGTCGCTTATGGTCCAGGCTTAAAAATGCTTACTACAGATAGTATTTTTACACAGCGAGTAAAGAGTTTATCCGTACAAGATATAAAGTTCAGTGCTTGTATGAATACGATGAATAAGATGAAAAAGAAAATGGGGCATTTACCCAAACTCAGTGAAGGAGTTGGAACGGTTCAAGCAGGTGTTGCAAGAATTATTGAATTACAGGAAGAAGGTTATTCTTACGTTCGTCCATAACTAAAACTATTAGAGACCTGTTGACAAGGTCTCTTGAATTAATTAAAACTAATTAAAAAGCTTCCTTATTAACGATGGTAAATTTTTCAATATCCACGCCTTTATACTCACCACTTTTAACGCTAGCAAATTCACCAGAGTCTTCAAGCCCACCAGTAATCAAAGACATTAGAATCTTGTTTTCAGCTCCATCCCAACCCGTAAAGGACAACTCTATAATATTATTTAGACCATAAGCCAGTCGAACCTGTAGCTCCACTTCAATATATGCCCAAGACTCGTTATTACAGATTTCTTTAAAAACGGCTTTATTATCACCTACAAACTTCAATGTGCGTACAGTACAGCCTCTAGGGTTCGTTTCTGTTGTTAAATGACTTAAGTCATACTTAATTATTTTATTTTTTAATTTGTCTATGCTCAACGGTAAGGCTTTAAACAAAAAAGCTTTATGAGGTGCTTGTCCTCCTCCGCTCCTTCTTCCAGAAATAATATTTCCTTGCGTTTCCTCAGCCTTAAAAGTATAAAAACTATTACCACCGTTATAGCTTACGTTGAGCGCATTGTCATCAACATCCCAAGTAAGGAGGTTTCCTGAACTCGTTGTATTCATAAATTCGCTTAAATATTCCACGCCTGTCCGGTCTTTTTTAAACACGGAAAATGAAGCCGCTGCTCTTTCATTACCTCTTGTAACAAAAATGCTATTTTCAAAATCCTCAGCTTTTATCTTTGGAGCAATATTTTTACCATTGTGAAAAGAGTCTTTATTATTCACCCCTGTTTGATTACTGGAGTCATTACCCGTTGACCCACCGCATGCAGTTAGTAACAGACTAAATGCCATGAAAGCGAGAGATTTAGAACAATGTTTTAAACTTACATGAGACCTTTGCACGAGAGTGCAAAAATCCCACAAAAATGGGATAATAGCATTTTACCCAACAGGTTCACAAAATGGCTTGGAAAAATATCAAACAGCAAAGTTTTGCCGATGATCTTGTTGTGAT
>JALSJN010000039.1 GCA_026989335.1 Thiotrichaceae bacterium
TCAAGCCTACCTCGAAAAAGTGATAAAGCTAAAGAGCGAGCAAGTCCGTTTTGGTGACACACACGGTCGCGTAAAAGGCACAATAGTAGAAGAAGACCAATACCTACAAGACCCGAATGCACCAGAGCCAGAATTCAACTTTGACGATAAAAGTTCGAAATCAATAATCCGCAACGAACACGTCATGCATCTAAATATAGAAGGTTTTGGTGGAGACATTAACAAACTAATGCTTCAGCTAATCTACTGGATGTACACAGAAAAACAAACCCTAGAAATGGATTACACCATTGAGTGGAATAATAACGAAACCATCAATATTAACATTTTCTTCGATATAGACGACAAAATAACAAAAAGCAAAGACGACACAAGCACATGCTAGTAGATGATCAAATAACAGCAGGGCTACTAAAAGTGCTAACCCATCTAAGCCCAGTGGGTCGAAAAAAAGCCATGCGCGAAATAATGACCTTTCTAAGAAAGTCAAACCGTCAAAGAATCAAGGCAAATAAAGCACCCGATGGCTCAAATTTTGCGCCCAGAAAAAACAAAAAAGGCAAAATGTTTAAAAAAATAGGCAAATCAATAAAACTAAATGTTACCGAAAACAGTGGCGAAATAGGATTTTATGGAAGGGCCAGCGAAGTAGCCAGCAACCACCAGTTTGGTAAACGTATTAAATACAAAAATGGCGATAAAACAGGCTACTTTGACCTCGCAAAACGAGAACTATTAGGACTATCAGACAACGATAAACGAACAGTAAGTGACATAATTATTAAGCATCTGGAGTTAGCATGAGTCAGCCAAAAAACCTAAGCAAAAATTTTCCAGAATCTGAATTCATTCACAGCCGAACAGCTGCACGGCTGGGCATAAAAAACACAATGAGCAAAGCAGAAAGAATCAATGCCAAAAAACTCTGCACAAATGTCCTGCAACCATATCGAGACCACATCAAAAGCCCAGTAACGGTAACTAGTGGTTATCGTTGCAAAGCGCTAAACACAAAAATTGGTGGTTCAAGCACAAGCTACCACATGGAAGCCTGCGCCGCAGATGTAAGAGACTCAAAAAAGTCACTCGAATACGCCGCTAATTGGATGATGGATAATTGTGGAAAAAACATTGATCAAATAATCTACGAATACGGCGCATGGTTGCACGTACAAATAGCAAAGCCTGGTAGAAAACCGCGCAGCCGTTTCTTAACAGCTTATCGTAAAAATGGAAAAACCCATTATGCAAAAGGTCTAAAGCCAGAGCTATGCAAATGAACGCAAACGTAGAACGTAGACTTTCAGAGCTAGAAAGAAAGCTCGCAAACGTAGTCAGAGAAGGCGCAATAGTTGAGCTAGACACCGACAACGCACTCGTGCGCGTCCAATCAGGCACAGAAGATGAAAATCTAACAACAGACTGGTTGCCGTGGTTAACCACAAGAGCAAGCCACGACACCACGTGGTGGTGTCCAGAAGTTGGCGAACAAGTATTACTACTATCACCCAACGGTGATCTAGCACAAGCAATGGTACTACCCGCATTATATCAAGAACAATTTGAAACCTTCGGAAACGACGAAAACATCAGCGGAAACTACTACAAAGACGGCGCAAGCATAACCTACGATAGAGAAGCACATAGCTATAGCATCAGCCTACCAGCCGACGCAACAACCAGCATCACCAGCAAAGGCGGTGTAAGCATCGAAGGAAACACAAGCATAGACGGAAACGTGGAAATAACCGGAAAAGTAACAGCCCAAGGCGACGTAATAGGGCAAGGAACAAGCCTACACAATCATATTCACGGTGGCGTAATAGCAGGTGAAGATAACACCAGCGGCCCCAATTAAATAATAGATAAGTAAAAAATAGAAACGAGCAAATAAATTAATAAATGAACGCAATCGACGCACAAACAGGAAGGTCAATAGATGCACTGCAGCATCTACGTCAATCCGTGCGTGACATATTAATGACACCCAAAGGCTCGCGCGTCATGCGCCGCGATTACGGTTCAACCCTTTTTGAACTAATAGACAAGCCAATGAATGACACGCTCATGATGCAAATATTTGCATCAACAGTAGAAGCACTCAGGAAATGGGAGCCACGATTCAGAGTCAGCAGAGTAAACACCAGCAAAGCCACAATGAATGGAAATCTAGAGATCACGCTTACAGGTGACGTTCTAGATTGGGTGTCCCCAGGGAAAACTAGCAGTGTAGAGCTATCATTCCCGCTAGGCATAAGAGGTGTAAGCTAATGACAGCATTCACATTCAACGACCTATCACGCCTACCCAAGCCCGCCATCGTTAAAAACTACACATTCGAAGAGCTATGGCAAATCCGCAAAGACCAGTTTATGGGTCGTCAGCCGTTGTTAATGGACGAAAATCAACAACCAACAATTTTGCCCGCGCAATACATCAGTGATGACTCAGGAAGCTACTACCGAGTAGAAGCCGATGCGAACAGAGAACTCTATTATTTAGAGCTAGAATCAGACCCGATAGTCAGAATTCTGCAAGCAGATGTCTACCAAGAAATGCACTTACACCAACGCATAGACGAGGCGGCCCTAGCAATAATGCCAGCCTATGCAGTAGGATCTGATTTAGAACAAATAGCCGCGCGATACGGCGTAACACGCCTCACCATTGTAGAAGCAACAATAACCGAGCAAGCCATTTTAGAATCAGACGACGCACTACGCAGAAGAATGATCCTAAGCATGGAAGCCAGAAGCACAGCAGGGCCAGAAGGCGAATACGTCTACCATGCCCTCAGCGCGGACGGGCGAGTAAAAGATGCCTACGCCCACAGCCCCAATCCAACAGAAGTCGTCGTAACCATTTTGTCGCACGAAGGCAACGGGCAAGCCACTCAAGAACTTATCGATATTGTTAATGATGCGCTAAACGAAAAAACCACCCGCCCGATGGGTGACAGACTCACCGTACAAAGCGCAGAAATTATTGAATATGAATTAAACGCAGAGCTAATATTCTACCGTGGCCCATCACACGCTCCCACCTTGCAAGCCGTAGATCAGGCGATATCAGACTACAGAAAGCAAGCCGAGCGAATAGGTCACAGCATAACCGACTCAGGCATCAAGTCCGCACTGCATCAACAAGGCGTATACCGTGCCGTCGTTACAAATCCAGACCTGCCCGTTGTTGTAAACACACAGCAAGCTGCCTTTTGTAGCGCAATAAATATCACAGACGGAGGCAATATAGATGAGTAATCCAACGAATCCCACACTATTGCCACCCAATAGAACCGCGCTAGAAATGGATTTAGAAGCCGTACTAGCAAACAAATACGAGCGTACCGACGCATCAATAATTAGAGCATTGCTAGACCCGATGTTCTGTCCAGAATCATTATTGCCATGGTTGGCCTGGGCTTTCTCGATAGACGTATGGAATGACGATTGGAATATCGACATGAAGCGTCAAATAGTTGCCAATGCATTCAAAGTGCATCAAATCAAAGGAACACTAGCAGGAATAGAGTCATCGCTAAAACTGCTAGGGCTAGAAGATGCAGAAGTCGTCGAGTGGTTTAATGCGGATAACTACTACTTAGGCGGCAGAGGCACAGCAGAAATCACATTCGGCGCAGACTATTGGTTACTAACATCGGCAAACTTTCAAGACGTATTGCAAACCATAAAAAGCAACAAGCGCCTTAGCATTCACACCAGCCTGCTTATCAATGAAAAAACGCCCGTCATTGATAGCCGGCACGTTTCAGCCGTGGCACATATTCACGACACCAGCGAAGCCTCAGCGATATTGAGATTTAAAACACCAACAATCATTGCAACCTTTGCAGAACTTAGGGAAGTCGCTTAAATAATGTTATTACAAATCACACAAGCAGGCATAGACAAAGAGCTAGAAGCACTATCAGCAGGAACAGCCTTTCCAGCAATTGACAAAATTGCATTTGGCTCAGGCGACCCCGTCAATGCAATAACCGTCACAGCACTAACAACTACTTTTCACGAGTCAGACATCATCAGCGTAGATCGTATCAGCGACACTGCTATGCGCCTGCGTGGGTTAATCCCGCCCGATGTGCAAGGTCAAATAAGAGAAATAGGGCTACTATTAACAGACGGCACGCTATACGCGTACGGTGCATACCAGCCAGAAGTTGGCGGGCTAACCAAGGGCATCGGTTTTAGCTTCGACTTTTACGCGATTCTCTCAAAAGAGAACATCTCAGAGCTAACCTTCAGTTATACCCCAATAGACGTACAGCAAATAGCAGATGCAGTTTATAACGAAGCACTAGAGCGACTAAATGGCGAGCATCCAGGGCTTTGGCTTCGCACAATTACCCATCTATCAGGCTTAAACGCACAGGCTCTGCACCAACAAGATATGCAAAATACAACGAATCAAAAACTAAAACAAATGGGAGCATCCTAAAATGCCAACCGACTTAGAAAATTTAATCAGCGCAATCAATCAAGATCGTGAGCTTGCAATAGAAGTATTGTCGAATCTGCCAAAACTAATCACAGAACAAGGCGATATCACCTTTAATCTTGATACACCGGTGCAAGTGCCAACCATCGCAAAGCTCCAAGAGGCTATTACATCGGGCAATATTCCAGACCGCCTAAAATTGGTAGAGGCCATCTCACGAGGGTTAGTGCAAGAGTCCGAGAGACTCGCATCAAGCCTAGGCATACAACAAAATTCACCCTTTTGGGATGCACTCGATCTTCAAGAAAACACAGACGGCGACACGCTAGACCCGTTGTTCCGAGCGCAAGTAGAAGGTGGCATCCGCATGCCGTATGACGGCTACACCGTATTAACCATGGATAGGAAATTTCCATCAGGCGCTGCTAGAATAGGTGATTGGCTACTGCCAAACTACACAGAAGATATAGACCAACGCTGGGTTTCAAGATATTCATTTATATCAGTAACCACACACGCAGCGGTAAACACTAGCTACTATTGGCGTTATTACTATATTTATCGTTACTACTACGGCTACTATTGGCGCTGGTGGGCATATCGTAACAACAATATTAATGCCTATAAATACTTGCAAGCCCAAGCAGATTTAACGGGCAGTATGATGGCGCAAACTTTTCAAGTGCCCAGTGCAAAAGTTTTAACAGGCATGTTGCTCAATTGTCAGGCCCCAACGACTTACCAAGCCACCGCGAATCCTCGTGCTATTTTAGTCGAGAGTAGTTTTGGCGCGCCAGATTTAAGTAAAACGCTCGCGATAGGTACATTTAGATCGGCAGATCTTCTCCAGGGTGCGGCACAATCAAACGTAAATATTGATTTTGACAGACCAGTTATGCTCAAAGCCAATAAATCCTATGCCTTGGTTGTGGTTGCAGATGCTAATTTCATGGTCAACATCAGCTCAAATCAAGACAACACAGGCGGGTTATTCTTAACACAAGATGCCCAGTACTGGGATCAAGATATCGCAAAAGATTGGTGCTTCTCATTACGCACAGCAAACTTTGGACAAACCCCAGAAATCTTAATAGAAATGAATGCGCTGGAGCTTTCAGGCGGCATAAGCTCGACCAAGCAAAGCCTATTGGCAGAAATACCAGAGGGCACAACAATAGAGACAGAGGTGGACATAAATGGCACATGGCAACCCCTTGAGAATATGAACAGTCTCTCAAGCCTCCCACCGTATTCTCCCTGCCGTTTAAAGCTTACAGGCACAGAAACCGCGATGCCGATTTTAGATGTAACACAATCAGAAATCACCGCATTTAGACCCGCAACCGACCTACTTTATCGCTCAATCTTAAAGCACGGGTCAGGCAATATCCGTATATCGTATGAGTTGATCGGTTTCAACCCAACTTATCACACGTTTGACCCAGCACTGCTTGTAAACACCACAAGAATTCTGCCAGATGTGATCGAAACCAGCATAACAGACGATGAAAACGTTAGACATATCACTGCAACCTACTCAGTGTCACCGACGGGCGTGGATTACAAACACGACATAATCGGCGATACCGATACCGCCAGTATTATTTATGATATTGCAAGCATCATCGAAATCAAAGCGTAACCGAGGAAAATAAGCCATGAAACAAGTCACACTAAAAGCCCCCGCCATTATAAATGGCACGGCATATCAAAAAGACAAAGAGTTGACCGTATCCTCTGATGAAATCGTAGAGCAAGGCTACAAATTAGCCGCACGTGAAAGCCTACGCAAAGTCATCTACGCCAACGTAGCCGACCCAGAATCCATGCTAGGCATAACAGCAGACGGCGTACTGTTAGCCCTGATTGGTATATCACGATTAACCATCGCGCTATCCACTGCTACATCACTAGCTGAAGTTAGAGCTTCCGCTCTTGAGCTTGCAGAGCTATCAAAGCCCTTTATTGGCGCGCTAGATGCAGGTCAATTGGAGACTACGCTAGAAGTAAAGCCAGAAACACACGGCGAGATTCTAAATCAAGTCATCGGCGCCAATGTAGCTGTTGCGGGGATAATTAAATCCGCCACAAGCCCAGAAGCACCCGCAGAAGCACCTGTTTAAAAAAATTATTAATAAATGATTAACAAATAATCAAAACCAACGAACGTCGCGAGACGTACAGGAGAAAATGAAATGCCAGACACGTATTATCACGGCGTAAGAGTCATCGACACTAGCGATGGAGCTCGCGCCATTAAAACAACAGAAACAGCCGTGATAGCGGGTGTTTTTATCGCGCCAGATGCAGACGCTACCGTTTTCCCGCTAAACGAGTTAGTGTTATCAGCGGGCAATATAGACACCTATATAGCAGCATCAGGTACTCAAGGAACGCTCAGAAAATCATTAGAAGCGATCAAAGATCAAACAGACCCACTGTTAATAATGGTGCGTGTTGCCGAAGGTGTGGATGACGCAGAAACAATAAGCAACATCATCGGCACAGTCACACCAGAAGGCAAGATGACCGGCATCCAAGCTTTTTTAACTGCACAAAATAAATTCGGGTTTACAGGTAAAATCTACGGCGCACCAGGTTGGGATCACCTCGAAGCGGTGGCAAACGAGCTAGTACAAGTCGCGGAAAAAACACGCGGCTTTGCCTACACAGGTATGCTGGCAAACACAGCAGCAGAAGCCGTTGCCGCCCGTGCCAACTTTGGTAATAAGCGCCACATGCTAATTTGGCCAGATTTTGTAGGCTGGGACACAACGTCAAACTCAGAGATTGTATTGGCAGCATCAGCCCGTGCGATGGGAGTAAGAGCTAAGATTGACTTAGAGCAAGGCTGGCACAAAGCAATTTCAAATGAAATCGTTGGCGGTGTGTCAGGGCTAAGCAAAGATGTCTACTGGGATCAACACACCGCAGTTAACGACGCTAATTATCTGAATGAGCATGAGATAACAACAATTATCAGGCATAAGGGCTATAGGCTGTGGGGTTCTCGAACCTGTTCATCAGATGCTAACGAAGCATTTGAATCATTTGTTCGCACAGGTGATGTATTGGCTAGAACAATCGGTGATGCTAACTTTTGGGCAATCGACAAACCTATGTCCCGCGGTTTAATCCTCGACATTATCGACAGTATCAATGCAAAGCTAACCGATTGGACAGCTCGCGGATATCTTCTAGGCGGTAAATGTTGGATAGAAACAGGTGCAAATGCCCCAGAAATTGTAAAAGGTGGAAAACTAACCATCAAATACAACTACACACCCGTTCCGCCACTAGAAAACTTGGACTTAGTGCAAGAAATGACGGATGAGTATATCGTAAACTTAACGGAGGGCATCAACAATGTCGCTACCTAAAAAAATAAAAGCCTTTAACCTCTTTGCCGATGGGCAGGGGCTTGCAGGCACGATCAAGAAAATAACACTGCCAAAATTAGGGCGTAAGTTCGAAGAATATCGTGCAGATGTAATGGATGGCCCAATAGAAATCGACCTAGGCGGCGATAAACTAGAAGCCAGCTTCACAGTAGAAGAACATAACGATATTTTACTCGCTAAATATGGTCTATGTAACCACGCGGGTGTTCGCCTACGCATGATGGCATCGGCAGAGTCGGATGATTGTGAATTCGACGAAATCCAGATCGTCATGCACGGCAGATGGCGTGAAGTCGATATGGGCGATATCGAGTCAGGAAACGACAACAGCATGGATGTGCAAATGGCAATTTCTCACTACGAGTACATAAAGAATGGTGTAGAAATTGTTTATATCGACCGGGCAACAGGTGTAGAACGTGTCGGAGGCGTTGACCGCACCGCCGAACGCCGACGCAACTTAGGTCTTAACTACTAAATAGCAACTCTTATCATCTTCAGTCCCCTCTCGATAACAGAGGGGGATTGTAGGGGTAAAAATACAAACAAAAAGGAAACAAAATGGCAGATCCAGAAAACACAGATGGTTCAATTATTGTAAAACTATCAAAACCGCTAGAAAGAAGTGATGGCGAAAGCATCACAGAAATTACAGTCATGTCACCCAATGCAGCAATGATGGATAAAGCCGGCGGTAGAACCTCACTCTATCAAATGGCAGACAGTGCATATGCTCGCATAATGCCGCGAATTACTACGCCACAAATCACCCCAAATATGTACATGAATATGCCGATAAATGATTCGCAAAAATTAATCAATGCGGTGATGAGTTTTTTAGTCGGTTCCTCGAGCGACGAGAATCTCGAGGACTAGCAGTAGACCTACCAGACATTAAATTCGCCTGGGCAACAATTAATAACGGAATAGGGGCATGGCCACCCAGCGAGATGGCGGATATGAGTCTAGATGACTTCTACGAATGGTACGACATTGCAGTAAGTAATATCAAAAGAAGTAACGAAGAGGCTAGTGGTGATTAGAGGTCTTTTGCAGAAGTATTAAAAGGTAATTCGTCATCAGTAATATTATCGCTAGTCTCAAAAAACATCATAATGCCTACAACGATGTATAAGAAAGTCATAAAGACAATAAGCGCAGCACCAATATAGAAAATAATCATAACTGGATTGTATCACAAATGACCCCATTAAAGTTGGAAGTTATCCTAAACGGTATAGATAAAATAACCAAGCCAATTAAGCAGGCCATGACAAGCGTGGGTGGGCTAGACGAGGAGGTAAAAGATGCCGAATTAGCGCTAAAAAAGCTCAACAAACAACAAAAGAAAATGGATGCTTTCAAAAATCTTAAAACTCAAAGCAAAAATACCAGCATTGCCTTAAAAGCAGCCAAAGATCAAACGAAAGAACTCGCACTGGCACTCAAAAGCACAGACTCGCCCACAAAAACGATGATCAATAATTTTGAACGTGCCAAAAACAAAGTAAACAGACTAAAGAAAGCCCAGCAAGCCGAAAAGCAAGAACTGCAAGGCGTTCGTCTTGCATTAAACGAAGCAGGGTTGTCAACAAGGCGTTTTACTCGTTCTCAAAATCAAATAGCCGAAGCCACAAGAAAAGCTAACAGAGTACTTGATACCCAAGGCGAGAAACTAAAAAAACTTAAACAACAGCAAAGACTAATAGGCAAAGCGAAAAGCGAGCGCAACCGAATATTAGCAACACAGGCTAATATTAACTTTGTTTCACAAGCCGCATCGCAAGTCGGTCATGGCATTATTAATAAAATGACCAATCCAATGCAACAAGCCTTAGATTTTGAGTCATCTATGGCAGACGTGCGCAAAGTAACTAATTTTAGCCCTAAAGGTTTGCAAGCTTACTCAAAAGAATTGGAAAAGCTCACCTGGGCCATTCCATTAATGGCAAATGAATTGGCGCAAATATCAGCATCAGGTGGTCAGCTAGGCATCAAAGAAAGCCAACTATTAGATTTTACTAAGCTAGTTGCAAAAATGTCGACGGCATATGACATGATTCCCGATGAAGCTGGCGATGCCACCGCAAAGCTAATGAATGTCTACAAATTAACCATTGGTGAAACCCAATTATTAGGCGATGCCATTAATCACTTATCTGATAACAGTGCCGCAAAAGCGCGGGAAATGATCGAGGCACTAGGGCGAGTGGGCGGTGTCGCTAAACAATTTGGCTTAACTGAAATACAAGCAGCGGCATTAACTAATGCATTTATTGCCATGGGAAAACCGCCACAAGTTGCCGCCACTGCAATCAATTCGATGTTGCAACGTCTACAAACTGCACCAAAGCAGGGTAAAAAGTTTCAAAAAGCACTGCAGGAAATGGGCATATCATCAACGCAACTTGCGCAAGATATTGAAAACAACCCACAAAAAGCATTATCAAACTTCCTTAAAATACTTGGTAAGGTCGATAAAACAACCCGCGCAGGATTAACAGTTGATCTATTTGGCACGGAATATTCAGATGACGTGAGTTTATTGGTTGGTAATTTAGATCAGTATCAGAAATCACTCGATTTAACAGCTAAAAAAGAAATGTATCTAGGTAGCATTCAAAAGGAGTTCGATGTTCGTGCGTCAACTCGCGCTAATAAATTAGCGCTTCTTAGTAATAAATATGATGGAATAAAAAGAACGATTGGTAATTTTTTACTCGATTCTGTTATGCCACTCATTGATAAAGTCGGCACAGTATTAGAAAAAGCCAATATTTGGATAGAACAAAACAGAGAGCTAGCAACAACCATCGCGCAAGTTGCATTGGTTACGGGCGCACTGCTTGTTGTGGCAGGCAGTCTAGGCATAGCAATGGCTGCAATCCTAGGCCCATTGGCAATGGCTCGCTATCTTTTTGCCGTATTGGGTATCAAAGGTTTTAAACTAGGTACAGTTTTAATGTGGCTAGGGCGCACAGTATTTCCATTGGTGCTCACCGTATTGCGAAGCATTGGTGTAGCATTGATGGCCAATCCCATCGGTGCTGTCATCGCCGTCATAGCAGGTGGTGCGTATTTGATTTATAGAAATTGGGATAGTCTGCAGCGTTGGTGGAATAGCTGGACACTGGGAGATATTGGAGAAACAGTAGGTGAGTTTCTAATGTCTATGGCATACAAGATAATTGATACTTATTCAGACTTAATGACTTGGTGGGCTAGCGTAGAGCTTTCAGATATAAAGCTAAATGTGCGGACAGAAGCGATAAAATGGGCATTAAAAAAAGGCAAAGAGTTCGTAAAATGGTGGAATGGCATTAATCTAAAATCCATCATTCCCGATATAAAGATACCCGATGTAGCCAAAACATGGTCAAACTGGAAGTCCGGTCTTAGCCGTGGGTTTAATCGTGCAGAAGCCAGTAATCGCATGAAAAAGCATAACTATTACAAGCTAGGTTCAAACTCCCCAAATATTGATGACATGGTGAATATTGTAAATAAAATACCTAAATCAGCAAGAAACCCCGCAAACGACCCGATGCATGGACAAGTCAAAGTAGCCAGCGCACCGCGTTTGGTAGCCAATGGAAGCTTTACGGATAACAGTAGCATAAATATTGACGTACACGCATCACCAGGTATGGATGAAGAAAAAGTCGCGCAGGTTGTAAGTGCTAAAATAATGGAAGAAAAACGCAATCAAAAGCGAATAAACACAAGAAGAAAAGGCGGCTTTATGTTCGATGGTGACGGTCAATGATGATGATCCTCGGTGAGTTCACCTTTGAGCTTAAGACAGCAGCTTACCAAACGTTTAAGCGCACATCGGCACAACGCTGGTCGCAACATGACAGAGTAGGCAAGCGAGCCATGCATCAATACCTAGGCCCCGCTAATGATGAAGTCACCTTGCCCGGTGTTATTTATCCAGAATTTAACGGTATAGATAGTCAGTTTTCTCTGGATAAATTGCGAGATATGGCTGATGCGGGTATCCCCTACAATATGATTGATAGGGATGGATTTGTACAAGGTGATTTTATTATCTTAAATATCAGTGAAGATAAATCAAACTTTCTTAAAGGCGGTGTGGCACAAAAAATAAGCTTCGAGATCAAGCTACGTCGCTATGCTGATGATGAACTTGCGAGCATTAAAAATGATCTATCGCTGTAAACAAAACGACGTACTTGATGAGATTTGTCACGATTATTATGGCGACGAGAAAGGTACAACAGAAAAGGTATTGCAAGCAAATCCGGGGCTTGCAGATAAAGGGGTGCATTTACCCATTGGTCTTGAAATTGAATTGCCAGATTTGAGTGAAAATACAGTCAACAAATTACCCACAACGAGGCTTTGGTAATGAAGCCGAAATATTTAATATTCGCAGATGATACAAATATAACAAAGCTGATAAAGCAACGCTTAGTATCAATTAATCTTCGTGATCTCCGCGGTATTGAATCTGACACAGTAGAAATTATATTATCTGATACCGATGGCGAGATTGTATGGCCAGAGCACGATGTCATTATTGCAGTCTGGTTAGGTTATGGTGATGATGACTCTCAATATTACGATAAAGGATTCTTTGTAATAGATGAGACTGAGCATTCAGGCCCACCCGATCAACTCATTATCAGAGGTCGCGCAGACAATTATCTTGAACAGTTAAAAACACCTAAAACCCGTAGTTTTCATCAGCAAACACTGGGTCAAATTGTCGCAACCATAGCCGGTGAAAATGAGCTTGACACAGCTATTGGCTTAACATTTAAAGATGTAAAGATTGAACACATTGATCAAACAGAAGAATCGGATCTAAACTTTTTAACACGTCTAGCAATACGCCATGATGCCGTGTGTAAGTCGGTGATTGGTGATGGTTCTGCCCGTTTGCGTTTCAGTAAGCGCGGCGCAGGCGAAAAACCCGACGGAACAGAAATGGATGTGATCAATATTAGGCGCAATCAAGCTGATCAGCATAGTTACTCAGTAAAAGGGCGCAGTGATTATTCGGGCGTACGCTGCTACTGGAATAATAAGAAGTTTGCGAGGCGAAATGAGGTATTGATCGGCTCAAAAACAAAATTAAAAACATTAAAATCAACATTACCAACAAAAGAGCAAGCCTCTGAAGCCGCACAAGCTGAATTTGATCGGCTAAAACGTGGCACAAAGACAATAGAGCTTGATTTAGCGCACGGAGACCCTTCATTAATCGCCGAAGCTAGAGTAAAATTAGATGACTGGCGTGATGAAATGAATATCATCTGGATCATCACGGAAGTAGAGCATAATCTCGATGCAAAAGAGGGCTTATCAACACATTTAAAACTAGAACAACCAAATAGCGAAAAAGATAACGAAAAAATCAACTGATCTATAAACATTTAAATAATCAACGTCGTGATGACGTAGAGGTAAAAAAAATGGAAAAGAAAAAAGAACTATTGGGTATAGACGGCTTAGACCATGCGATGTACGCATTAGCATCAATGATTGCTTTGAGCTTATTAATACCGCCACAGTGGAAGATTATCGCACTGAGTGTCATGGTATTTGTCCAATTTATCATCTGGTATGGTTTTGAATATTTTCAAGCTAAAAAGATGAAGCAGGGCGCAAATCCATTAAAATGGTCACTTGCAAGGCGAAAAGACATGGTCTTGCCTGCGCTTTGTTATGTTTCTTTCTTTCTTGGTGCGGTGCTAAAATTCCATGGCATCAACTAAATACATCACCCAAGCGGGCATCCTGCGAAACGTCATCGAGCATAAGGGTAACAATACCGACGATGAAATCGGCATTGTAATTAATCTCCCAAATCCGAGCGACGTTTTAGAAGTACCAGGAATAATTTCACGCTATTCACGTTCCCCACTGCAAATCCGGCAAGGTATTGTCGTCATGCGTGATTATACGCCAGACAACACCTACGGTGACTCAATTACATTTCATGAAAACTCGCAACTCGCGATTGATAACTTTGAGCTATCAGACCCAGATTATCGTATCTCTGATAATGCAGAATGGCGAAAAAAATACCACGTTGACCGCATTATTCAAGCTTATAGCTTATCGGGCTGTGCCCACGTGGGCAATCTCATTATTAAAAATATATATATGCATACATCGGGAGAAGAAGACCAGGGCGTAATGCTCTCAGAAGCATTTGACTTCTATCATGATTTTGTACTTGGTACAGAAAGCTTAGATATCGATATGAGATACGAATGGTTATTAAGCTGTACAAATGTAACACGTTTAAAAATGGGTGGAGGTAAAACAAAAGTAAAAGGCTTAAACGGCAATGCACCCGCAATCCGTATCGGCTCAAAAGAAAACCCAATCAAAGAAACCCCGTACCACAGTCTAGAAATAGAGCTGGCAAGTGATCTGCAGCACCCGCGGAATGTCATTCCCTTCTTTGAAGATCAACGACTATTTGCAAAAGCACAGGAACTGGGGGTTAAACCCCGCGATCTTAGACGACTACTAACTTAAAAGAGATAATAAAAAATGGAAGAAAATAAACTTTGGCAAATTCTAAGCACGCTATTTTTAGTAGGGTCAGTAATAGCACTTGGTCAGTTGCTAGCAAGTGAGGAAAAATTAACGCTACGCATAGTCATTGGCCGAATGCTATCAAGCGGTGGGCTTGCGGTAGGCGCAGGGGCTGCACTGCAATTATGGCCAGAAATTCCTTTATTAGCATTAATTGGCTTAAGTGCAATATTAGCCAGCTTAGGCACATCGGTGTTGGAAAAGTTTTTCAATAAATTTGTTGGAGGCAATTAATTATGATTGAGATAAAAGGAAAGAAATACAACAGAAGTCGAGTCACTTTTTGGCTCTTAATGATGATGTTGATATTGGGTTATATTTTAGGTAAATCGTCATGCTGAAGCTATTACTAAAATGGATGAATCCGTGGAAATACGGATTTGTGGCTATTGTTATTGCCAGCTTACTAAGTTGGCACTACGGCGGAATATATTTTGCAAAACAAAAAGGTAAACAAGAGCAAAAACAAGAAACCGTAGCTGCAATTAATAATCTGATAAAAAAACAGGAGAAACAAAATGAAACAGACAATGCAGATGTTGATGCTACTGATGTTGATGTTATCCGTGCAGGGTTGCTCAAACAGTCAAGACCTAGTAGTTCCACTTTGTCAGCCAGCTCTAGCGCCTATAGTTTACAATATAGAAGCAGTTCAAGCGATGGACAACAAGGCACTGAAAGACACGGAAAAGCAGCACAGAGCATGGAGAAATCATACCAAAACTTGTGTAGACAGGCAGGGTGCTATCAAGGATGCCGATCTATAAAATTTGATCAAGAATTCGGTATAATTAGTGATTGCAAATAAGCAAAAAGGAAGAAAACAATATCATGAGTATTTTTTCAGAGTTCACAGCATTCAGCCCTTCAAGAGAAGATGAGAAAGAACTGGATTACAAACTAGACGAACTAATAATCTGGGAAATAGGGAGGAAAGGATCAGGCTTTAAGTTAAAATTAGAAAAAGGTTATGTGTTTAATTTATCAGTTCCGTGGTTTTTAACATGGGTGCTAAGCCCTCACAATAAAAAAGTACTTCTGGCTGCAGCCGTGCATGATAAGTTAACCGAATTAGATTATGACATCGCATTTTCATCCGCAGAATTTAGAAGAGCAGCAATAGCCCGTGGCTACCACCCAGTGGGTGCGTGGGCATTATTTATTGGAACATTTATATACTTACAATTAAAACGAATAATAAAAGGAAACATCAGTGAAAATTAAAATAATATTATTATTTATATCATTATTAATGATCTTGCCAGCACAAGCAAAAAAGATCCATTACGAACGCTGGTATCAAAAATTCCAATGCAATGCATTGGGAGGAATAACAGAATTTAGGCCCGCAAAAGACCGATTTGTTAGAGTTGATTGCGAGTTACCAAACTACTCTATAGAAGTAGACTTCTCGTCGGCAAAGCAATACGAAGCAATAGGTCAGTCGCTCTATTACTCTCATTTAACGGGTAAAAAAGCAGGAATCTGGCTAATCATAGAAAAGCAAAACGACATAAAGCACGCAATAAGAATGGTTCGAAATATTCGAGGAAACAAATTGCCAATTACAGTGTGGCTACAAAGATATAGAATAGGTAAAACCCCGAATTTTGAAATCTACTACCAACCATCCGTCAATGTCGGAAAGTTCGAGAAGCTCATGGAGTACGGCAGGAAGTTAGAAACTCAGAATAACTAGATAATTAAAAATACGTTGGCATTCGCATTCCCAAGGTGTCGGAAAGTGGGTATCTAAGTGTGATAAAATAATGGCAACGTGTTTATCGAATAGTGCAATATTAGTCATAGTACGATTATATATTATTTTAAAAAATAATAGAAAACTTTACGAAAAAGAAACTGTAAGTTATTGATTAATAATAGCAAAAAATAAAAGTTTACGAAAACAAAAAAACATAAGGTCTTGTATTTATTAATTTTTATATAGAACTTAAAATCCCTCGGTGGCAACACCGTGCCGGTTCGATTCCGGCCCTGGGCACCATTATTTTAAAATAAAACACTATTAAGAACAGTAACTTATGTGGTTGTTTTATTTTTATCATCCCATTATTTGATTTCATTTGAAATGACTTTACGAAAAAAAATAACCGTTTTACGAAAAAGAACTGCTTAACCAGCTGGTTTTATCTTCGGTATTTCTTTGTTGTAATGTCTTTTCATCGCTTCAGATAGTCCGCTGATGTCTTTGTTTTTTGCATCTGTCATTCCTTTGCTTTTTAGCTTATGAAGACTCCAGAAAATATTTTCTAATCCTTTTTTTGTCATTTCTCGTTTTAGCTCTTGCATGACTGCGTTTAGAGTGCCCTTTGCCATTTGACCACTGCTTGCGCCTATAATTAAATATGGGTCAATGGGTCTTATTTTGTGTTTGTCATGCTCTTTTAGTGCTTGGTCATATGCTTTTCTTAGTCTTGATGACCAGGTGATGATATTGTCTCGTGATCCTTTTCTTCGGTGTATTCTTATCCCTTCTTCTGTGCAGTCGCTTAATTTTATGTCGAGCACTTCTACTCCGCGCGTTGCGGTGAGGTATGTTATTTCAAATATTGCTTGTAAATATGGGCGTATATCTGAAGCTAGGTTATATTGAATTTCATATTCTTGGTGGGAGACGTATCTTTCATTCTTGGGCTCTACGAACTTTTCCCGCCCTTTCAGGGGATTAATATGAATCCCGAGGTTTGGCACGTTGTTTAGCGCCCAGCTTATTGCACTGGTGAGAAATGTTATTTCTCTATTAACTTGCACTTCTCCTTTTTTACCTGCTTTTTTGTAGTTTTCTAGTCTTTTTTGAGCGATTGCGTTGATTATCGGCTTGTCTAGTGCTGAAAGGTGTAGTTCTGCTAATGTTTCTTGTTTGCCATTTATTTTTATTGGGTGGTTTATTATTTTACAGAGGTTTTGGTCTCTTTTTTGGCTTGATGGTGCTTTTTGCTTCCATTTTGCAGATTTCATATATTCTGAAACTATCCAGCCAATTTGCCCTTTTGTACCTGTTTCTTGTTTTTTTATTTGTTCTTTGGCAATTAAGTAGGCTTGGTAGATATGATCTGGGTCATCACCTAATTTTCCTATTGAAATAGGAGGTTTTAAAAAACCGCCTTTGTCTGTTTTTATTCCATCATGCCTTTCTTTTTTTTTGATGTAAGGCCGATATTGGAGAGTTCCATTTGAATTGTGGACGTATTTTATATTGTACTCTGTTGTAATTTTTCGCTTTCGTGGTGGCATTTTTGACCTATGAAATACTAATCTATTGGGCTTATTACTGCATTTCCGCCCTTGTTGAGTACGTGAGTATAGATCATTGTCGTTTTTACGTCTGCGTGGCCTAACAATTCTTGCACGGTTCTTATGTCGTATCCAGATTGTAGTAAGTGTGTTGCAAATGAGTGGCGTAAGGTGTGGAGCTTTATGAACTTTGTGATAGTTGATGCCCGTTTTGCTTTTCTAAATGCCTTTTGTAATGCGCTTGGATGAATGTGATGCCTTCTTTCTATGCCTGATCGAGGATCTATTGACCTGTTTCTTGCAGAAAATAAAAACTTCCAGCCTAGTTCTTTTCCTGCATTTGGGTATTTGCGTTCTAATGCATTTGGCAAGTAAACACTTGTGAAGCCTTCGCGTAGGTCTTGTTCGTGATGTGCTCTTGTTTGATTGATACGTTGTATTAGTTCTTGTTTAAGTGATGCTGGTAGCATCGTTCTTCTATCTTTAAAGCCTTTTCCGTTAAATATTTTTATTTGATTTTGTTGTAGGTCTATATCTTGAATGCGTAATTTAATTAGTTCATTTAGCCTCATTCCTGTGCCGTAGAGCATTCTGATCATGAAATTATTTTGACCTTGTGGCATGAGGCTTGTTAGTTCGTTTATTTCTTCTTTCGTGAGTACCGTTGGTATTCTTACTGGTTTTTTTGATCGGGTTATTTGTAGTTGGTCGCCTAGATCAATATTCAATACTTTGTTGTAAAAGAGAACCAAGGCGCAAAGTGCTTGTTTTTGTGTGCTTGCAGATACGTTGTGCTGCATAACTAATGCATTTAGGTATTGTTCTACTTCTAATGGCCCCATTGCTTGCGGGTGCTTCCATTTCTTTGTTATTTGATGATGGTGCTTGATGTAGTGCCTTACCCAATTGATATATGTCCGCTCTGTGTTTAATGCGTAATTGTTACGACGTAGGAAGGTTCTGAATTGTTCCAATATTTTCGGGGGATTATTGCTCATAAGTTTAATATAGCGGGACTCCCCAAAAGTCACACTTTTTCCTTGGTTATCGGTTATATGCTTTGATTGTCGGCATAATATTATGTGTTAGGTTAATGGTTATT
>JALSJN010000040.1 GCA_026989335.1 Thiotrichaceae bacterium
TTTAGCTCTTCACCAAGTTGATCTTTTTTTACAAATAAATCATCTTTTACTTCTTGGATTTGAATCACTGTTTTGGCATTACTGCTTTCTACCGCATGTTCAATACTGTGATCACGCGGATTGTCGATGAACATATCCTTAGTCAGGTTACCTTGCAAAAATGAATTGGTGAAGTCACGGTTAAATACGCGGTGCAGGTTTGAATCATCTGTGATTAACTTGCCCGACTCAACAAGGCGGTCAATTGACTTTCGCCACGTATCGGTCACAGTATAAACATAGTGGGCATTTTTAATGCGCCCTTCAATTTTTAATGAATCAACCTGCGCATCGACAAGCTGCGGCAAATCAAAATAAGCTGAGTTATCCTTTAAGTTCAGCGGAAAACGATTACCCGCAGGGGTGATTTCATACTCATCACGGCAAGCTTGACTGCAACTACCACGATTACCCGAGTTACCCACGCTTACTGAGCTAGAATAACACTGCCCCGAAAACGCGATACACAAAGCGCCATGTACAAAAACTTCAGTTAGCACATCATACTCATGCGCTAGTGCTGATAATGATTTGATCTCATCAATATTGAGTTCACGCGATAAGTTAAGCCGCGATGCGCCAATTTTTGCCAAGAACTTAATCTGACCTTCGTTATGCGTGGTGAGCTGAGTTGAAGCATGAATATCAAGCGCTGGAAAAAACTTTTTCACCAGGTTAAACACCCCAAGATCTTGCACAATAATGCCATCAAGCCCTGTATTAACCAGTTTATTGAGCAGCTTGATTAACGTTGGAAGCTCTTGTTCTAAGATCACCACGTTGATGGTTAAAAATACCTCGCAATCATACTTGTGCGCAAGGCGAATAACGCCAGTTAACTCATCAAATGAAAGGTTAGATGCACGGTTACGCGCGTTGAATTTATCCAACCCACAGTAAACAGCATTCGCACCAGCAATTACCGCCGCCTTAATCGCCTCAACATCACCGCCGGGGGCTAATAATTCAATTTTTCTCTTCATGGTTTTTTAACTCGTTACTAAATATGTGAAGGCTGTTATCCATTATTGCAATAAAGGGAATTAACTCCTAATAGTTTGAAGTTAAGTCTGCTGGCTAATTTATGGTTGGAGTTTTGTAAAGTATTTTGCAGCGAGACCGCAATATCTAATAACCTTATTTGGAGCTTGGATCAATATGTTCAAGCTCCAATAAGCCTTCACCCACGAGTTTATATGCTTTACCAAAACCTTTTACATATTGTCCTTGATAAGGTTTTAAGCGAAATAATATAAAGTCGGGTAGGGTTCGCAATACCTCAACAACGTTACCAAATCGTTGTTCCATAGTGTCAAGTGTTGTGTCGAGTAAAGCAAAAGACTCTATAGTGTCTTTTTCCACGATCTCTACATCACACTGATAACTTATACGACGTCGTGCAAAAATCTGACGTGCTTCAACTTCATCTTGAATAAGTAAGATACTCGCCTGAGGGTTAGATAATAAATTTTGAGTATGACTTGCAAGCTGGCTTACAAAGATATAAAAATTGCCTAAGTCATCTACAACAAACGGGCTATAACTTGCGTTGGGTTTGCCCTCGGCCGTTAAGGTTGATAACTGCAGGGTTTGTACGCTTTGTTTGAAGCTGACAAAATCTTGCTGTAGCGTTTCTTTGGCGTGATCTTCTGTCATATTATTCTCGTGTTTAAATCGTTGCTGACAATTATAGTAGCACTAGCTTGCTAATCGCGCGGTTTTTTAGCAAGTCTGTTATGCTCGCCTCCTTATTAATCTGCGGCTTATGCGTTCAAATAATAGTAATGAATGAATCAACTCTTTTAATTTTTTTAAGTGCCATCGCCATCGGGGCCTATGTTCAAACCGTAACGGGTTTTGCTATGGGGTTGATTATTATGGGGATTACCGCCTCCTTACAATTGATGCCAATTTCATTTATCGCAGCAGTGATTAGCTTAACCGGCTTAACGAATGTCACGTTGGCTGTTTATAAAAACCATGCGCATATTAATTGGAAAATAGTACGAACCATTATGGTTGGCTTTGTGCCTGCAGCGCTTGCAGGGCTTTTTCTACTTTACTATTTAGATAAAACATCCACCCAGTTATTGCAATTCATCTTAGGGCTGGTGATTATCTTAGGTGGCGTATTATTAATTTTGAAACCCAAACCGATAAAGGGTGAGCCATCATCCTACTTTTCATTAATAGCGGGGGTCGCCTCAGGGCTTATGGGAGGCTTATTCAGCACCAGTGCGCCGCCACTCATTTTCTATTTATACAAACAATCACTCAGCATCAAGGTTATTCGTAATACGTTGTTGATGATATTTATGATCGGCTCGCTAATTCGTATCACTACGATCGGTGTGCAAGGCTATATTACTCAAGAAATTTTATTGTTTGCGGTATACAGCTTGCCAGTGGTCTTTTTATTCACTTGGCTGGGTAAGAAATACCCGCCCGCCTTAAGCGATATTAATATGCGCCGAGCCGCGTTTGGTTTGCTAATTGTTTTGGGAATTTCTACAACATTTACAGCGCAGTATTTAGTGCTTTAAATCAGACCGCCACTTCGCATGATGAAAGTGCAAGCGATGATCGCATGAATTAGAAACAATCGAACTATTTAAGGTGATTCGCCCAATATCCAGCCAGTTTTTTTGCCCGTTAACACGGTCACTCGCAACTGAAATACTAAAAACTAAAGGCTTACTTTTAATACCAAGCTCGTCTCTAAAGTCAGACTTATTAACCGTTTGCCCTTGGAGCGCATTAACCTTCATCCACCGAGGTGTGATTGCATTATTTAGGTTTTTCTCACCTAATTGTGAAACCTCATAAAGTTGGCGGACTTTGGGGTTTTCATCGGCTTGCGAAAATGAGCGGGCAAGCTTTGCCGCATAAAGAAAGCTTTTTAGGACGGTACTGGTAATAGTCGCAGGTGGGCTATTTGTAAGGCTTACATCAGTATAATGCTTAGCCCGTGTACCACCAAGGTCATCAATTAAAAAGAAGTTTGCTGTATTTTCCGTATTTATTTGTATGGGGTTTATTGTTGGGAAGATTTTTCCTGCAAAACCAAAAGAGCGCAACTGCCCACTTTTCGTATTCGACATCGCAGAAGATGCACGCACAATAATTAACCCTTTCGTGCCCTGTTTAAAATAGCCCGAGTATTTATTTTTAGCCGTAATATTCCAGCGTCCCTTAAAACAAATACCATTCGGATGAGCCAATTTTTCGAACTGCGGGAGAATATCCGCGTGGTTGTTTAAGGTTCTTTTAGCATCGCCAAGAATGATATTTTTACCCTGTGCGACTAGCTTGCGATAAGAGACCTTGAGTTGTGGTAATTTTTTAACAGGGTCGGAAGTTATCTGATTCCAAATAGTTTGAAATTGATTGGGTTTATTTTTTTCAACAGGAGGTGGAGAAACTGGGGAGCTAGTAGCGCAAGCTGAGAGTAGGAAAAGGGAAGTAGTTATTATTGTGTAAACATGAGTCATGAATTGAAGATAGCATAAGACCTTTGCTTTCGTAAGTTTATATTCAATCAAAAGTCATACAAAATATCACTGTAAGAAGCAATTCTCTACCTGTGTAAAGCCCGCTAGAGAAAACTCTTATCCGGAAGCTCTTTCCGAGTGAATACTTACACAAAGGCAGTCTAATCCTTTAAAATCATCCCTTTAAATTGATTGTCGGGATTATCATGTCTATTGATAGCGCACTATTAAAACGCGGTAATTCAAAATGTGAGTTTTGTAAATCTGATAAAAATCTATCCGCTTACGACATCCCCCCGATCACACAAAGAAGCTTAGATAAATCCGTTTTAGTTTGCTCAAGCTGCCTTCATCAAATCAAAAATCAAGACGAAATGGAACCTAATCATTGGCGTTGTTTAAATGACAGCATGTGGTCAGACGTTGCAGCCGTTCAGGCAATGAGTTGGCGTTTATTAAGTCGTCTCAGCGGTCAAGGCTTAGGATGGCCCGAAGAATTATTAGAAATACTGTATCTCGAAGATGATGTGAAAAAATGGGCAATGTCAGACATGCGCCCCGTAGATGAGCCAACCGTTGATATAAACGGCGTACCCTTTACCGTTGGCTGTTCAGCCATTATGACAAAGGATAGATACATCACCGGAGCAAACTTTATGGCAAAACGTGGCTGGGTGGTGAAAAATATTGGGCTTACCAATAAATCAACTTCTATTGACGGGAACCTTAATGGTTTCAGGGTTGTTCTGGGTACGGGATATTTGAAGATAATATGAGTGCGTATTATTTCGGCGTTTGTACGAGGAATTGATACTCAATGGTCAGTGTTTTTATAAGTTGAGACCTTTGCACGATTCTGCTGACGAGTAAAAATGGCTGAAATCTCGATATTTTTGTTGGCTTTGAACTGAGTATTTACACGGTTTTTAAATACACTCGTGGCTATTTTTTTAAAATAGTCATAACTACTTTTATGTAGACGCTAAAAATCAAAAGCAGTTTTCGGTATATTTATTTTTCCAATATTTTCGATTAGCCTCTAATTTATTATACTGCTTCACCGTATAACCACGCAGCATACGCTCTTCAGCATTATCTTTTTTCTCTTCAATATACGCACACAATGCTTCTTTGGTTTTAAATTTCTTTAGCTTTTTAGGTTTCGCAAATACGCTAACAGTCATCGCGCAAATAATAATTACCATATTCTTCATATTATGCCTTTCTTATAATCATTCCCTCATTTATTGTATACTCCCCGCAAGGGGAATGAAATGACGACAAGTAACCTAGGCACACAAGACGCACAAATAAAAAAACAACAAAAAAGCTGGGGCGAAACCTTAAAAGAATTTAAAAACCCGCGTGTTCTCACCATGTTATTTTTGGGTTTTTCGGCCGGTGTTCCCATTCTTCTGATTTTTTCCTCACTCAGCTTATGGCTACGAGAAGCGGGTGTTGAACGCTCCGCAGTAACTTTTTTTAGTTGGGCTGCGTTGGGTTATTCATTTAAGTTCGTATGGGCGCCTTTAATTGATAAGTTGCCGTTACCGTTATTAACCAAGCTACTCGGGCGCAGGCGTAGCTGGATGCTAGTCGCCCAATTTTTTATTATTGGTGCTATTTTTTGGATGGCACAAACAGACCCGACGATTGAAGGCAGCTTAACCAGCATGGCCTTCGCTGCCATATTATTAGGGTTCTCATCCGCCACTCAAGATGTGGTGATTGATGCCTACCGTATTGAATCTGCCGATTCCGATTTACAGGCGTTAATGTCATCTACCTATATTGCAGGTTATCGCATTGGTATGTTGGTCGCAGGTGCTGGGGCATTATATTTGGCCAGTTATTTTGGCTCTGATAAAGGCGCTTATAATTACCAAGCGTGGCGAATGAGTTATATGATTATGGCAGGGGTGATGCTGGTAGGTATTGCAACGACACTTTTAATTCCCGAGCCAAAAATACAACGCTCGAACGAGTCAATCTATTCTGGGTCAGATTACTTTCGATTTTTATTGCTCTTTTCCTTTGCAGTAGCCAGCTTTATCGCAGTCTTTTATTTTAGCGTTGATCTCGCTAAAAGCCTTAAAACCACCTTGACGGATGCTTTTTCAAATAAACATTTAGCGGGGTTTTTAGTACAAACACTGCGTCTATTTTCTGCACTGCTGGCAGCAGGGGTTATTGCAAAATTATTAGTGAGTTTTGGCATCGTTAATAAAAGCATGGTGGTTGATACTTATGTTGCGCCGGTTAAGGATTTCTTCTCTCGATACGGTTATTCATTGGCTTGGCTGTTATTAGCACTCATTGGCTTATATCGAATTTCAGATATTGTGCTAGGCGTTATTTCCAATGTTTTTTATCAGGATTTAGGTTTCACCAAAGTTGAAATAGCCAGTGTTGTTAAAACCTTTGGCTTGCTTATGACTATTGCTGGCGGCTTTCTCGGTGGATTATTAGCTGTTCGATTCGGCGTGTTAAAAATACTCTTTTTAGGCGCGTTACTATCCGCAGCAACCAACCTATTATTTATGGCGTTAGCGGGTATGGGGCATAATTTGCCGATGCTTTATTTGGTTATTTCAGCTGACAATTTATCCGCAGGTTTGGCCAGTGCGGCATTCATTGCATTTTTATCAAGCTTAACCAATATCTCATTCACCGCAATTCAATATGCGATTTTCAGCTCATTAATGACGTTGTTACCTAAAATACTGGGTGGCTATTCTGGATCAATGGTGGATGAGTTGGGTTATTCCAACTTTTTTATCATCACCGCCTTAATGGGGATACCTGTTTTAATCTTGATTGTTTTAGCCAGCAAACGGTTTGACAAAAATCCGATAAAAGTAGACTAATATTGATAAGCACCGAATTTAAAGATAAGCTCACGCCATCAGATAGCGTGGTAATCATCAAGGAGAGAATATGCCATCCCGTTTATTAAAAGGATTGCTTTTACTATTTATAACCCTGGCGCTTTTACCTGCCAGTGCACGCCAAACCAACCATCCAAAGCTAGGTATTAATGTCGCTGGTTTAGGCAAGTTAACCTCCGCTATTCCGTTTACCGATATTTTTAAATCATCGCGCGGTTGGTTTACCTCATGCGATTATGACTGGCGGGCAAGCCGGCCAATAGATCCTGGCTGTTCACGTAAAAAGTCTTTAAATACGGGCGAACAAGCCTTATTAGATTTAGATGGTGATGGCTGGGTACGTTCATTACCGCCTCAACAAGACCCTGCAATTTACACCAGCGTTACCAGTACATGGAAGCTACCAAAAGCCTTTCCTACTGGACGTTATGTTATTCTCTATGAGGGTGAAGGTCTTATCAAAATGACTGGCGACCTGAAAATAATCAACGACTTTAATGGGCATATTGAGTTTGATTTATTATCACCTAAGCGTAACTTAAGGCTACAAATTCTTCAAACAGACCCAAGAAGAAACGGTAATTACATCCGCAAATTGAGTATTGTCCCGAAGAGAAACGAGCATAACTATAAGCGCCAAATTTTTAATATTGACTACCTGCGCAAAGTACGTGATATGCACTCGCTACGCTTTATGCCTTGGACTAACCCGCGCGGCAACGTCGCCACTGAATGGTGGCAACGCGCCACCTTAGGCGCAGCACATTACACTGGCCCTAATGGTGTACCCGCCGAGCGCATGGTTGATTTAGCCAACGCAATCAATGCAACACCTTGGTTAAGTGTGCCGTATAAAGCCAATGATGAGTATATGCGACAGTACGCCCGCATGGTTAAGAATCGTTTACGCAAAGATCAAAAAGTCTATATCGAATACTCTAACGAAGTGTGGAACAGCATCTTCCCCGCTGCTACTTATGCCGCACGCAAAGCGGATAAACTTTGGAACTTCCCTTACAAAAAAGTAGCGCCTGGTAAACGCCGCGTATTACTTGGTGCTAACTGGTACGCAAAACGTAGCGTTGAAATGTGTCAGATTTTCAAAAAGGAATTTGGCGGGCAACGTAACCGTGTAAAATGTGTCGTTGGCTCACTTAATTCTGTTCCTTGGATCGGCAAAGAAATTCTTGAATGTCCACTCTGGAAAGAAGCTAATGGCTGTGGGAACCGTGTAGACGGCTACGGTATTGGACCCTACTTTGGCGACTACATTGCGCGTAAAGAAAACCGCGCAACCGTTAAAGCTTGGGCCAGAGATGGTGACGGTGGAAAATCACGCCTGTTTCAAGAAATTTTGCATGGTGGGATGATTAAAAATGGGCCTGAGGGTGGCTCAATGAGTCGCTTACGTGATCAAATTTATGCGAATAAAAAACTCGCTGATAAATACGGCCTAGAGTTACTCGCCTATGAAGCGGGGCAGCATTTAATTCGCTATGACCCACCGCATACCGTTAAAGACCCTGCAGTTCTCAATTTATTTATGAGCGCGCAGAACGACCCGCGCATGCGACAAGCTTACAAGCAATATTTAAATACTTGGCAACAAGGCGGCGGCGGCTTATTACTTCACTTTTATGGCATTGGTGAAGTAGAGCCAAAGAATTTCTTTGGTATGCTGGATAGTTTGGATCAAAAAACATCGCCTAAATATGCGGCACTCATGGATTACTTGTCTACCCGCTCAACCTATGTTGCACCAAAGCGTAAAGCTTATTTACCACCCGTGATAGATAACCTACCTGACCCTGTCATTGACGAACCACAAGCTAAACCTGTTAAACCCGTGGTAGCAGCCGCACCAGTACAGGTTAAAAAGCCAAAACCAGCTATTGCAGCTGTCAACAACGTCACTGCAATAAGTGGCCGCTCAGTTAGGCGCTGGAAGAAAACGGGTAATAGTGCAACCTCACCCCCCGTACGAATTAAAAATGGAAAAAGTTATTTACGTTTCTACTGGCACTATTTAAATGCGGACGGCAACGCAAATGACTACTTTCGTTTGTACGCTGTAGATGCCAAAGGTGGACGTAAACTATTATTCGAACAACCTGCAGGCGATATAAAGCAAGTCGGTAATACCGACCAACTTTATGAAGAAGACGTGAGCCGCTATATTGGCCCAGCTGTTCGTTTACATATTGAAGTAAACCCTGGGCTACAAGTCGCTGTGACTAAAATCACTTTCTAATAGCTAACCTCTTTAGGTCAGGATATCAGAGGTATTTCTGATTTAAGGCAAACCTGGATTAAGTCGATTAGAATTTAGCGCAGAACAAACTGTCGCTATTTTTCAGGAAGTGAGTCGTAATAGTCACTCTATTGCACCGAAATAGTTGGACTTGATCAGAATCTCCTTAAATAAACCCAAGATTTTTTGTATTAAAATTCTTCAAATTAGGAAATATCTCATCCGCATCACCTGCCGACATTCCCATCCACTGCGCTAACGTAGCACCGTATTGATCAACACCGTACTGCGGAATAAACCGACCATTATCACGCGCATCATCTTTGCCATCTAACTTCAACTCTGGCATTGTGCCGTAAATTTTCCCGCCTTTGACAGCACCACCCATTATCAAGTTATGCGTCGCCCAGCCATGATCGGTGCCATCATCATTGGCGCTGTATGAGCGACCAAATTCACTGGCTGTAAACGTGGTTACACTATCTGCAACACCCAACTCTTCGGTCGTTTTATAAAAAATTGCCATCGCATCATTGAGTACTTTGAGTTGTACACGATGATCATTGATTTGGTTGGCGTGCTGATCCCAGCCACCAAATTTAAGGAAGAATATCTGGCGTTTCATGCCTAAACCTTCGCGTATCGAAATCATTTTCGCAGTCATCTTTAAGGCACTAGCAAGGTCATTCCCTTCGGGGTATGGCGTTGTTATTTGAGGTGCTTCTGCCATTTTCCCAACCAATAAGCCTACCCGCTCTTCTGCACTAATATAGGACTTTGTCATATGCTGTTGTATTAGTGACGGGTTGCTTATTTTTAGTATTTTGTGCCATGCATCTATGCGGCTAGTTTTCCAACGAGGCCAATCATTTTTGGCAAATGCATGAATTTCATCAACGCCCGTATAGGGGTTGAGTGCAAAGTCTAAAGGGTTTAAGCCACGTTGCCAGACGCTATTACCGGCAAAACTAAACAGTGCAGGGTCGCGCGGACGATCATTGGCAGCGGCTAGCATATCCATCATGCGTCCACCCCAGCCGGGTGGGTGAATACTTGATTTAGCGGCGCTACAGGCTTGTAAAAACTCCTGCTGGTGACTGTGTGAAAAAAGATCCGCGGGGAGTTGTGCGGTTTTATTTTGATAAGTTGTACGTGTAGTCGGCTCAATCAGTGAGCCGATATTAGCGGCAATGGCTAGTTTTTTGTTGTTATACAAGCTTTGTAGCTCAAGCATTGAAGGGTGAAATGCGTAGCTACTACCTGTAAGTGGTAAAAGGTTTTCATGTTTCAGTGCGATTTTTTTGCGTGTTTTCTTGTATTGATCGTAAGCGTTTTTTTCATAAGGCACGAGCATGTTAAACGCATCATTACCACCCGCCAAGAAAATACAGACTAAGGATTTATGATCGTTTAGGGCTGTATAGTCACTACTTTGAGCCATCGCAGATTGTATCAAACTAAGCTTACCTTGTGTCGCCATTAAGGAGGATGCGCCGATACCCAAGACTAATGATTTTAAAAATGAGCGGCGATATTTTGATTGTGAATTAGGCGTGCTTTTCATTGTCATATTCCTACTTTTGATTCAAGTACTCAGGCGAACTACTGATTAATAAGATTGCTTCACGCGCTTTCTCTAATCCTTGCCTTTCGTCTTTATGGAAAATTCCTTCTTCGTTCAAGTGCTCACTCACAATTTGTTTAAGCGGCTGTGACATTTCACCGTTGAGCAACACTATGTTTAAGTGTTCTAACAACTCATCCGTGTTTTTGGCTAATTTCGCTTCGATTGATAGATTAAGCTGAGAGCGTTGTTTTTTACCTTTCTCATTGAGTAACGCAGCAGTCATCGCTTTACTGTCACTGAGGCGGGTAATTAAAGTGTGGGTTAAATTACTTGCCCCAACGCTGGTATTTTCATTGATTATTTGAAACTCTGGTGCTGTAAGCCCCGCGTTGTTGATCGCTCCTGCTGGTGAGAAACCTGAGGTAAAAAAACTAAAAACAGACTTCGCCTGTAACGGCCCTTGACCTATCTTGTTTTTAAAATCGTTCATGCTTGTCCAAAAGCTGTAATAAGGGTAAGTACCCTGCCCGCAGGTTTTTTCAGGTTTCCAGCGATGCCCTTCTTTAAGCGTAGGCTGCATTTTAAAAGCACGCCATAAATGACTGATGCGTAATAACGGTTCACGTAGCTTGCCAAAGTTTGCAGGTTTATATGCTGCCAATGCATCCTTGTCTAACAGAATTGCACTAGCAACTGATCCTAAATCACCCCGTACACCGCTACCGTTATTATCAAAAACCTCAGCAACACGCCTTACATAGTCTGGGCTTGGATTACTGGTGACAAGACGTTGAATCAGTAATTTGCTTATAAAAGGCGCAACATTGGGATGATTAAAAATATTATCTAAAGCAAACTTTAAGTCGGCTTTTGCCGTTTGCCCTGCAGGACTTTTTGCACCATTTAAAAGTGTTTTAGTGGAAGTGTCATGGTATTTTTCGACCGCCACCAGTGGGCGCGTTTTATCCGCATTACCTGCATATTGTTGCCATTTTAAGTCGGCATAATTCCAACCCGTAAACACTTTTGCAAAGGCCTCAATGGTTTGTTGGTCATAAGTTGGGATTGGATTGCCGCCTTTACTAGTAGAACCATCTAACTTTTCTGTGCCATCAATATTTAACTGATGAACACCGATACTAAATAACTGTAAAATCTCACGTGCATAGTTTTCATCAGGGCGAATATTCTCTTTTTTATTGGCTTTTTGATTACGACTCATACTTAAAAAATCACCCATCGCGGGATGCAAGGTGACCTCTTCAAGCAAATCACGATAATTCCCTAAACTATGTTTGACCAAGACATCATAATAACTGGTAACCGCTTTTTGATAATCACTTAAGCCCAAGCCATCTGAATCTGAAATAACCATAATTTCGCTTAACGCAAATGCCATACGCTGGCGTAGTTGATCAGGTGCATGCAAAGCCGTTTCCCACCAAATTTGTAAACGCGGGTAAACAAACTCCCATGAGTCTTTAAGCTTTGTACCGTCATCATCTAAATTTGCACACATTTTCGTCGCGCGTTGAATAACTTTGGGTAAATGAAAGCTTGGTGTAAGCGTTAATTGATTTGCCAACCAATTTTCGTAACTTTTATCTTTAATCAGTTGATTAATGCTTTCTGTGGTAGGTCCAAACGTAGCACGAGTTAAAAATGCAGCTGCATCTTTTTTGTTTGTGACAATATGATTATTGGCAAGTACTTCGAGCCTATTATTGCTTTCTTGTACAGGGTCTGTTTCATTTGTATTTCCACCGCAAGCGCTAATTAACCAGGGGATGAATAGCATTAAAGCTATTGCCGCTTTCTTAGGCATGATAAAATCTCGTGTGCACTGAAATGAGCAAGTCTGCAAACGGTTTTACATTACAAAAAACCGCTTGAGAATTGCTTTACAGCTTATTTTTATTTGATACTCAAGTTTTATAACCGCTAAATTATCAACCTAAGTTGCTTAACACACCCTTAACTCATGGTAATAAATTAAGTAAGTGATTCTCATATGACCACACTAATCCAAAAAGTTTCAGAAAATTTGCATAAAAATAAATTACGCGTCGCTACAGCCGAATCCTGCACCGGCGGTTGGTTAGCAAAACAAATAACAGATCTAGCAGGTAGTTCTGCCATTTTTGATCGCGGTTTTGTGACCTATAGCAACCAATCTAAAGTTGATATGCTAGGTGTGCAAGCATCAACCTTGGAAGCACATGGTGCAGTTAGTGAAGCGGTTGTAAAAGAAATGACACAAGGCGCACTGTTAAACTCTCAGGCAAATATTGCCGTTTCTATTAGCGGCATTGCAGGGCCAGAAGGAGGCAGTGACGATAAACCTATCGGCACAGTCTGTTTTGGCTGGCAACGTAAAGGACAACAAGGGATTGTTGAAACATGTTTTTTTAACGGTAATCGAGATTCTATAAGAGCGCAAGCCGTTGATTTTGCACTAAATAAGATAAGTGAAATAATTAATTAATATTTTGTTTGCTTTATGTTCGTCATTATACCTATAATAGAACAAAGAGTAACTAGCTCTAATAAATGACTGATTTAAATTAATTTAAACTTTTTTATGACTCCCTCACGAATTGAGGGAGTCAACGATTAAGATACTCACATCAATTAACGGAAGCTAGAAAAAGCAAAGGACAAAAAAATGGATGAGCAAAGAAAACAAGCATTAGCAGCAGCACTTGGGCAAATCGAAAGACAATTCGGTAAAGGCACAGTCATGCGCATGGGCGACTCAGCCGCCTCAAGAAATATTGATGTGATTTCATCAGGGTCATTAACACTCGACTTAGCACTCGGCATAGGCGGGCTACCTAAAGGACGCGTGATCGAAATTTACGGCCCAGAGTCATCCGGTAAAACGACCATGACCTTGCATGCCATTGCAGAGTGTCAAAAAGCAGGGGGCACCGCAGCCTTTATTGATGCAGAGCATGCACTTGACCCTGGTTATGCAAAAAAGTTAGGCGTAAATATTGATGAGCTATTAATCTCACAACCTGATACTGGCGAGCAAGCCTTAGAAGTTACCGATATGTTAGTGCGCTCTGGCGGTGTTGATATGGTCGTCATTGACTCAGTGGCTGCCTTAACACCTAAAGCAGAAATTGAAGGTGATATGGGTGACTCACACATGGGCTTGCAAGCACGCTTAATGTCGCAAGCCTTGCGTAAATTAACGGCTAATATTAAACGCTCGAATACCATGGTCGTCTTCATCAACCAAATCCGTATGAAAATCGGTGTTATGTTCGGTAGCCCAGAAACAACCACGGGTGGTAATGCACTTAAATTTTACGCCTCGGTACGTCTTGATATTCGCCGTATCGGAGCCATCAAAAAAGGCGATGAAATTGTCGGCAACGCAACCCGCGTAAAAGTGGTTAAAAACAAAATGGCTCCTCCTTTCAAGCAAGCAGAATTTGAAATTAGATATGGTGAAGGTGTTTCGCACGTCGGTGAGTTATTAGACCTTGGGGTACAGGAAGGTTTAGTCAATAAAGCAGGCTCATGGTACAGCTACAAAGGTGAGAAGATTGGTCAAGGAAAAGATAACTCGGGCACTTACCTGAAAGAGAATCCAAAAATTGCTGATGAGTTAGAAGCGCTAATACGCGAAAAACTTCTACCTAAAAATGAAACAGAAGAAGCGACAAAGGAAGTTATTGATACCAAAACGGGCGAAGTGAAAAAAACTTCTGCAAAAAAATAGCAGATAAGATATACTTGTTCGTAGATTATTGTACGCAATTATAATGAGTTAAGAATCCCTGATCCTTCCCATAGCTTAATTCGCAATACTTGTGTGCAATAATCACTACATTTTCAGCCCTCCCCTTACCCCTCTCTGAGGGGTTTTTACTTTTAAAGGCTCACCAAGAGCTAAACGATCCACTCTAATAATTGAGTTCAGCATTTCAAGAACAAAAAATGGTAGCTCACTATAAATACATCGTTACAGCTCAAAAGGAAGTGCCGATGTTATTATAGCAAGGACAATAGTCTTTCTAGGGGAGGCCTGATTAAGTCGATTGGATTTTAGCGTAGAAAAATTTGTCGCTATTTTTTGCGCCTATCTTCGTGGATAATATCGGCAAATTTGGCAAGCTAAAAATAATTGGACTTGATCAGGGTCTCTCTAGAAGAATGTTGATCAGTAAGTGAGTAAATTAATATGAGTGAAATAGTAAATATAAACGACATCCTAAAACAAATAGAAGAAAAGCCAAAAACGAAAATTCAAAAAGTCAAAATTAACCCACCCAATAAATACGCTAAGCAAAACCAATATGCCAATAATAAAAAAGCCAAAAAGAAAACCAGTAAACTAGGTTTTACTAAAAGAAGTAACTTCGACCGCTGCAAAAACTCAGCTATTTATTCACTCGCCATGCGCGAACACTCACGTTTAGAAATCAAAAATAAGTTAAAGAAAAAAGACTATATTGAAGGCGTAGATTTAGAAGAATTACTCAATGAGTTGGAAGAAAGTAATTATCTAAATGAAGAACGCTTTGTAGAAAGTTTTATCCGTTATCGAAGCGGGCGTGGTCAGGGGGTGATTAAAATTTCCAATGAATTAAGGCAGCGAGGAATAAAAGCCACCTTGATTCAATTGGCTATGCAAGAAGCAGAAATAGACTGGTTTAAACTCGCTAAAGAACAGCGTGAGAAAAAGTTTGGGCTGAAAAAACCAGAAGATTTTAAAGAAAAAGCACGACAAATACGTTTTCTTTCAGGGCGAGGGTTTGATTCTGAAGTGATCCGCGCTACTGTAGACTAGTTGAAATAATTAACACACTGAGACCTCCTTTGCACGACTCGGATGACGGGTAAATAAGACTTAAATTTCACTGCTTTTCGTTGGAAAACTTGCTAATAACTCGTTATTAGCTTCATTTCCCGCCTCAATCCGTAAAATTTAACCCAATATTTCTTTCGCCACCCACCCGTGCAAAGGTCTCACACTAAATATGCCATATATCTATTTAGCTTATTTACACTTAGCAACTGTAGCCCCTACTTTTTTGTTAGGGAGCTACTTATTAGTTAGTAAAACAAAAGGGACTTCAAAACATCAATTAACTGGCAAAATATATATGCTTCTGATGTTACTCACCGCTGTTATTACATTATTTATACCATCACAATTGGGCCCAAATTAGCGCGGCACTTTGGTTTTATCCATCTATTTAGCGCCTTGGTTTTATACAATGTACCCGCTGCATATTTCGCTATCAATAAAGGAGATATTGAAAAGCATAAGAGCATAATGATCGGTTTATATATTGGAGGTTTACTAATTGCCGGAGGCTTGCTTTCACCCCCGATCGCATGCTGTATAACTGGCTATTTAATTGATGAGACCTTTCGAGAAAGTCATAATACATAAAATTTCAAAAGGTCGCTTGAAACTCCCACAACAACCGTAGACAATACACTTTCATCCAAAAATGTAAGTAGAGTCACGCATGTCATTAGAGTCAAAGAACGTACCCAGTACCGCAGAAGTCAGACAGGGGTTTCTCGATTTTTTTGCGAGTAAAAAACATAATAAAGTAGCTTCAAGCTCCCTCATTCCAGGAAATGACAAAACCTTACTATTCACCAATGCGGGTATGGTGCAATTTAAAGATGTATTCTTGGGTGAAGAGCAACGTAACTATACACGCGCCACAACCTCACAACGTTGTGTGCGTGCAGGCGGCAAACATAATGATTTAGAAAATGTGGGTTACACCGCCCGTCATCACACCTTTTTTGAAATGCTCGGAAACTTTAGTTTTGGCGATTACTTTAAAGAAGATGCTATCAGTTATGCTTGGGAATATTTAACCAAGGTTGCTAAATTACCCGCGAACAAACTATGGATCACGGTGTATGCCGATGACGAAGAAGCTGAGAATATTTGGATTAACAAAATTGGCTTTCCTAAAGAACGCATCAGTCGTATCGGTGATAAACCCGGTAAAAAATACGACAGTGACAACTTTTGGGCAATGGGTGATACCGGCCCTTGTGGGCCATGCTCTGAGATTTTTTATGACCATGGTGAGCATATTTGGGGTGGCCCTCCGGGTACAGCAGAAGAAGATGGTGACAGATTTATCGAGATCTGGAACTTGGTCTTCATGCAGTACAACCGTTCAAAAGATGGCACGATGAATCCCTTACCCAAGCCTTCTGTTGATACAGGTATGGGTTTGGAAAGATTAGCCGCAATTTTGCAAAAGGGGCATAGCAACTATGATATTGATTTGTTTCAAAACCTGCTTAAATTCATCGCGGGCTTAGCCGCAACTAATGACTTAAATAACGCCTCACTCAAAGTGATCGCAGACCATATTCGTTCTTGCTCATTTATGATTGTCGATGGTGTTGTACCTTCTAATGAAGGACGTGGTTATGTATTACGCCGTATTATTCGTCGTGCCGCTCGTCATGCGCATAAGCTAGGCCTGAAGGATGCATTCTTCTACAAGCTTGTTAAACCACTGGTTAAAGAAATGGGGGGAGCTTACCCTGAACTTGCTAAGGCAGAAAAAAAGGTCGAAGAAACGTTATTAAAAGAAGAGAAACGCTTTGCCGAAACGCTTGATCAAGGAATGAAAATATTAGATGAGGCGATCAAGGAAATGGAAGGAGATACCATAGCAGGAGAAGTATTATTTAAGCTTTATGATACCTATGGTTTTCCCTTAGACTTGACCGCTGATATTGCGCGCGAGCAGAATCTAAAGGTTGATGAAGCTGGTTTTGACGCTGCAATGAACCAACAGCGTGAACGTGCCCGTGCGGCAGGTAAATTTGAAACCGACTATAACGATAAGCTTGACGTGAATAGCACCACTCACTTTAGCGGTTATGATAAAACGGCAGATGAGGTCGAAATCGAGGCAATTTTTATTGAAGGTAAAAAGGTTGCCTCTTTAACCAAGGGCGAACAAGCTCAGCTTATTTTAAAAACAACACCGTTTTATGCTGAGTCGGGTGGCCCTGTGGGTGATACGGGGTTACTGGTATCTGGCGAGACTATTTTTGAGGTACAAGATACTCAAAAACAAGGCACTACTTTTATTCATAACGGAGTGACGCAAAAAGGTACATTAACAGTAGGCGATAAAGTTACCGCTAAAGTAGCAGAGGATCGTCGCCAAGCAATTGTCTTAAATCATTCTGCTACACATCTCATGCACAAAGCATTACGTAATGTTTTGGGTGAGCATGTAGAGCAAAAAGGCTCCTTGGTTACGCCCACTTATTTGCGCTTTGATTTTGCGCACACTGACCCTCTGACTACGCAAGAAATAAGCTTAGTTGAGCACATGGTTAATGATGAAATTCGTCTTAATGCCGAAGCAAAATCAACCGTAACCAATATGGATGAAGCCATTAAACAAGGTGCAATGGCGCTGTTTGGTGAAAAATATGGCGATGAAGTTCGCGTCGTAAACATTGGTTACTCAACTGAACTTTGTGGTGGCGTTCATGTGAAACGTGCCGGTGATATTGGCTTATTTAAAATCACCAGTGAAAGTGGTGTGGCAGCGGGAGTTCGCCGTATTGAAGCAGTTACAGGCGCATCAGCATTAGAATGGATCGAGGCTCGCTCTAATCAATTAGACACAATTGCAAATTTGGTGAAATCAAGTAGTAAGGGCGTCGAAGAAAAGGTTTCGTTGGTATTAGAAAAATCACGCTCTTTAGAAAAAGAATTGCAGCAATTAAAGCAAAAGCTAGCGGCGCAAGCAGGTTCTGATTTAGCCTCGGATGCGACTGAAGTGTCTGGCATTCAAGTGCTTGCCACTAACCTTGAAGGTGCAGACCCTAAATCATTACGCGATACAGTGGACCAATTAAAGAATAAATTAGGCAAAGCCGTTGTGATTGTTTCAACAGTCGTCGATGGAAAAGTAAGCTTGGTGGCAGGTGTAACTAAGGCAGAAACAGCACAAATAAAAGCGGGGGATTTATTGAAGCACGTTGCCAGCCAGATTGACGGTAAAGGTGGCGGGCGACCCGATATGGCACAAGGCGGCGGCAGTAATGCTGCGGCACTACCTGCTGCGCTAACTTCGGTTGAAACTTGGGTGAAGGAACAACTCGCATGACAACAAACAAACAAAGACTCATCGTTCAAAAATACGGAGGAACATCCGTAGGCTCACCTGAAAGAATTCGTGAAGTGGCTAAACGAGTCGCGCGTTATCGTAATCGTGGAGACTCTATTGTGGTGGTACTTTCTGCGATGTCAGGTGAAACCAATAAGTTAGTCGCATTAATAAATGAGCTAAACCCGCATGGTTCTTCACGTGAAAAAGACGTGGTTTTATCAACTGGCGAACAAGTCACTATCGGCTTGCTAAGCCTTGCGCTGGAAGCACTAGATTGCCCTGCAAAGTCATACACTGGCACACAAGCAAGGTTGATGACGGACAGCGCTTTTTGTAAAGCACGCATTAGTAAAATCGACGGCAGTAAAATTCAAGCTGATATTAATGCGGGGAAAGTAGTGGTGGTGGCAGGTTTTCAAGGTGTTGATAGCGAAGGTAACATTACGACTTTGGGTCGTGGTGGCTCTGATACAACGGCTGTTGCGTTAGCGGTTGCACTGGGTGCTGATGAATGCCAAATCTATACCGATGTGGATGGCGTGTACACCACCGACCCGCGCATGGTGCCAGAAGCTAAGCACATTCCCAAATTAGCCTTAGAAGAAATGTTAGAAATGGCAAGCCAAGGTTCAAAGGTTTTACAGATTAGAGCCGTGGAATTTGCCCATAAATACAATATGCCGATTCGAGTTTTATCCAGCTTTGATGACGGCGATGACGGAAAAAGTACGCTAGTAACGCGTGAGGAAGATATAATGGAAGAAGTTTTAGTTCGCGGTGTGGCGTTCAATAAAGATGAAGCTCAGTTAACGATAACCGGTGTACCGGATCAACCGGGCGTGGCGTTTAAAATTCTTGGTGATATTTCGTCGGCAAATATCGAAATTGATATGATAGTGCAAAATATTGCTACAGCCCATAATGGAACCGATGGCACGACTGATTTTACCTTCACCGTACACCGCAATGATTATGATCAAGCAATGAAAATCCTTAATAATACCGGTGAAAAGCTCGGAGCAAAAAATGTAAGCGGTGATGACAAAATTGCTAAGGTCTCTATTATCGGTGGTGGAATGCGCTCTCATGCAGGTGTTGCGACCGATATGTTTAAGGCACTCGCCGATGAAAATATCAACATCCACATGATTTCAACGTCTGAAATTAAGGTATCGGTGGTTGTCGATGAGAAGTATCTAGAACTTGCGGTACGTAGCTTACATGAAGCTTTTGATTTGGATAAAGCTTAAATACAACGTTATCAGCAACATTTAAAACTAATAAACATTAAGGAGATCCTGATTAAGTTCCATAAACTCTAGCAACGCCAAGTTTCCAAGTTCGAGGCATTGATTTTAAGATAGTCATTCTAAGGTTCAAATCAATAACGAATAAATTGGAAACTTGGCTAAGCCCCGTAGGGTAAGTCTCTAGGAGCCTGTCCGAGAACTGTAGCCGTAGCGAGAGAAAGCAATTTTTAGGCAGGTTTTTTGATCATTTTCAGCGAATAGTTGTTCTCTTCGATGAAAATTAGCAGAAAACCTGACAAAAATAGCTTTTTCGCAGTAGGCTAATCAGTTCTCGGACAAGCTCCTAGGGCATCATCTCCGTCGTGCATTTTTCATGAAGACAATAAGCATTCATTATAAAGTGCGCCTAGGATATGATGCCCTAGAGACTTACAGAACCTCAACTAGGTTAATCAGAAATTCCTCAAGGAAAATATAAAATGAATAAAGTATCACGCGTATTTATTTACTTAGCATTATTAACAACACCTTTTGCATTTATAGCGAATACCCATGCAGAGCCAAAGAATACCGCTACTTCAGAACAAAAAACAACCGTAGCTCCCACCTCACTAGTAAAAAATGATGTAAAAGCCGGTAAAGGTGCGGAAGCAAAAAAAGGACAAACCGTTGCCGTTCATTACACTGGCTGGTTATTTGATGCTAAAGCCGATAATTTCCATGGCAAGCAATTCGATAGCTCGCGTACTCGCGGCACTCCCTTTAAGTTTCCTCTTGGTGCAGGGCGTGTTATTAAAGGCTGGGATCAAGGCGTTCAGGGAATGAAAGTAGGCGGACAACGTACCTTAATTATTCCTTCGAAGCTCGGCTATGGTGAACGAGGCGCAGGTGGGGTGATTCCACCAAATTCTGTTTTGGTATTTGATGTTGAATTAATAGGGGTTGAGTAACGTATGTGAGCTGGGTTACAGACGCAACGCATTACTCTGCTATACTGCTTATTTTTTAATCATATTTAAAACAAGGAGCATCCTTATGAAACGTACAACTTTACTTACTGCCGCATTATTGGCAACAACCATAGCCTTACCACTCAGCGTTCAAGCAGAAAGCTGGCAGGTATTGCCGGTGATGAAACCAGGTTATAAAACGGATGTGGCCGTAGCGGTTGTTGGCGGTGTTATGCAAGCTAAAGATGATAATGTCGATGTATTTTCGCCAGTGGGTGTTGAAGTGTCTATTAATTGTCCGTTACTAAAAGCTCCAAATCACACCATAAGACAACGTGTCAGTTATTTGCAAAGTGATAAGCATGGTTTTAAGACTCAGGCATTTGAATTAAACCCACATCATATGTATAAAGTCGCTCCTAAAGTAACAGCAGGTTTTGGCCCATCAATCGGTTACACCAAGGTTGAAAACGCAGCGGGAGATGATGGCGTATTTACCTTTGGGCTTGGTGTGAGCGGGCGCTATGAACTCCCTAATAATATGTTCCTTGGCGCAGAAGCACGTTTTGTTAAAGCACAAGAGTTTGAAATAGCAGGTAAAAAGACAGGCTTCGATAATGCTAGAGCGCTTGTAAAGTTTGGTTACCAGTTTTAATTAGAAACTAAAAGAAACTTTGAAGGCGGAGCAAACCGATTGTCTCCGCCTTTTATACGCCTATAATTTGTGTGAAATCTATCAGAAACACCACTTATCGGCTAAAACAGACCTAAAAATAAAATTCAGTTATTCTAGGTGAACTTAAAAATAACAATAAAGAGTACATAGGCAATGTCACTCTTGCATTTCTAAAAAACTAATAAAAACAAGATTGCATTATGGATAAGATAACAGCCTCTCAGAAAGATGCTTTTCAATCGTATATATTGATAGATAGATTAAAGAACTCCCGTAGCATGTGTATGTTGGGTGCTGTGTTATTCGTACTCTTTTCGATTATTGATGTGTTTTCTTTAAGTTCGTCTCTCTCCGATGTTTTAGCTATTCGGGGCATTGTTATCGCAGGCCTTATGCTTGGCTTTGTACTCACATATCAGAGTTATTTTGATAAGTATTACGACTATATTATGTCGAGTATTTATCTAGTCGCGGCGGTAGGTGTTGTAGTTTCAATTTATCTCGCACTACCAACCGACTACGCCTCACAAATCTATTTAGCCACCTTGCTTATTATCATTATGACTATATTTGCATGGTCTTATTTTAGTATACGCACTTCTGCTTTGTTAATTGCAACCATAATTTCATCCTACGCTTTTGTAGCGATTCAAAAAGACATGCCCACAGCGCACATGTGGATCAACATTGCATTTTTAATCGGGGCGACGAGTATTGGTTATTTCTCACAACACATTCGTAACAGTTACTTGATGCAAAACTTTTTGTTACAGCAATCGTTAGAGGCGTCGGTCGAGGAAAAAACCATCGAGGCGGATCAAAATGCCTTTATCGCCAACCATGATGAGTTAACAGGACTACCCAACCGTCGCTATATTACTGAGCTGCTCGAAGAAATGCTTGAAACAGCAAAAGAAAAAAATAAAGTAATGGCGCTAATGTTTCTTGATCTCAACGGTTTTAAACAAGTGAATGATGTTTATGGGCATGCAACGGGTGATGACGTTTTAAAAATTGTCGCGCAACGCTTAGAACTAGCGACAAGAAAAGGTGATCAAATTTCTCGCTTGGGTGGCGACGAATTTTTAATGGGCCTTTTAATGAAAGAAGGTACCTTAACAAACCTTGAAGCTATGGCTCATAAATTTATTGCTTTGATTTCACAGGATATAAATATTAACGGTGTAACGATTCAAATTGGCGCAAGTATTGGCGTATCGGCCTACCCTATCCACGGCAATACTATTGATGGCTTAATCAAAATTGCAGATCATCAAATGTATAAAGCCAAACATGGTCGCAAAGAGCCTGTGATTCGAGAGTATCAGCCAAGTAACTCTGTGATTATTTTTCCAGGTGTTGCACGCTAGCTCCGTATAACTTTAGATAACACCAGAATTAACAATAAAACTAAGCACAACCGTCGAGTCATGTAATAATTACCTCTATCAATTTACGGTAATGAACATGGCAAACTCCCTCCAACGCTTCACGCTTGAAAACCTCCATACCCGTGGTGAATGGGTATCCCTAGAAGAAACATGGCAGGAAATTCAAGATACCAATGACTACCCACCCGCTGTTAGAAATGTTTTAGGCGAAGCACTTGCCGCTATTAGCTTACTTGCTGAATCCATAAAGTTTGATGGCTCATTAACACTACAAATTCGGGGTACTCAACCCGTTACTATGCTTGTTGTGCAAGCAAATTCAAATGCAGGAATTCGTGGTATTGCGCATTGGCAAGGTGATATTCCCAGCGATGCGTCATTTAATCAATTATTTGGCGCTGGTACTATGGTAATTAGTGTCGAAAACACTCCCAAAAAAGGCCAACAACAAGGTGAACGTTACCAAAGCTTAGTATCACTCAATGGCGAGACATTGGCAGACTGCTTCAAAGAATACTTTACGCAATCAGAACAACTAAAAACCCAATTATGGCTTGCAGCTGATGAGAAACATGCCGCAGGATTAATGCTACAAAGCCTGCCTGAAGATATGTTCGATAAAACCAGCCAAAACAATCATTGGACGCATGCCACCGTATTAGCAGAAACCATTAAAAAAGAAGAGTTATTAACGCTTGATGCCAGTGAATTACTACACAGACTTTACCATGAAGAAGAGATCCGGCTTTATGACTCTCAAGCAGTACATTTCGAGTGCAGCTGTTCGCAACAAAAAATCGAAGGTACCGTCTACTCACTCGGCGAAAAGGAAGTTAATGACATGGTTGCTGAACAAGGCAATATCAGCATCAACTGTGAGTTTTGTAATACCCATTACCAGTTAGATGCTGTTGATGTTAAACGATTATTTAGTGATGCCAATGTCACTATTGATGATAAAACCCTACACTAGTCATGGAGAACCTGATTAAGTCGATTAGAATTTAGCGTAGAAAAATTTGTCGCAATTTTTAACGAAGTGAGTCGTAATAATTATTACGCATTCGCTTTTAAGTCATTGCAAGCAAAGCACTAAATATATTGCGCTGACCTTTGTGGATAATATCAGGCAGACTTGGCAAGCTAAAAGTAATTGGACTTGACCAGGCTCTCTATGAAGACATCCTTAATTATTAAACTCGTTTTCTTGTTAAAAATCCAACAAGCAATAATGCGAATAAAAGAAAGTCTGTTGAGCCTGCTGACTTTTCCTTCTGTGTCTTTTTGTTAACCGATTTATCCAATAATTCATCTTCAGGCCCTACTTCAGGGGCATCTTCGGTACTGCCTAAAGTAAGTCTAGTATTTTTATTGGAGATAGCGAAAAAGATATTATCGCTACATTTTACTTTGAATCTTGCCTGATAAACTTCTGGCAAGCTTGTTTCTAAAAAGACACTCGCGCTACCAGAATTAGGGACATGCTTAACGAGACTATGAGCAAAGCTGTAACCACCATCGGTAGATAATGAAAGATCAACACTATCACAGCTAACGGGTGCTTTATTGGTATTGGCTACATTCCATTTAACGGTGTGATTTTTTCCTAAAGCATAATAAGCGCGTGGCTTTTCAAGTGCAAAGCGACTGCCTGTACGTTTCACATTAATTTTCATGGCATCGCTGCGTGCTGAATTGAAGCCATCTTGTACGACAAATTTGAAATTAAGCTCACGAGTTTCTGTGGGTAACGTTTCACCTTTAATTTCTTTGCCTGGTAATAAACTATCTAAACTAGGAAAAGTGCGGCTGGCATTATTATTTAACACATACGCTCTAAATAAAGCATTATCGCCTTTATCCTCACCATCAAAAGAATCTGACCCTGCATCCACTTGTTGCCAGCCATACACCAAACTATCGCTGTCAGAGTCTTGTGCATTTCCTGTTAATTCGAAAGGCGTTCGTGCTGGAATGGTGTAATCTATCCCGGCATCTGCAATCGGTGCTTGATTTAATTTGCTGCTGCGCACGCCACATGTTGCCCCCAAGCCTTGTTGAGTATAAGACCTGATCTGTTCAATGCTGCCAATATGAAACATCGCATCTGAATTTGACTGCAAGTTATCCACACCACAAGAGCCTGCATAAGCCATAACCGATGAGCCGCTACCTGGCTCAAATGAACTAAAGTTAGTGCGTGTACCCGAACACGAGCCTTCAGTGCTGTTAAAAGTATGTGTTGCACCGAGTTGATGACCAATTTCATGGGCAACAAAATCAATATTAAAGCTATCATTAAAAGGATTGGTAATACCAGAAACACCCAAGGCTTTACGCGAATCATTACAAAGACTAGCAATAGCTGCTACACCACCACCGCTATTAGTGGTAAATAAGTGACCAATATCGTAGTTTTGCGAGCCAATAACGTGATCTGTATTCAGTTGATTTTGGTTAATTAAGCTTATAGGGTCTTTCGCATCATAAGGGTCAGATTCGGCATCGGTATAAATAATCAAATCATTATTTTCAACTAGTGTTAAGTGGATACCTAAGTCTCTCTCATAGACTTGATTAACGCGCGCTAAGGTCGTTGAAATTGCGGCTAATGCACTGGCAACCGTACCGCCTGATTTTTTAACATATTCACCTGTTGCTGCTATCGCAATACGATAATTAATTCGTGTTGATGTGGGGTTAAGTTTGGCTTTAATACCTGCAAGGCTGGTATCGTTTACTAGGCTCTGAGACGCAATCCCTGGCATCATTGGGTTTGTAGAACTTGCATGGTCAACACCGCAGGAATAACTTTTATCTTGGTGTTGATCATGTTTTTTGTAAGTTACGTAAGTGTTAGCCGTTGTCTCTGAGCGCGAAACAGGATCAATAAAAATTGTTTCGCCATTACGCAATTGCAACATGCCGTGAAAACCTTTTTCTGTCATATCTAAACGACCAGAAATAAGCTGTTGATTAGGTAGCACGCGGTAAGATTGAATGTCGGGGTATTTGTTTGCTAACGCTGCAGGTAGGATATTATCTGACTCAATAGTCACTGCAATCATTCCACCAGTTGGCAATGGTAAATTAATTGACTGAGGCTGTTGAAGCGCGTCCCCCATACTTGCTTCATTTAAGGTTAACGTTCTTGCATTATGGTGTGTTTCTTTTATAGCGCTAATCTGCGAAACGCCTAGGGCTAACGTTTTAAAATTCTTGGTAGTCGGCACAACATCTTGCCATAAAGACTCATTCGCCGAAACGCTTAGGTTAAATGTTATAGCGGTAAATAATGTTAGTAATGTTAGTAATTTTAGTGTTTTCATTTCGCTTCTCTTATTTACACCGGCTTGTTTTTATTTTGTGGTGTTCTTTAATGCAGCGAATAATCGGCGAGATGGCGTTAAATCAGTACTTTGTGAGGTATCAAAAGACCCGTTTTTAGGATGACGAACGCTGACAAGCGCTTATACTTTTAAACTGACCGCTGGTGCAAAGCTCCGTTATAATGCGCACTCTGTCGGTGAATTTAAGCGTTAAATAGTTTTAGGAGAGAGAAATCAATCTATGAATAGTGAGTTTAAATTAGTACTTTATCCAGTAGATTCAGGGTTGGAAATCGACCTAGATAACTTACGGAAGCACCTAGATAGTCTCGCGTTGTTAGGGGCTGAACTTGTTGATTTACTAGGGGCTGATCATTATACCGTGGGCGATAAGTTCTTATCCTATTTCACCTTTATGGGCTGCTCTCCTGATATTGAGCTAGAACCACAAACAGATAAACCCTTTTGCTATTTAGCCTTGGAGAGCTTTTTACAGCCACAATTTGTTTTGGGCAGTAACGTAAAAAAGGCGCGTTGTACGTCGTGTAAACATGATCTGCAAGAAATCACTAATTCTCTTAATTGCTCACATTGCGATAAGCCATTACAACTGGATAAAATCAATTGGCGCAAAAGTGCTTTTATCGCAAAAACATGGATTAGCATTGGTAATATTTATGAGCTAGAAGCGATTCCGAATGATGAATTACTCGACAGTTTAAAACGGCTAACGAGCGTACAATGGAAGCCTGCTTACATCCGAAATGCAAAATTAATAGAAGTTTAAACAATGGCAACCAAACACGAAATTATCGGCGAAGAATGGAAAGAACGAGCCACCGAGCTTGCGGAATGGGCGATGCAAAACATGGTCAACCGCAAAGATGTGTGGGGCCAATATTCAGTTCTTACCCCCAGTGAACGCATTAAAGAAGGCAGAAGTTACAAAGCCATGACGCTACCGCGCAAAGACATGCGCGGTGAAGATATGGTAACGCTGGATAAACTCACCCGCCATTTTGCGAGCCGTCATCATCACAAACCACAAATTATCGGCTTGCATGAAAAATCCAAAGAAACGACCAGTAAATGGTTGGGCATTGATATTGATTGCCACGATAGTGACTCCGTGGCGGCTGAAGACCATGCACGTCGTAACTTAAATGGTGCGCTAAAGTGGTGGCGTGATTTTCAAAAAATGGGTTATGACCCTCTATTAATAGACACCAACGGCGCAGGTGGTTATCACCTATGGGTATTATTTAGAGAGCCTGCGCCCACCGAAGATGTGTACATGTTGGCGAAAAGTTTTGTGACCCAGTGGGAGGGCAATAACTTAGATGAAGAGCCAGAAACGTTTCCCAAAAAAGTGAAAGAAGGTAGCTTAGGCTCATGGTTTCGCTTGCCCGGCTTGCATCATACTAAGGAGCATTATGGCAAGGTGTGGAGTGGTGATGATTGGCTCGATGACCCATGGCTTGATGGCCACGCAGCGATAGATGCGATCATAAGTGTAGTCCCTGGGCCGCCACCGCCCAAAGCAGATAAGCAAGATTTAAGCCCACGAAAAACCAGACGTTCTACCTTAAAAGAAGAACCTGTTAAAACTAAAAAAGCTAGCGCCCGCCGCAATAACTTTAAATCAACCGGTAAATCAACCATCTGCCTCGACCTTGACGGGGTACTCGCTGATCGTACTTATACCAAAGGAAAAACAGCTATTGGTGAGCCGATTGATGGCGCGGTGGACTTTACGCGGGAACTTGCCGAATTTTCTAAAATCTTAATTTTAACCGCACGTTTTTCTGAGATGAAAACTCAGCAAGAAACCGAAAAAATGGAAACATCCATAAAAGCGTGGCTCGATAAACATAATTTTAGCTACGATGAAATTTGGACTAAATCAGCCAAGCCACCTGCACAAGCCTATATTGATGATCATGGGGTATATTGCTGCCCGAAAAAAGAAGGGATTGGAGCGTTTAAAGCGGCCGCTAAAGCTACCAAATATTTACTAAAGATAAAAGATTGACCTAAAAGGTTCTAGCATTCAGATCTTCCCCAGCTCTGCGTTACTCCCGTGCTTTGATCATTTAGATGATCAAAGCAGCAGCAGAATCAACGCTAGAGCTCATTGAGGATGCGATACCCGATGAACAACTATTTAAACTTCCATCGTCTAATTGAAACACATGACCTTAGTGCGCATTGATTGATGACAGCAATGCTTAGTTGGTTTCGCAAGCTATCGCGATTAATTGAGTTACCCATTCCCCCTAGAATCTGGTAAGCTCAATAAATAAAACAAAAAGGAAACATAGGGGAATGAGAATAATAGGAATAGACCCAGGGTCGCGGATTACCGGCATAGGCATTATTGAAAGTGATGGCCGTCACAGCAAGCATATATTTAGCACTTGTATTCGCTTAGGCACAGCTAATTTTCCTGAGCGCTTAGGCAAGATATATCAAGAAGTTGAGCTTTTGATTCGTGAGTTTCAACCACAGCAAATGGCGATTGAAGAAGTATTTTTATCAAAAAACCCGCAGTCTGCTTTAAAATTAGGTCAAGCACGCGGAGCTGCTATTTGTGCTACGGTGATGCAAAATGTGCCTGTTTTTGAATACAGTGCCCGAGAAATTAAACAGGCAGTTGTCGGCAAAGGCAGTGCTGATAAGTCACAAGTCCAGCACATGGTAAAATTACTGTTAAACTTGCAAGGTAAAATTCAAGAAGATACCGCTGATGGGCTTGCAATCGCATTAAGCCATGCGCATGTCGGGGCAACGAAAATACGTTTACAAAAAGCATTAGCAGCAAATGGATAAATTATGATTGGACGATTACGCGGTACGGTACTTCACAAACAAGCCCCTGATTTATTACTGGATGTGGCAGGTGTGGGTTATGAGTTATTGGCATCAATGACGACCTTTATCGACTTGCCAGAAATTAATAATGAAGTTATTTTATTTACCCATTTAATTGTGCGTGAAGATGCCCACACTTTGTATGCCTTTAGTTCAGAAAAAGAACGCGCACTATTTCGCTTACTTTTAAAAGTAAATGGTGTGGGGCCTAAAATGGCCTTAGCGATTGTCTCTGGAATGACGGCGAATGAATTTGCAGAGCGGGTTCATTCGGGGGATGTTGTAGGTTTAACCAAGCTCCCTGGTGTTGGTAAAAAAACAGCGGAACGATTAATTATAGAAATGCGTGATCGTTTACCAGAGCCGAACGAAACATCAGAGTCGGGAGATTTATTAACACACACAAGCCCAAGAAAACTTGAAAATGAAGCTGTTGAAGCACTTTTAGCGTTGGGTTATAAACCCGCTCAAGCAAGTAAAATGGTAGCACTATCACTTAAAAATAATTCAACATCGTCGGTAGAAGAAATCATACGTAATGCACTTAAGGCCAGTCTTTCATGAGTACATTTGACGACTTAGATGATCTGAATGACGGTTTAAGTGAAAATGGAAGGCTTATTTCACCTGTCGCGGGGTTGGAAGAGACAAGTAATGAACAAGAAGAACAAATTCGCCCTAAGTTTTTAAAAGACTATATCGGCCAACCTGTGGTGCGTGAGCAGATGGAAATATTTATTCCGGCGGCAAAAGCACGTGGTGATGCACTTGATCATGTGCTGATTTTTGGCCCTCCGGGTTTGGGTAAAACCACGCTGTCACATATTATTGCCAACGAGCTTAGCGCAAACTTACGCCAAACCTCTGGCCCCGTGCTTGAAAAAGCGGGTGACCTTGCTGCACTGCTGACAAATTTAGAGCCGCATGACGTTTTGTTTATCGACGAAATTCATCGCCTCAGCCCGGTTATCGAAGAAATACTTTATCCCGCTATGGAAGATTTTCAGTTGGATATTATGATTGGTGAAGGCCCCGCTGCGCGCTCTATTAAACTTGATTTGCCGCCTTTTACGTTAATTGGTGCTACCACAAGAGCTGGTCTATTAACCTCACCGCTACGTGATCGCTTTGGCATTGTGCAGCGACTTGAGTTTTATAACGTAGAAGATTTAACCTATATCGTCACCCGTGCCGCAGGAATTTTGAATGTGGAGATTAATAAGCCTGGATCGACAGAAATTGCGCGCCGTGCTCGTGGAACACCGCGCATTGCAAATCGACTACTACGCCGAGTACGAGATTATGCGCAAATTAAAGCTGACGGAAAAATAACCCAAAATATCGCGAATAACGCTTTAAATATGCTAAATGTGGATGACCTAGGTTTTGATCATATGGACCGGCGCGTATTGCTCGCTATTATGGAAAAGTTCGATGGTGGCCCAGTCGGGGTTGAAAGTGTGGCTGCCGCAATAGGTGAAGAGCGCGGAACCATTGAAGATGTAATAGAACCTTTTTTGATTCAGCAAGGGTTTTTAATGCGAACTCCACGCGGCAGAATGGCAACGCGACATGCTTGGCAGCACTTTGGGTTAACAGCTCCAAAGGATGAGTCACAAATATAAAAATTATTCATATTTTTAAATTACTTGCTTACAATTCGTTTAATAACTTCCAGGCCTTTTCTTAAGGTAGCTTCATCTTTTGCATAATTAATACGGATACACTCATGTTTGTGAGGCCAATTATCATCTACACCAATAAAGAAATTATGCCCTGGGATGACATAAACATTCTCTTTTTTGAGTGCTTCATATAACGCTTCGCTATTTACACCTAAGTCTTTAAACCAAAGCCACATAAAAAACGCACCTTCGAGCTTGTGTAAATAAACAGGTAAGTCTGCAAATAATTCATCAAATAAGGCTACCGCAGTTGCTGCTTTTTGTTGGTAATACGGCTTGATAACCTGATTACAAAGCGGTAGTAGCTCTTTATCTTTAATCAGCCGCGTCAACAATGCTGGGCCAACGCTGTTAGGTGCTAAAATCATAATGCCATTGATGCGAGCCATCGCAGAAATGATTTCTTTCTTAGCAATCACTATGCCTGTTCTAAGCCCTGGCAAACCTAGCTTAGAAAGTGACATGCAGAGAATGGTATTCTCATTCCATGTCAATCTAGCATCCGTATAGATTGCTCCCGGAAAGGGATGCCCGTAAGCATTATCAATAATGAGAGGAATCCTGTATTGATGAGCCAGTTCATCAAGCTTGTTTAGCTCACCATCTGTAATTACGTTGCCGGTGGGGTTGGTCGGGCGTGAGACGCATATCGCGCCAAATTTTTGTGCCGATTCCAAAGTAGCTTTTAAAGCATCAAAATCAATCTTATATTTGAATTGCTTGTTCTCTAATAAATGAATCGATGGTTTAATTGAAACAAACATATCTTCAGATAAACCTTGGTCTGCATAACCCACATATTCTGGGGCGAGCGGGAAGAGAATTTTTTGCTGACTAGCATCGTCCATTTCGCCCGCTAATAGATTGAATAAGCCGAAAAAATTACTCTGGCTACCATTACTAAGCGAGATATTATCAGCATCCAAACCCCAATCATAATGACTGTTTAGCATGCTTGCTAAAGCATCACGGAATGCATCATGTCCTTGAGGCCCATCATAAAGCCCAACCATTTTTTCCACTTCAGAAGTGCTAATAATCTGTTGTAATTCTTTAACAAAAATAGCATTCGATTCGGGGATAAGGGCAGGATTTCCACCACCCAACATAACAATATCCGGATTAAAACTGCTATTCGCCTTACCCAAATCATCCATCAGTTGGGTGATGCCGTTAGGGCGTGTGAATTTGTTACCAAATTTTGAGAAAATCATAGCAGTCTATAAACACCGTTTAAAAAGGGAATATAACAATTGTAGCGGAGCTGCGTAACGTTTAATTAGTAGCGTTCAAATAATTTAGCGAAGGATAGGATAGAAGTCGAAGCTTTTTTATTAATCAAAACGTTTACGCTACCCCAGGCCTGTCCTGCTAGAGGATGTTGCAAAAATTCCTTGTAGATTGGTGTTGGGGTTCGTTCCTCAGCACCAACCTACACCTAATCTATAAATACTTATGAACGACTTATACTTACCGTTTTTGATTAATTAACAGGCAATTTTGCACGTAGCGCATCACGGTCAAACCACCAATCTCCTGCGACAATGGCATCTATAACTTGTGAAAGTTTAGGTAAGAATTGTGCGGGATCGTTGAGATCTAACTTATCCATCCAAAAATTTAGTTGCCCTTGATCGCTAATATTACTGTGTCTTTCAGCAACCGTAGTAATAAGGTTTTTAGTTAAAAACATAATGCTTTCGCGCTTCTCATCTTCCAGGCGTAAGTCAGCAATATAGTGTGCGGTTACTGCTGCAACCGCTGCACCGTCTGATTTTACGGGGGTATCATCAATGAGGTTTTTCATCATAATGATGCTTAACTCTGGGTCGATAGGGTAAGTCACAGACAGCCACATACCATGGCCTAATGCGACTACCGATGCGGGTAATTCGGTTTGATACAAAGTGTCACAAGCGTGGACGGCATCTTCGAACATTTCTTGTTCTAAGTAAATGTTAAATGACTCTTTGGCTAAACCCCATGCTGCTTCTGGCATACCAGGTTGACCTGCATCCAACATGATATTGGCAATTTCTAATTGTAAGTTTGCACGCACCAAAGGATCACAGTCTGCTTTGAGTTGAAGCAGCTCATCTTGCTTTATTTTTAACTGATCTTTTAAAAAGTCTCTAGACTCCGTTCCTTCGGTGAAGGCGAGTGCTGTCTCTTTGTCGCTACTTTTAATAACGGTGCTATTAGTCTTATCAGCGTTGTCGTTTATGTCGGTCTTATCGTTCATGATGAGTTCTACGTTTAAATTTAAATGTATATTAGCATACGCTTATGAATATGCTAATTTAGTTACTTGGGAAGGGGTTTTTAGCTTCCACTCAGGCTTCTCGCTAAACGAGCTCAAAGCGCATTGATAAATCAACCGCCTGAATATCTTTAGTAATTTCACCGATAGAAATATAGTCTACCCCAGTTTCAGCAATAGTAGCGACTGTATTAATATCAACGCCACCAGAGGCCTCTAATATTACTTTACCCTTATTCTCTTGAACCGCTTCGCGCATGCTTTCTAGGTCAAAATTATCCAGCATTATAATATCAGCGCCTGCTTTACTAGCTTCTCTAAATTCTGCTAAATCCTCGGTTTCTACTTCAACTTTAATGCTTGGGTGAAGGTGCTTTGCTTGCTTCACGGCTGCGGTAATCGAGCCGGCTGCCATAATATGATTTTCTTTTATTAGGATCATATCGTAAAGTCCAATACGGTGATTTTTTCCACCACCACAAAGTACTGCATATTTTTGGGCATTTCGTAGGTTCGGCAAGGTTTTACGCGTGTCTAAAATTTTTGCTTTGCTACCAGCAATTTTTTCAACAAATGTCTGGGTCAAGGTTGCGGTAGCCGATAAGGTTTGTACAAAATTTAAAGCAGCTCGTTCCCCACTAAGAATGGCACGAGAGTTACCTGAGATTGTGCATAAGGTTGCACCTGCTTTTACCCTTTCGCTATCTTTATAATTCCAGACAATTTTGATAGTTTTATCAATTTGTTTGAAGACCTCTTCAAACCAAGTAACACCTGACAAAATAGCCTCATCACGGCAAATTACATTGGCAACCGAATTTGCATTTTCAGGGATGAGTTGCGCAGTGACATCACCACTACCAATATCTTCTTGCAGTGCTAGTTTGACTTGTTCACTTATATTAGCTGGCAGTTTCATTTATTTTATCCATTAAAAAGGGAGGCTATTGCCTCCCTCTATTGTAGCGTTTTACATCGCTATTTAAAATGTGCTTATTTCAAGCGTGTAACACCCATCATTTTAAGAATAGACTTTTCATAGAATGGCTCTGAGCTACCTTTCTTCATCTTGCGGATAAAGTATTTTTCAAATGCAATCTTAGCTAAGTGAACCCACTTACCTTTTTTAAACCAAGCAACGTTACGCGGCGGGATTTGTGGAATAGCCAAGAACGCAGCTCCTGTGTCACCAAAGTCAGCTAAACATAACGCTGTCCATGTACCTTTAGCATACGGCTCTTTACCTTTAATCGCAGCATCAATATTGTGTACTGCTGATGTCACCATTGATTCAATCATATAACCGGTTTTTGGAGCACCTGTTGGTACTGGCGTTGCTTCAACGGGCGGAATTGCGACACAAACACCGGCAGAATATATATTTTGGTAAGTCGGATTACGGTGGAAATCATCAATCATTACAAATCCACGTGGATTACATAAACCCTCAACACTCGCAACGGCATCCACACCAAAGAATGCGGGTAACATCATCGCAAGATCAAATTCTAGTGCATGCTCGGTATAAACCTCACCTTTAGCATCAAGCTCACTGATGTGCATTTTACCTTCTTCAACCTTGGTCGTTTTTGCGTTGGCTATCCATTTAATGTGGCGATTACGTAATTCAGACTCAAGCATACCTTTTGAATCACCCACCCCACCAAGACCTAAATGGCCAACATAAGGCCTCAGACGTTACGATAGTAATATCAAACTTATCACGCATCTTGCGCTTTTTAAGATCGGTATCAACGATTAGCGCGAATTCATAAGCAGGGCCAAAACAACTTGCAAATGGCATAGCACCTACGATGATGTGACCGCTACCTTTTTCAAGCTGCTTTTTGTAATCTTCGTAGAACATTTCTGCATGGTCAACAGTACAAACAGAATGCGTATGACCACCGTGTGGGCCTGCGCCTTCAACTTCATCAAAGAACAGTTTTGGGCCTGTTGCAATAATCATGTAATCGTATTCGATGGTGTCGCCACCATCCATGGTTAGCTTGCTGTTTGCCGCATCGATTTTATCAACACGGCCTTGAACAAATTTAATGCCTTTTTTAGTGACATACTTTTCAATTGAAAAAGTAATGTCGTTACGGCTTCTCCAGCCTACACCTACCCATGGGTTTGATGGAGTGAATTGAAAATAATCACGTTCATTGATTAAAGTAATTTCATGACTCCCACCGAGTTCATCTTTTAATTCGTATGCGGCTGGCATGCCACCAGTTCCTGCTCCTAACACGACAATATGCGCCATTTTATGCTCCTTAATTAGTACTCTTCTGATCTATTCAACTATTAATATTTAGAGGATTATTAATCAAATGAATATACTCCTAGAAATATAAGAGAGTGCCAATTAAAATAGCATTTCCAACATTTTATAAGGATTTCATTAAATGCTTATTTAGAGTAGGATTTTATTTCCGTTAAAAACCTGTAATCCTTTTTAAGATATAATCCACCTATGAAAACATATTTAGTCGGCGGTGCAGTTCGCGATAAACTACTAGGGCTTCCTATAAAAGACCGTGACTGGGTAGTTATAGAGTCCACGCCAGAAGAAATGCTTAAACAAGGCTATGCCTCTGTCGGCAAAGATTTTCCTGTTTTTTTGCACCCAGAAACAAAAGAAGAATATGCGCTAGCGCGAACTGAGCGAAAAACCTCAACGGGCTATCATGGCTTTCAATTTAATACCGATTCTACCGTCACCCTTGAAGAAGACGTACAGCGCAGAGATTTAACCATCAATGCATTAGCAGAAGATGATAACGGCAACCTGCTCGATTTTGTAGGCGGAAAAACTGACCTGGAGAATCGTTGGCTGCGTCATGTATCCTCGGCTTTTGCCGAAGACCCTGTCAGAATCTTACGCATTGCGCGCTTCGCTTCACGCTTTGCCAATCTCGGTTTTAAGGTTGCACCTGAAACGATGATATTAATGCGTCAAATGGTTGCTGATGGGGAAGTCGATGCGCTGGTTCCTGAGCGTGTTTGGCAAGAAATGTCTCGTGCGCTTAGCGAACCTTCTCCTGAAATATTTATTGAAGTGTTACGCGAATGTGGCGCACTAAAAATTCTGTTTCCTGAAATTGATCGGCTTTTTGGTGTACCGCAACCTGTTGAGCATCACCCCGAGATTGATACAGGGGTTCATACGATGATGGTATTACAACAAGCTTGTCTTTTAACTGATGACCCTGTGGTACGTTTTTCTGCTTTAACACATGATTTGGGTAAAGGCACCACACCGAAGAAAATATTACCGCATCATTATGATCATGAGGAACGAGGTTATCATTTAGTCAAAGTATTATGTAACCGTTATAAAATTCCTAATAACTATCGGCAATTGGCTGAAATCACCGCGCGTTATCACACCCATGCACACCGAGCTTTCGAGGTTAAACCAAAAACCCTGCTTAAAGTGTTAAATAAAACGGATGCATTTCGTAAGCCTGAACGCTTCGAACAATTTTTACTGGCCTGTATTGCAGACAGTCACGGTAGGCCTGGGTATGAAAACTACGACTACAAACAAGCGCCGTTTTTTTCATTAGTCAGAAACAAAGCAGCCGAAGTCAGTACCCGTGATATAATCGCGGACGGCTTTGAAAATGAAAAAATATCAGAAGAATTGTACAAACGTCGGTTACTTGCTATAAAAAGTCTTCGTCAAAGCATTGAAACTGAATAATCAAGCCATACATTTATATTACGAATCACATCAATAGAGGTAACTATGACATCAATAGCAGATACAACAATCGCAGGCTTTAATCTTGGTGATATTGTGGTTCATCGCGTGCATAACTTTCGTGGTGTCATTGTCGATGTTGATGCTGATTTTCAGGGTTCTGATGATTGGTATGATCAAAATACTACTAATGAGCCTTCTAAAACAGCGCCTTGGTATCATATATTGATTGATGAGGAAGGTGCGATGGCGTATGTGTCTGAGCAAAATATTTACACCGACTCATCAAAGCAAGAAGTCGAAAACCCCATGATTGATGATATGTTTGAGAATTTCGATTCAGGACATTACCTACCGCGTCAAACCCTTAACTAAACGAGTTGAAACACACTTTATTTAGATGCCTTCACCCGCTATTAAACTAAAATAAAATGCCTGATTGGTTAATACACTCTCAGTACCTAGTCGCTTTTATTACGGGTCTACTGGGTGGTGTACACTGCTTTGGTATGTGCGGTGGCATTGTTGGGGCGTTGAGCTTAAGCTCCCCACAGCAGCAAAAATCCCCTCAAATTTCTATATTATTAGGTTATAACATTGGCCGAATATCGGGCTATGTCGTGGCTGGCACTTTTGTAGGTTTTCTCGGCGCATCGCTTGTTGATCTAACCGGTATTCAAAATACTAAACAAGTACTTTCTGTGGTTGCCTCAGTCTTTATGATTGCTTTAGGCTTCTACCTTACCGGACTCTGGAGCAGTTTTAGTAAACTGGAAATTATTGGTACAGGCCTGTGGAAAAGAATTCAACCGCTTACTAAACGTTTTATCCCAGTACACAGCTTTTCTCAAGCACTGCCATTAGGTTTTTTATGGGGCTGGCTGCCTTGCGGCTTGGTTTACACTGCTTTAATTTGGACGCTATCCGCAGGTAGTGCTGTCAAAGGCGGCTTAATTATGCTGGCTTTTGGTTTAGGTACTTTGCCTAATTTATTGATAATGGGTGTATTAGCCGCTCAACTTGGGCGGTGGGTTAAACACCCGATGGTTAGGAAACTCGCGGGTTTGTTAGTCGTTTTGATGGGTATATTGACCTTATTGCGTGCTTTTTATTGAAAAGAATTTTCAGGTATTTTTTTAATTAGGAGTACTACTATCAGCCTTACGTAATAAAAAGCTTTTAACCTGCCCTGCCTTTGCTTCTTTAAAAGCGCTTATGCCAAAACTGTTCCAATCAAAATCTTCTTCTGATTCATGTTCTAAATAAATAAGCGTATGGGATTGAATTAATTTTTTTTCTATTAATAACGCTAACGAAGACGCTAACAGGTCTTTTCTGTAAGGCGGGTCTAAAAAAATTATATCAAAAGGCGTGGCGGATTGTGATGATAGATAGTCCAGCGCATCGGTATTGATAACGTTTGTATCTGATTTTAACAAAGCTAGATTATATGTTAATTGGTGGGCAACAGCCTTGTTTTTTTCAATAAAAACGACTTCATTTGCGCCACGTGATAATGCCTCTAAACCGAGCGCACCACTGCCCGCAAATAAATCAAGACAGCGTGCGCCGTGAATAGTATTTTGTAACCAGTTAAACAGTGTTTCTCGCACTCGGTCTGGTGTTGGACGCATGCCTTCCGCATTAATAATCTGTAGTTTTCGGCTACGCCACTGCCCCCCGATAATACGTAGGCTGTTACTGGTGCAACTTTTATTATTTTTCTGCGGTCGTTTTTTTCGTGGCATCTTTTTCTTTTGCTTTGTCAGCGCCTTTAGCCTCACCGCCGACAATAATGGTTAGCATTTTACTAGGGTCAAGTCTGCGCTTGTAAGCATCTTTAATCTCATCACGGGTAATTTTATTGATGGTATCAGTAAAGGTATCTAGATAATTTAGCGGTAGCCCATAAAAACCGATCATGGCGAGGTAGCCTATAATATCACTATTACTGGCCGTTCTTAGCGGAAAACCACCCGTAATATTGAGTTTTGAGGCGATAATCTCTTCTTCTGTTGGGCCATCTTTTTGAAATTTTTCAAGCTCATCGCGCGCTACTTTTATGGCTTCATCAGTTTGTGATAACTTGGTTTGTAACCCTAACATGAAGGGGCCGTTTTCTTGCATCGGGATAAAGTAGCTATAAACACTGTAAGAAAGCCCACGTTTAACACGTACCTCTTTCATTAAACGTGAAGTGAAGCCACTTCCACCAAAAACGTGATTACCTAAATAAAGCGAGAAATAATCCTTATCACCACGCTTGTCACCTGGCTGCCCAATGGTAATATGTGCTTGAGTGGAGGGAAAAGGTATACGCACCACTTTAGCTTTTTCGAGTGCTTTAACCTCAGGTACTTTGGGCGCTGCGTTACCTACACCTCGATCACCGCCAAGTATTGCTTTTGAAATGCTATTAGCAATAGCTTCTGCTTGTTTTTTACTAATAGCACCGACCATTGCAAGCTGACCATTTTTATTCACAAAGTATTGTTTATAAAAAGTCTTTAAGTCATCGCTTGTCATAGCAGCGATAGTTTCTTCTGTTCCATTTTGTGGGCTTGCGTAAGGGTGGTTACCGTATAAATTTTTGTAAAAAGCTTTATCGGCGATTGAAGCGGGGTTTTGTTTTTCAGCCTGTAAACCCACTAATGCTTGCTTTTTTAAGCGTTCAAAATCTGTTTCAGGAAAGTCAGGCTTTTCGATAACCTTTTGCCACATTGTTAGTGCCGGTTTCATTTGCTCATCAAGTGTTAGTGTACGCAAATTAATCCACGCCATATCGCGGGCAGAACCGGTTGAAAAGTTTGCGCCAACGGACTCAAACGCATCAGCAATTTGATCTGCGTTTAAGCCAGCTGCACCTTTGTCTAACATACTAGTAACCATGCCAGAAATGCCTGCTTTATCCTTATCGTAAGCACTTCCTGCTGCAAAAGTGAAGCGGGCATCTAGCATCGGTAGCTCGGGCACATGTACGTAATAAATTCGTAAGCCTGATTCTGTTGTCCAGTTCTCGATCTTAGGCGTAGCAGAGACGAATGTGCTAAATAATAAAACAAAGCCCAGTAGCCAAATCTTTAATTGGTTATTCATTACTTTGTCTCCTTTTTATTATTTTTATTTTCAAGTGGTTGTGGTATTAACTCGGCAACGGTTAAATGTTCTTCGATCAGGTATTTTTTAGCAACATCTTGAATTTGTTGCGCTGTGACTGCAAGAACTCCAGGAACATATTCATCCATATACTTATACCCTAAACCTACCGACTCTAACGAGCCGAGCAAGGTCGCGATGTGTTGAATTGAATCACGTTCAAAAACCTCACTGGAAATAACCTGTGCCTTTACGCGTTTAAGTTCTGCTTCACTAACAAGTTCTTTTTTAAGGACGTTGATTTCATCTAATAAGGCTTTTTTTAATACGCTGGTTTCAATATCTTTTGCTGGAGTGGCCGTGATGACCAATAAATTAGGCAAGCGACCATAGCCGTAATAACCTGCGCCTGCACCTGCCGCAATGGCTTTGCCACGAACTAGGTTTTTGGCAAAGCGTGCGCTACTGCCACCATCTAAAATATTAGCGAGTACTTCTAAGGCATAAGGCTCCCATTTGGGTACTTTGCCTTGTTTTGCAGTAATCATAGCTGGGGTTTTAAAGCCCATGCGCAAATTGGCTAATTTAGCAGGTAGCTTTAGAGTGATATTACGAATACCTCTTTGCTCAACTTCGGTACGTAGTTTTACTTCAGGTAATGGGTTTGACTCATAAACAGAAAAATATTTTTTTGCCATTGCTATGACTTTTTCAGGATCAACATCGCCCACTACAACTAATGTTGCATTATTGGGGGTGTACCATTTTTTATACCAAGCATAAGCATCATCAACTTTCATGCCGTCTAAATCAACCATCCAACCAATCACTGGTGCGCGGTAAGGGCTATTTAAAAAAGCCACGGCATTGAACTGTTCGCGCGTTAACGAGCTTGGTTTATCATCAGTGCGCCAACGGCGCTCTTCTTTTACCACTTCAATTTCTTTTTTAAATTCTTCAGGGTCAAAGACTAGGTTGCGCATACGGTCGGCTTCAATTTCCATGGCCGCTTCTAACTTATCACTGGCAAGTACTTCATAATAAGCAGTGTAATCTTGCGAGGTAAAAGCATTGTTTCTTGCGCCAATAGCAGAAACTAACTTTTCAAACTCACCCGACTTATGTTTTTTAGTGCCTTTAAACATCATATGTTCTAAAGCATGGGACAAGCCTGTAATACCTTCGTGTTCATAGCTGGTGCCAATCTTATACCAAACTTGAATCACGGCAACAGGCGCGCGTTTATCTTGCTTGACCAAAACTTTCATGCCATTTTTTAAAATAGCTTCGTGAACGGTGTTTTTCTTTTCTTCTGCATAAGTCGTACTCAATGTACAAAATAGCGATAAGCTGAGTAAAATTTTACCTAAGCTTAAAAAAGAACCCCGAGCCTGTACAACAGGTGATAAACTAGTATTCATATCTTTTTATTAAACTTCCAAAAATTGAATTATAACTGATGTTTCGTTTATTTAAGAAAAAAAAGCCAAAAACTGATTCAGGTACTGATGATATTACCTCTGAACTTTTAGAAGAGTCTTCTCAAGATACGATGGAAGCGTCTCTTTTAAATACGCCAGTGGAAGAGTCAGGCCTTTCGGTTGATTTAGAACCTCACAATGCACCAAAAGTTTCAACAGAGTCGATAGAAAAACCAATTCAAGAAAAGCCCTTAGAAGACAATCCAGAAATTAACCCCATCACAGAACAGATTGAGGCTCAGGCAACACGAAAACAACAGGCCGAACTCGAAACAACTGAGCCGAAAAAAGAAGGTTTATTTAGTCGCCTTCGCTCAGGCCTATCTAAAACAGGCGACGCCCTCACCGAAGGTATGGGTGCATTAGTTTTAGGTAAAAAAGAAATTGATGAGGAGATTCTTGAAGACCTTGAAACCCGACTTTTAATGGCCGATGTTGGCATTGAGGCGACCCAACGTATTATTAATGACCTAACCAAACGCGCCGCGCGCGATGAGTTAAAAGACTCAAAAGCAATGATGAAGGCAATGTACGTCGAGATGACAAAAATATTGCGACCCATTGCCAAGCCCTTAATTATTGATGAGACTCAATCCCCCACTGTTATTTTAATGGTCGGTATTAATGGTGCTGGCAAAACGACCACCATCGGCAAGCTTGCCAAGCAATTCCAAAATGATGGCAAGTCAGTGATGCTTGCCGCAGGTGATACCTTCCGCGCCGCTGCCGTTGAGCAACTCGAAGTATGGGGCGAGCGTAATAATATTCCTGTGGTGGCACAAGGTACGGGTTCTGATAGTGCCTCAGTTATCTATGATGCGATGGAATCTGCTAAGGCTAAAAATATTGATATTTTGCTTGCGGATACCGCCGGGCGTTTGCATACACAAACCAACTTGATGGAAGAGCTTAAAAAAGTAAAACGAGTAATGCAAAAAATTAATGCCAATGCGCCACATGAAATAATGCTGATTGTAGATGCCAGTATTGGCCAAAATGCTTTGGCGCAAGCGAAAGAATTTAACAAGGCGCTTGGGCTTACGGGTATTACGGTGACTAAGTTAGACGGTACTGCAAAAGGCGGGATTTTATTTGCGATTGCAGAGCAGACGGGAATACCAGTCCGTTACATTGGTGTTGGCGAATCTATTGATGATTTACAAGAATTTGATGCCTATGAGTTTTCGGGCGCCTTGCTTGCTGGTGAGAGCTAGGTTTAAGTTAACCGCAGCTAGCTTTTATTGGCAATAAGAATGCCTTGCCAAAATTCTTGTGCCGTTTCTTCTGAGCCAAAATAACGAATTAAACGCTGTTCACCTTTTTCTAATAAATCTGGCATATTCACTAATGCTTTTTGTAGCTCGATCTTTGCTTTTTCGATCTCGTCTAGTTTTACATAAGTCATGCAACGCACCATTTCACCACTAAATAAAATGGGTGCGTCAATAATCAGCGCTATCTCTAAAGCTCTTTCATAATTACCTTTTAGATACTCATCACAAAAAGGAACCACATTGAACCAGCTGGGGTAATTAGAAGAAAGTGCTAATACTTTGTGAATTAACTCCATGCCTTGCTCGCGCTCCCCCATCATAAAGAGGTGGAAGCCAACACCAAACTCAATATAAGCATGGTACTGACAAAGATCTCGGGTAATTTTGAACTCATTTAAAGCATGTACTCTTTCATCCAAACAAAAGAGTATTTGCCCTAAGGCATAGTGCGCTTCATGGCTATCTGGTTTTGAGTTGATTGCCCTTAGCGCACATAACCTGCCTAGCTCTAAGGAGATTTTAGGATCAGTAAAGGTATAGACATAATTACGCCGACAAAGGTCTGCTAAAATAATATTGCTTATAACGTCACTGGGGTTTTTTTCTAAGTAACGTTGGCACACATCAACACTTTTTTGTAACGCAGCTACGCTTAAATTATCAATATATTTTCTATAATACACAAGTGCTTTAAATTGCTCAGGAATAGTAGACTCATCTTGCATCAGCTTTTTAACCCAATGTTGGTATAAAATCCCTTGTTGAATATCGCTAGCAGCAGCAGTAATACTGCCAATAATGGTTTGTTGCTTGTGAAAAGGCACTTCGCTATCGATGTCATAGGTCTCTGACCAAATAATCTCTTTTGATTCAACATCTATTATTCGGCACAGTAACAAGTGCCCATCTTTAGGAAGTTGCTGAATACAAAATACCAGCATGTAGTCAGCTTGGAAGCGCTCTCTAATTTCTGACGCGGCAAAAAGTGTGTCACTCTTATCGCCATGCGGGATTAAAATAACAATTCTTGCTAATATAAAGCGACTAAGCTCTTTTGCTAAAGTATCCGTTACATGAAAAACTAAACGGTTACTTTCATCATTTTGTGTTCTATCTGAATAACACATCACGGCGAGCTTGGGAGCTAGAGAATAGCTTTCACTCACCAACTCTTTTTTAGGAATTAAGTTTTTAGCAAAAGAAGGCGTATAATGACCTTTAGGTAATGTGATGCGAAGTGAATCAGCAAGCCCTTCTTTTTTATAATAGTCTTCCAGCTTTTTGCGTATTCGACCCGCATTAATACGAATCGCAGGGTTGGTATCAGAATCAAAGGTTTCTGCATAACCTAAACCTTCTACAGCAATGGTGTACTGTTTAAGTTGTTCACTTTCTCCAACCAAAGCTTTACCAATAATAAATTGAAGAAACTTTTTTTGTTGTGCCGCATTCTTAAAATAACTACTCGTTAATATCTTACGTAGTTGATTATTAATCAGCACACAATCATCTTCACTTAATGATTTTAGGTCGATAATGTCTTGGTTATTAGCCAAATGAAGTAAGCCTTGAGATAGTGTTTAATAGCGGGGCAAGGTATTGTATATGGATTTTAGTCATAATTACATTGCACGTAAGTTATTATTTTTAATATGTGGATAAAGATATCACATTGGTGCAATAAATTAGAGCAGTTGGTCATGTCTTTTCTGCCTTCTATCATAATAATTTAAGCTTATAGCTAAAAACTAAGGTCATCACTTGCAATAAGCCCAGCCCCCCCAAAAAATAAAATTATATTATTTAGTTGGGAACATTAATTTGTGATGCTAGAAAGCCTTACTTGACATCAATCATTTGTACCGTGCCATCAGGGAGGGTCTCGGCAATTTGTCCTTTAGGTTCTTCGAGAAAGATTAAAATCAGTAGGAATACCGCACTAGAAACGACACCAATAAACAAAAAGAATTGGTCGTAGCTGATTAATGAATTTACCGTTAAAAACAGTACTGCACCGACATTACCAAATGCACCTGCCATGCCCGCAATTTGCCCTGTCATACGCCGTTGAATTAACGGCACCATTGCATATACCGCACCAGAGCCGCCTTTGGAGAAGATGCCGCCCATAATGGTCATGCCCACAACCATCCAAATCGGCCAGCTTTTATCCACCATTCCCAGTACCAAAAAGCTTGTGGTGATGCCTGCAAAAGCAATAATCAGGGTACGCTTACGCCCAATAACATCACTGATCCAACCGCCACCTGGGCGCGCAAATAGGTTAATAAAAGGGTAGATGCCAGCCATTAATGCTGCGCTGACTTTAGGTATATCAAACCATTCGACATAAAACATCGCGAGCATTGAAACTACCGCCAACTCGGTACCAAAAGTTACAAAATAAGCAAAATCTAAAATAGCTACTTGCTTAAATTTATAGCGCTGCATAGCGGGCACAGGCTCTTTTAAAATATGTGAATTCACATGCCAAATTTTCCACACTTGTACGGCATAGATCAATAACAAAACAACGTAAATAACCAAAGCAGTTGATGCGCTAATCAAACCCATATTAGTCGGTGATAATTTCCAAGTCAGTAACGCCAGTGCTAAAAATAACGGGATGTTCATAAGTACATAAAGTACTAGGTCAAAGCCACTGGTCACTTCCATTGCACCTGTTTTGGCGGGCTTAAAATAAGTAGAACCTTGTGGTGTATTACGCGCTACGGTGTAATAAAAAACACCGTAAGCAATCGCCGCAATACTGGCAAATGTAATAGCATAACGCCAACCATCAGTACCACCCATATTTGCTGCTATGAAAGGTAGTGTAACCGCCGCACCCGCTGATCCAAAGTTACCCCAGCCGCCGTATATACCTTGTGCGAGACCTGTTTGTCTAGCCGGAAACCACTCACCAATCATACGTATACCAACCACAAATCCAGCACCAATAAAACCAGATAAAAAACGCATAATGGCTAGATTTTGATAACTATCAGCCCATGCAAACGCAATACTAATAAAGCCGCCCAAAATCAAAATAGAGCTAAACATAATGCGCGGACCAAACTTATCCACCAACATACCAACGATGATGCGCGAGGGGATTGTCATCGCAACATTTAAAATAAGTAAAACTTTGGCCTGCTGATCACTTAAAGAAAGCGCCTCTTGAATAAAGGGCATGATTGGCCCTAGCCCCAACCAAACCACAAAGGTCATGAAGAAGGCAATCCATGTGATATGTAGTGTCCTGATATTGGCTTTGCCAAAGTTGAAAAGATTGAGTTTTTCAACGCCTGTTGGTGACGACATAGGTATTTCCTTTGCTTGTACTTCGTGAGTGATAATGATTATAACAAAGGCAAGTAGTGTGCCAACTTTGCCACCCCCATTTTATTAAAGATAAAACTAGAACCCTTTGCTATTACTACTGAGCAATTACCTTAACAATATTAGAATGCACTTATATTGAGCATTCTAGATTGAATGCACCAAAAAAGAACACCTATCTTGCTATCACTAACAATCAATAATTCTAGACAGTTTCTTACTCTTAATCATAGTTCCAGGTTAGTGGATATAGGCTTGAGCAGGTTTTCCTGATCCCCTCAGCTTAAACCCTACGCATATAATTACAGAACAATTAAATATAGCGCCGCAACAATTCTAAAGCAGTATTGGCATAGAAATTGCTTCTATCAAATTAAGTAAATTATTTCATTCAAATTTAGGAAGTAGACATGAGCCAAAACTCTAGGCAGAACCTCGTATTAATTGGCAACGGCATGGCAGGTATGCGCACCGTTGAAGAATTATTAAAATTAGAGCCAGAAAAATACACTATCACGGTATTTGGTGATGAGCCTTACGGTAACTATAACCGCATTATGCTATCTCCCGTTTTGGCCGATGAGAAGACCTTAGAAGAGGTTATGCTCAATGATGACGATTGGTACAAAGACAATAATATACGTTTTGAAAAAGGCAAAAAAGTCACTGAGATTCACCGTACTAAAAAGGAAGTGACTGCTGAAGATGGCACCGTTGTTCCTTACGATAAGTTATTAATCGCGACTGGCTCAACATCCTTTATGTTGCCACTCCCTGGTGCGGATAAATACGGCGTAATTGGTTTTCGCGATGTGAAGGATGTCGATACCATGATCGAAGCGGCAGAGCATTACAAAAAAGCCGTGGTCATCGGTGGCGGTCTGCTTGGGCTTGAAGCCGCAAATGGCTTAATGAAGCAAGGCATGGATGTGACCGTTGTACATATCATGGATACCTTGATGGAGCGTCAACTCGACGCACCTGCCGCAAAAATGCTACAAAGATCATTAGAAGAACAAGGCATGACTTTCTTAATGGATCATCAAACCGAAGAGATCCTAGGTGATGATCGCGTAACCGGTCTTAAATTTACTGATGGCACACAAGTCGATGCGGACTTATTAGTTATGGCAGTGGGCATCAAGCCAAATTTTGAACTCGCACAATCATCCGGCTTACATTGTGAACGCGGCATCGTCGTTAGCGATACGATGCAGACGTTTGACCCAAACATTTACTCAGTCGGCGAATGTGTGCAACATCGTGGTGCAACCTATGGTTTGGTTGCGCCCTTGTTTGAGCAAGCCAAAGTTGCCGCCAATCACTTGGCAGAATTAGGCTACGCGCGTTATGAAGGCACAGTGACGTCCACCATGCTAAAAGTCACAGGCATTGATTTATTCTCGGCCGGTGATTTCCATGGCGATGAAGATACTGATGAGTTACTGTTTCATGATGCCTCTTCTGGCACGTATAAAAAGCTCATTGTGCGTGATGATGTGATCGTTGGTGCATGCCTCTACGGTGACACAATCGACGGCACGTGGTACTTCCAAATGATGAAGGATGAGACCAAAATCACCGATTTTCGTAGTACCATTTTATTCGGACAAGCGCATCTAGGTGATGCCGGTCACGGCGATGAAACGCGTGTAGCCGCTATGGCAGATGATGCGGAAATCTGTGGCTGTAACGGCGTAACTAAATGTGAAATAGTTGACACCATTGTTGAGAAAAAACTGTTCACGCTAGATGATGTACGCGCGCACACCAAAGCATCTTCATCTTGTGGCTCTTGTACTGGCTTAGTTGAATCATTATTGGCTCACACACTAGGCGGTGATTATTCGCAAGCACCTAGCAAAAAGCCGCTGTGTGGCTGTACCGAATTAACGCATGACGAAGTACGTGCGGGCATTCGCAAACACACCTTAAAAAATCATGTAGAAGTACGCGAAACCTTAGGCTGGAAAACAGAAGACGGTTGTGCCGTTTGTCGCCAGGCCACCAACTATTATTTATTGTGTGAATACCCTGAGTACAACGACCCAGAATCACGCTTCATCAATGAGCGCGCCCACGGTAACATTCAAAAAGACGGTTCATATTCTGTCGTGCCACGTATGTTCGGTGGTATGTGTACGCCCAAAGATTTACGTGCGATTGCCGATGTTGCGGATAAATTCAACGTGCCAGAAATGAAAGTCACCGGTGGTCAACGCATCGATATGTTCGGCATTCAAAAAGAAGACTTACCCGCCATGTGGAAAGATTTATCGGATGCAGGTTTTGTCTCAGGCCACGCCTACGGTAAAGCGATGCGAACCTGTAAAACCTGTGTTGGTGATTCCTGGTGTCGAATGGGTACGCAAGATTCAACCGGCCTAGGCGTTAAACTAGAAGAACTCACCTGGGGTTCTTGGATGCCACACAAATACAAACTAGCGGTATCCGGTTGCCCACGTAACTGTGCAGAAGCCACCATAAAAGACTTCGGCGTTGTGTGTGTGGATTCGGGTTACGAGCTTCACGTTGGCGGCAACGGCGGCATAAAAGTACGCGTAACCGACTACCTAACTAAAGTGGACACCGAAGAAGAAGTGCTAGAGTTTGCAGGCGCATTTGCCCAATTCTATCGTGAGGATGCACATTATTTAGAGCGTACTGCACCGTGGATCGAGCGTGTTGGTTTGGATAAAATTAAAGCGGCTATTTTGGATGATGCAGAAGGCAGAAAAGTTCTACATGAACGTTTCTTAGTATCGCAAAAGCCCGCACAAATTGATCCGTGGAAGAAGCACGCCGAAGGTGCCGATGAGCATCAGTTCCAGAATATTAAAATCAAAATAGAAGCGTAATAAATACAAAGCACACCCTAGTTTTACATGATGTAAAACTAGGGGTGTGAAAGCAAATAAGAGAATACAAAATGAGTAACTGGCAAGAAATAACCACCCTAGATTCAATCCCTGTTTTAGGCTCCCGCGTGGTAGAAACAGACAGCGTAAACATCGCCATCTTTAGAGGCAAAGACGACAACGTCTTCGCCATAAAAGACGAATGCCCGCACAAAAAAGGCCCACTATCACAAGGCATCATGCACGGTGATTCAGTCACCTGCCCACTGCATAATTGGAAAATTAGTTTGGTATCAGGTGAGGCTCTGGGGGTTGATGAAGGGTGTACGAATACCTATGAGGCTAAGGTTGAGGATGGTAAAGTATTTTTGAATTTATAAACCCGTAGGGTCGGTGAAGTTTACGCAATTGGCCAGAGTACGCACATAAAATGGTCGGTTTCGCAAAGCTACCACCGACCCTACACGGTTGGTTACACAACTGAAAGATCAGCTTGGTTGCGGGTGAGGCAAGGAAGCCCAATATAATGGTTAAAAGACAAAACACCATATAAAATTTGGAATCATACCTTGGTAATTTTTGGATTAACACCGTGTAAAATATGGAATTGAACCTTGTGAAAATTGGAATTGTACGGTTTAATAGGACTTATGTATGAAAGAAACATAAACCCTAAACTTGTCACAGCATTACAAAGCTACCGGATTATTCTGTTAAATGGTCCTCGTCAGGCAGGGAAAACTACGCTTGTCAAAGAATTGTCTGAAAAATATGGCATGTCTTATCTAACATTGGACGACCCAGTAAAACTCACCCTAGCCCAACAAGACCCTAAAAACTTTCTTACATTTTATTCAAAAGAACCCTTGGTGATAGATGAGATTCAACTTGCCCCAGAATTAATCCCCTACATTAAAATCTTCGTTGACGAGAACAATAAAAAAGGGCAATTTCTACTTACTGGCTCTGCTGACTTTATGCGAATGCATGAAATTACCGAGTCACTTGCTGGAAGAATGGTTCGCTATAACCTCTATCCTCTGTCACAAGCTGAAATTAACACCACTAAGAAAAATATTATTGATCAGCTTTTTACAGAAGAGATAACAACATTAAAAAACAACACGTCACTGGATGGTGTTTTAGATAGAATAATAGCAGGTGGTTATCCCGAAATTATCAGCTACGAAAAATCGCTACGAGACGATTGGTTTGCCTCCTATATAGAATCCCGCATACAAAAAGATATACTTGAACTCAGGCAAATATCACTCGCCAAACGCCAATCCATCAAACAACTACTACAACTACTCGCAACTTACGATGCTCAACTTCTAAACTACAATACACTGGCAAAGAAATTACAAATTTCCAACAAAACCGTACTTACCTACGTTGAACTACTGGAAGCCATGTACATTATAAAAATCTTGCCCTCTTATCATGTCAATGCCTCATTACGCGTTATCAAATCCCCTAAAATTCATTTTATAGATACTGGCTTAGCAAGCTACTTGTTACACGTAGATAAGGAAAACCTGTTTCTTCACAAAGATGGTCATTACGGCAGTTTAATTGAAAATTATGTGTACTCAGAACTTTTAAAAGAAGCCAGTTATACAGAATCCAGCGTAGAAATTTACCATTTTAGAGACCTGCGAAAAAAAGAAGTCGATTTTGTACTGGAAAACCGTAATGGGAAAATAATCGGTGTGGAAGTCAAAGCAAAAGCCAACATTAAACAAAGCGATTTAAAAGGCATGGTTGAATTAGCAACAGAATCAAAAGGACGCTTTGAAAGAGGCATTATTTTCTATGGCGGTGATGAAATAATGCCGATTTCATCGGGTGGTTTTTTATTTTATTGTGTGCCTTTAGGGGTGCTGGGTTAGACTCAGTATTTGTTGGGCTTCCTGTGCCAGCGCAATAAACGATACATAAATGGTTGGTTTCGCGATGCTACACCGACCCTAGATGGTTACTGCATTGCAGCACCAGTCGCACCACTTACAAATTCGCGCTACAATTACCCCAATTGAGGTAATATCATGATTCGTGAAGCACCTGCCATGACTGTTCGTAATAATCTCGGTGAATTACTCAATGAGATTCAATATCGTGGTGATTCTGTGATGATCACAAAAAGTGGCAAACCCATTGCCGCACTAATTGATATTGAGTTATTTGAACGACTGCGTCGATTAGATGAAAACTTTGCTAAATTACCCAAAAATTCTAAGCACTTGGGATAATCACAGCTTTGAGCTGGCAATGTCAGAGTTTCAGCTTGCCGAAATCACACGAGTATTGGCTTACCCCAAAATTAGAAAAATATTAAAATGGGATAACAACCAAATTCAAGAATTTATACGCCAACTCTACCTACGCATTGAAATAATAGACATAACAGGCATAGATGTAGAAGTCCCAACCGACCCAGATGATAGCGCAATACTCGCCAGCCTAATCGCATCAAAAGCAGAATATTTAGTTCAGGAGACAAGGATTTTACTGGCACTGCGTGAGAATTATTCAATAGAAACACCAGTAGAATTTGTTAGGCGATTGTAGGGGATATTTTTCCCAAGCCATCTAAACCTTAGAATAATACTCAACCCCCGCGAATCCTTAAAAATCATTGACTCAATAACCCCTTATTACCCCGATAAACCTCATTAAGCTGTTTAGCAATCATCTTGCTAATGCTTGGTTTTATTTCCAATTCATTGGCGATACTTGTCCAGTTTGATAAAGCTTCTAGCACTTTATTAATTTCAATTTGTGCTTTTTTCCAGCTTGAAAAGTTGGCTTGTTTTGCGAGTTGTTGAATCGCTTTTAATGTGGGTTTTGTGCCGTAACCTGCATACGCCATCATGTGTTGCTGGTGTGGGCTGGGGCTGAAGGTTACATCATAAAATGGCGCGGGTTGCCACTGCCCTTTGTTATTCAATAAAAATGACCAGTTTTTGGTGTGGTCGTCTTGGTTGTCTGCAAACAGGTTAAACAGGGCGCGGATAAATTGTTGTTGCCCTACTGCGGGACTGTTACAGAGTGTTTGGCTGGCTTTGATGCAGTCTTCGTAATCCAATGAGGGTTGTCTGAAATCGGCATCCAGTAAGCCACATAATGTTTGGGTGTGATAGCGACCGCCGTTCTTGGTACAGTCAAATCGTTTTGTTGCTAGCCATGCTTTTGCGTCATTTTTATTATTACTTTGACTCGGCTTTAATAATTGCCATTCTGGAACATTAATGCCTGCTTGTTTTGCCATGGTTAAATAAGCGGCTTCACACAAGCCTTCATCATGCCCTAGTAATAAATGCTGGGAAGTGAATTTTACCAACCATGGCTCTAAGCCTTTATTTGGCTGTGTTGATATTTTATCGCTTGTTGGATCAATATATATAAGCGCCTTAGGTCTTGCACCGCCAGAACTTCCTGCATTTGCCAATGCGGTTAAGACTAATTCTGCATCGCCATCAAAAAGCTGTGCGGCGTTTTTGCCTAATTCAGAAAGGTTAATCCACGGCTCTTCTTTTTGCTTCCAATCGACTGTGGGGCTAAAGGATAAAGCACCAATTCCCGTGTCTCCGACGTAGGCTAGCCTATCCATTGCTGTTATTTGTTGTGGTTGGATGTTCTGTTGGCGGAATATTCTATCCATAAGCAATAAGCCCCAACCGTCGGGGAGCGAGTCTGCAAATAAGCCATGTAAGCCTGAGTGCGGCTGGCTGGGTGCTTTTGCAAGTACATTATTAAATGGCAAAGTAAAAGGGGATAGGTTTTGGTAGCTACTCAAGTAACTTGTATCGTATTGAAAATATACCCCTTGTTGGTTTTGCGCGAGCTGCCCAACCATTATTTTATTTCCATCACTTAAAGATCGAAACACATCCAGTTTTTTGATGGGTGAGAAGGCACTCATGTATTCAATGACTCTTGATTAAGGACTTCATCAATTGACGTTGGCTGGTAAGGATCTTTTTCAGCTAGTTTTACTAGGCTTTCGAGTGTATCTACACATTGCCAAAGTAAAATAAACTGACGCAGAGATATTTGCCCTGTTGTTTCAAATTTTTTTATGGTTGATGCAGGAACAGTGCTTTTTTTAGCTAATGCATCACGCGATAATTTAATTTGTTTACGCTTGGTGCGAACGGCTAAAGCAAGTTGTTGCTGAACATCATTTGCTGTGATTAAAGATAAGGAGACCATAGTGTGAAGCAACAATAAAAGATACAACTATATCCTTTATTTCTATAAATATCAATACATGGATACTACTGTATCTATATTATAGGATGTGGCGGAGTCGCACCAAAACAAGGCGCGGATTATGCTAACGCATCAAATTAAATCATGATAATTATGATTGTGTAAATTTATGGCGTATATTGTTGGCACACTTATTGCTATATTGATAATAAGTATTTAACAAGAGTTATTAATTAGATGTTATTCGGTCGTGGAAAAAAGAACCCTATCAAAATTGCAGATAAAGGTGTTAAAGAATGGAAATACGCCACCTGTGGTTACTGTTCTACAGGTTGCGCCATTGAAGTCGGCTTAAATGAAGAAGGCAGAGCCGTATCATCGCGTGGTGTAGGTAATGCGGATGTAAACCGTGGCAAGTTATGCTTAAAGGGTATTTTTGAACATGAGTTGTTTGAATCTGATGGGCGTGGAACAGAGCCTAAGATTCGCGATAGCTTTCATGATGACTGGCAGACCACCGACTGGGATACAGCACTGGACAAAACCTATTCTGAAATTCGCCGCGTGCAAGAAAAGTATGGCCGTGATTCGGTTGCGGTAATTTCTACGGGCCAAATGCTCACCGAAGAGTTTTACACCCTTGGCAAATTAACCCGCGGCATAATCGGCACAAACAACTACGATGGCAATACCACACTGTGTATGGCTTCGGCTGTATCAGGTTATAAACGCTCGTTTGGTTCTGATGGCCCGCCGGGTTGTTATGATGATTTTGACCAGACTGATTTACTCATTGCTTGGGGTTCTAACTTGCCTGAGCAGCATCCGATTATTTACTGGCGGATGAAAGAAGCACAAGAAAAATCTGGCTTTCCACTGATTGTTATCGACCCGCGCGTGACCATGCTAGCGCAAAATGCAGATCGTCATTTAACCGTTACACCCGGCACCGATGTGGTGCTGATGAATTCGATGATGCATGTGATTTTGGATGAAGGCTTAGAAGACAAGCGCTACATCGAAGCAAACACCAACGGTATTGAAGAGCTACGTGCTGAAGTGGCAAAATATGATCCCGTCACTGCTGCAAAGATTTGTGGTATTGATGAAGATACAATTCGTGCGGTCGCGCGCCAGTTTGCCAAAGCTAAAACCGCTATGCAAATTTGGACCATGGGTATCAACCAAAGCACGCACGGCTCTGATGGTGTGGTTGGCATTAATAATCTGGCGTTGATTACAGGAAATATCGGCATTCCCGGCGGCACTTCGCTTTCTATCACAGGGCAATGTAATGCGATGGGCACGCGCGAGTGGTCATCATGCTCAGGCTTGCCCAATCACCGCTTATTAGAAAACCCACAAGACCGTGAAGATATTGGTAAATTCTGGAATGTTGACCCTGAATTCTTCCCGAAAAAACGTGGCATGTTCCAGACTGATATTTACCAAGCGATGGAGCTGGGCGAGATAAAAGGCTTATGGTTAATCGCCACAAACCCGATGAGCTCCTTACCCAATACCGCACGTATTCGTAAGGCGATGGAGCAATTAGAGTTTTGTGTAATCCAAGATTGTTATGAAGATACCGAGAGTGCGCAATATGGCGATGTGTATCTTCCTGCAGGCACATGGGCAGAAAAAGATGGCGTGATGACGAATACCGAGCGGCGTATTAATGTCGTTAAGCCGGTGATTAAACCACATGGCAATTCAAAGCCTGATTTGTGGATTTTTAATCGCATGGCGGAGCGTTTTAACGCTGAAAAGAAGCCAGAAGACAAACTTAACTTTCCTGAAAAGGCCGCTGATATTTTCTTAGAAATGGGTAAATTATCCGAAGGGCGTTTGTCTGATAATTCGGGTATGACACACGAGTTAATCGAAAAGCACCGTGGTATTCAATGGCCTTACACCAAACAACAAGCCGAAGCAGGTGAAGCGCCAAAAACGAAGGGAGTGCGCTTGTATACCGAAGATGCCACCTTCCGCTACCCTGATGGTAAGGCGAAGTTAATTCCGCTTCCTTTTATTGATAATAACGAAGTTCCCGATAACAAATTCCCGTTCTGGCTAAACACTGGTCGATTAATCGAACATTGGCATGGCAGGACTAAGACAGGCAAGCTCAGTAATAACAATAAGTATTCTCCAATACCGTTTGCTGAGTTGAATCCTGACGCCGCTAGGGAACTTGGCGTGATTGCAGGTGATTACATAAGACTCGTATCACCCCGCTCTGACGCCATTGTAATGGCACAGCTTACACATCGTGTTCCTAAAAACATGATATTTGTGCCATTCCATTTTCATGATTGTGCAAACAGGCTTACGCTGGGTTTGCTCGATCCGCATTCGCGACAACCTGCTTATAAACAATCTGCCGTTAGGCTTGAGCGCATTGAAGACCAAGAAGCTGCGGCGCAAATGAGTATGGAGATGCGAACCTTTTAGCTGGAATAAGGTGTCTTTGATTAAGTTTTAGACTTCATTAAAGCCTCCATATCATTGGCTAGTCAGGTTGGGAGTCCCCTTCCAATTATGCCCAACCTGATTTTTTATTTTTACTGAGAAAACTATAACGACATGTTTCAAGTTAGAGAAGACGAACCAAAATACGCATTCTTGCAAGACAAGGACAGCAAAGATCAAAATCGTTACGGCAAGCCGATTGAGCTAACTACCGAAGGCGATGCGCTGCGTGATCAAAGCCTAAACATTAATAATGATAGCGACATCGGCGACAACCCAAATCGCTACAAACAACACGGCTTTTACTTCACCGCCGACAACTGTATCGCTTGTCACGCCTGTGAAGCGGCTTGCAGCGAGAAAAACGATAACGCAGGGCATATTGCATTTCGTTCGGTGGGCTTTGTTGAAGGTGGAACGTATCCCGATTACCGTCGCCAAAATATCTCAATGGCGTGTAATCATTGTGATGATCCTGTTTGTTTAAAAGGTTGCCCAACGCGCGCTTATACCAAGTTTGCAGAATACGGCGCGGTGCTACAAGACCCTGATATTTGTTTTGGCTGTGGTTACTGTACATGGGTTTGTCCTTATAATGCGCCGCAGTTAGACCCCGTCGAAGGCACGGTTTCAAAATGTAATATGTGCGTGGATCGCTTAGAAGTTGGGCTTAAACCTGCCTGTGTTTCTGCTTGCTTAGGCAATGCATTAGAGTTTGGAGTGATTGAAAACACCCCTGATGATCGCTACCAAGTAGATGCGCAAATACCGGGGTTTCCCGACCCTAGTATCACTCAACCCAATATTCGTTTTCAGCAAACTAAAACACTCAGCCGTGATATGAAACGTGTTGATTCTACTGCGATTAAATATCACCGCGATGATGATGCTGGCAATTACCAACCGGTACTGGATGAAAAACACGGCAAAACCAAACACTGGGGCATGAAAACGCTATTAGCCTCACACGAAAATGCACACGTTATGTTCACCTTGTCTGCCCAAGCCGTGATGGGCGCATTTGTTATGTTAGTGATTTTAGGCTCATTCTTTGGCGCACCTGTTATTGAAAGCTTACAAGCATCTAACGCCAAAATACCCTTATTGCTTATTATGTTTGGCTTGATGGGCACAGGCTTATATAAGCTTAATATGCATTTGGGTAAGCCTCACCGTTTTTATCGAGGTTTTAATAATTTGCGCCACTCACCGTTAAGTCGTGAAATTGCGGGCGTGTCGGCATTTTTTGCAGGGCTGGCTGGCTATACCTTCTTTAACTTCTTTGATAATGCTTTTACTAATTTCTTAGCGGGTGCTTCTGCACTCTTAGGTTTGATCGGTTTTGCGGCAGGTTCGTACTATATGTATAAACTGTATCGCATCAAAGCGCGCCCATTTTGGGATCACTGGCAAACTGCATCCACCTTTTATGGCACGATGCTTAGCTTAGGTGGCTTATTAATGGCGGTAGTTGGCAGCCTATTTATGCCAAACAGTGCCGAGTTAATTAAGTATTTTGCGATGATTATCGCGTTCGGATTAATCATTGAAGCGTTTGGTTTATTGTTTCATGCCAAAGATTTAAAAAGTGGCTCGGGCGAAGGACAAGCTGCGCACTACGAGTTATCGACCACTTTTGGTAAAACCTACTGGCTAAGAAATGCTTTGTTAGTGCTGAATATTATTCTTGTAGTAGTAATTAGTTATACAAGTCTATCGGGTATTGGCGGTATTTTAGTCGGCTTATTATTGACAGCATCATTAATTGCTATGGCGTACCTTGGGCGAATTATTTTCTACGCCTTAGTAACCCCAACCACAATGCCCGGCGCTTTCTTTTGGAAGAACAAAGGCTTTGTCGATCACGCCCGTGAATCTGGCTTAGCGGATATGCAACAACTGGGTGTTGCCTATGAGCGTCATCATAAATTTGATGTGAAAGAGTTAATGGATACCGTCAAAGAAAACTCTTTAATGGATATGATCGAACAAGCTAAGGCGATTGTGACTGGAAAGTAACGTTTGTGTCCTGATTTGTTTTGACTGAATCACGTACAAAAAAAGATACGCAAAATTATCTGCGTATCTTTAATTTTTGCTGTTTCGACATTTTAGGATAATGCTGTAATCCAACATCTATGCTTTTATAAAATCCAACAGATATGCGCCTATAGCGCACTATGCAATTCCATTAAAATATTTTTTCATTAATGGCTTTAACTCATTAAATAGTTTCACTAGCTCGTGAGACTAATACTTTCTTTATTCCGCTTGTTCCACCAATCTCGTGCCATTTCCAATGCAGCTTCGTGACTATCAGCTTTACCCATTGTGTATAAGGTAATCGCTGCCGTACCAATAATTGCCCCCACTCCGTATTCATCATCCTCTTCACCGCGCCATACTCTTGCCAATTTTTCAGGATCGAGCGTTTTATCTTTGACGTGTCGTTTAGAGAAAAGTGGTTGCCATTCTTCTTCTATTGCTTGTTTGTTTTTAATAGAGCGCACCAAGTTTGGCATATCGGGGTTCCATTCTGTTTCGCCACCATCGCCTTTTAAAACAGCCATTGTAGGTTGCTTTAATAATAATGATGCCTCTTGATGGGTATCTCGATACGCAGGGTGATGAATACCTTGCATGGAGCAATCCGCACGGCAAGGGTTAATCAAGCGCGTGAAAGTATTGACGGGGGAACGTAAGCCCAATGTCCACTTTAAATCCATAATACGCGCAAGTTCAGGCAAAAAGTCATGTAAGGAAAGATAAGCAAAGTGGTGTGATTTAATATGCTCACCCGCCTCTTCAAAAGAGCTTGCAATGGGAATATTTAAGACCTTAAGTACATCATCGGTGTAAATTCTGTTTGCCGTATGCGCGCCTTCACCATGCATAAGAATAGAAATACCGTTCTCAGCTAATAACCAAGTTGATAAAATAAACCAAGGTAAACGACGTGCTTTTCCTGCATAACTTGACCAATCTAAATCTACCTTTGGCATATCATCAGGTATCGTTAGCACGTCATAGGTTGCATCCACAAAACCTGCCAGCTCTTCACCGCTTTCTTCTTGGTAACGCATTAACATCATAAAAGCGCCGAGCTGCTCTGGCTCAACTTCTGATTTTAAAATCATCGTCATGGCGCTTTTGGATTCATCATACGTTAGATTGCGTGAGCCCGTTTTACCTTTGCCCAGTAAACGTACATATTGCGCAAAAGGATGTTCGGTGCGAGGTGTAGATTCAGAACTTTGTTGTGTCATTAGGATTCCTATACCGCTTTGGCACGGTAATGTTAAATGTATGCAAACGCATTTTAGTGAAGTTTGAAGCGAATGAAAGCACTGCTTCTTTTATTAAGGTTTTAGGCCTTTAGCCTAAATAACTTCCTCTATTACTGTAATATGAGGTTCTCCCAACTAAATACAATGCTGGAATTATTAATGTTTGAAGTCATCGAAACCAAGTCCGACCTAATTCAATTTGTAGAAAAAATAAGTCAGTCTGAATGGCTTGCTTTGGATACAGAGTTTTTGCGAGAAAAAACCTATTACGCCAAACTTTGTTTAATCCAAATTGAATCAAGCGATGGACTTCGCGCTTGTATTGACCCCATTAGTATTGATGATATTTCGCCACTTACTGATTTACTCAATGACGATAAGATCACCAAGGTATTCCACGCTGCGCATCAAGACCTTGAAATTTTATTACAAATGACAGGCAGTGTACCTTCGCCAATTTTTGACTCACAGGTAGCAGCATCTGTTTTAGGTATTGGTGATCACATGGCTTATGCCAGATTGGTTGAAGCGATGACAGGAACCGTATTAAGTAAAGCGCAGTCACGCACTAATTGGGCACAACGCCCGCTAAAGCCTGCTCAGCTAGATTATGCGATAGACGATGTCCGTTACCTTGCTCAGATTTATCCAAAGATGTTAAAACAACTAGCGTCTAAAGGTCGCTTGCAATGGTTGGATAAAGATTTTGAGCAGGCCGCAGACCCACAAACCTATGCAATTAACGCACAGAACCGTTGGAAAAAAGTACGTGGGCTACAAGTCTTAAAACGCCCACAACTTTCAATATTAAAAAACCTTGCGGCATGGAGAGAAGAAAAGGCAGAGCAATCAGATTTACCGCGTAAGTGGATAATTGGTGATGAAATTTTAATCGAACTGGCGAAACAACAACCTACTAACAAAGAAGAGTTATCTGAGATTCGCGGCTTAAATGTTGATCGCACACAAAAATATCACAAGCTTTGGTTTGATTTAATCGCAAAAGGGCTCGCCACACCCGAAGATGAATGGCCCGAATTACCACGCAGTAAAAAGCCCACACCCAATCAAAATATAACCATTGATTTATTAATGCTTGTACTTCAAATTCAAGCCAAAAAGCATGGCATTATGCCCGCTGTTATTGCCACCCGAAAACAAGTTGCAACGATGATTCAAGCAGGTAATAGTCAGCTTTCAAATGACTGGCGCGGTGAAATAGTCAACGATGAATTTAGCAAACTATTATCAGGTGAGTTACGTTTAGGGGTTGACGGTAATAGTGTCCAATTAATATCCAAATCCTGAGCTCTTAAATTGCTTACCTATCTGAGCGCGGTTGATTTTACTCCTATATACTTATATAGGAACGCCTAGAATGAACATTCAGCAGTAAAAATTTGAATATAAGTTTATTAGCCCTCGCTAATCTGCTGAAAAGTATAATGTTTATTTGAAGTTATCGCTTAACTATGATATTAATATGTGTTCATCCCCCAATTTCAATAGGTTTTATAAATGAATAAATTTTTATCACTTCTCACTTTTTTACTCTTTTTTTCAGCTTCTATGAATACCAGTTTTGCGGGTAGCCATGAGAAAAAAGCAGACGATTCTGCAACAACAGAAGAAAAGTCAGAAAGTACTGAAGATAGTACAAAAAAAGAAATGAAAGAAACAAAGTCTGCAGATGCTGGCTCTACAGAGTCTAAATCAGACGAAGCTGGCGAGAAAAAAGAAGCAGAAAAAAAGAAAGAAGGCGAAGAAGAGGAAGAGCCAGATTGCGACTAACCACACACGTTTTTTGTAAGAAATAATTTAATAAAATGGACACTGTCCTTATATACCATCTCTAGGAGGAGATAAACTATGAACGTAACTAAAAAACTATTAACAACATTGTCACTAACTACAGCACTAGCATTTACATCGAATGTAATGGCGGGTAGTCATGGTAAAAAAGCCGATGGGAAACCTGTCGGCATTACGCCAGAAATGTCTGACATCACTGTTAAGCATAACGGTAAAGACGTTAAAATCACCCGTGATCAAGATAACGGAGCAATGGTAGATCCAGCATTTGGCAAAACTTCACGCCCTTGCCCACCATTTTGTATTCAACCTATGAGTTTAGGTGAAGGTATTGAAACCATTGGCGAAGTGGAAGTTATCGATTACGCTAAAAAACTAAGTGGCGGTGATAGCGACATCGTTCTTGTGGACTCACGTACACCTGATTGGGTAGCTAAAGGAACTATTCCTAGCGCAGTGAATGTTTCATGGGTTGAGTTGACACCTAAGAAAGGTGCTACCACTGAAGGCATTATGAAAGTTATGGCTGATAAATTTGGCGTAACCGTTGCTAAAGGTAAAGATGATGTTGATGTTGATGAGGCGATTGCTGCTGGTGATACCTCAAAAGTATTTGATTTCTCAAAAGCTAAGACCTTAGTGATGTTTTGTAACGGCATGTGGTGTGGTCAATCACCTGCAAGTATCGCTGCATTACGTAAATTTGGTTACCCTGCTGAAAAAATTAAATACTTCCGTGGTGGCATGCAGACTTGGAAGATTCTTGGTTTAACAACTGTAAAATAACGCTTTAAAACTCGGATAAGACCGAGTTTTTTAACGCTAAAATACCTGTATCGAAAGATACAGGTATTTTTTTATGTGGCAGAACGTACAGTTTTAAATGAATGACTATGCTAGCGTCATTCTAAATTACGACGTGAAAAAATAACACAAATAAAAAAGCCTCTCATTTCGAGAGGCTTTTTTATTTGTGTTATTAAATTTAAGTATTTGCTTAACCTTAAATACACACGCCGGCAAAAATGAACATCACTTAATCTAGTTAGCTAGCCGTTCGTTTCTTTAAGGAGAACCTGATTAAGTCGATTAGAATGTAGCGCAGAAAAAACTGTCGCTATTTTTCACGAAGTGAGTCGTAATGGTCACTCCCTTGCGCCGAACTTCGTGGAAAATATCGGCTGTTTTAGCAAGCGTGAATTCTAGTAATAATTGGACTTGATCAGGATCTCCTTAAGGAGAGTCCCGATTAGTAAGCTTTGCCTCTGCCTACAGCAGATGGAATCTTCACTAAATTAACGATTACGAACAAAACGACGAATTTCAGCAACATGACGACGGCTAACTTCTAGCTGGTCTTCAATGTTATCAATCTTCACTTTTATACGACCGATATTCGTTTTAGATAAGCCCGAAATTCGGCTCTTAGCGACTAATGCATTACGGTGTATTCGAATAAACTTGTCCGATAAATCAGTTTCAAGTGACTTTAAAGACTCTTCAATAATTACTTCGCCTTTCTTGTGACGTACTGTCACGTATTTTTGATCGGCTTGAAAATAGAAAACATCTTCAATTGGGATAAGTTCTAAGTTACCACGCATACGTGCGCAAATATGTTTACGACCTGCACCTGCTTCTTCTCCTGTATCAACGCCTGTACGTTGTGCCCGGTTAAGTGAACGTGCTTGTTGTAGACTTTTTAATAATTGTTCTTGTCTAATTGGTTTCATAAGGTACCCTGTTGCTTTGGTTGAAAAGGCTTCAAGCGCATACTCCCCGTATGCAGTTGTGAAGATTACGGCTGGTGGATTTGGCATGCCTGCAAGATGTTTAGCTACTTCTAGGCCGTCCATTACTGGCATAGATATATCAAGTAGTATCAAGTCTGGCTGATGGCGTTCTACCATCATTAATGCTTCGGCCCCGTTTTCGGCCTCTGCACAAATTGTGTATTCGTCGTGATCTTTCAACAAACTGTTGATGCGTTGACGAGCTAACTCTTCATCATCGACGACTAGGATATTCATTGTCATTATTATTTACTCCTTAGGAATTGAAAATGAGACGCGGTATTGGTGCTCAGATTTTGTTATTTTTAAATTAGCTTGATCACCGTAAGCAAGCCTCAATCGGTTCTTTAAATTCTCTTGAGCGATGTGATTACCCTTTGAATGTTTGGTGGTGTTATCAGGTGGCACAGGATTAGTTACAACCACATCAAGACGTTGTCCTGCATCGTACAAACTAATTCCAAGAGTTCCGCCATCTTTACAAGGCTGGATACCATGATAAATTGCATTTTCAACCAAAGGCTGAAGTAATAAAGGTGGAATTTCCATATTGAAGGGCAGGGTTTTCTTATCCATATCCCAGACAATATTTAAGCGGCGCTTACCTAAACGTAATGCCTCCATACGCAAGTAACGTAGCGTTACATCAAGCTCTTCACCCAATGAAATACGGTTACGTGTATCTAAAGTGGTTCTAAAAATATCCGCCAAATCAAGTAGTGCATCTTCGGCTTTGTTTTGATCGACATGAATTAACTGTGCGATAGTGTTTAAACTATTGAATAAGAAGTGTGGGCGCATACGTGACTGTAAAGCATCGTACTTTGCGCCTGTATCGGCATCGCTTAATTCTGTTTTTTGATTTAATAGACGAAAGTACTGCAAAATCATTAAACTTAAGATTAAGGCAATAAACGCATTACGAAGAATAAAAGGCGTATCCCAGTATTGAAGCCCGCCAACTTTTTGGTAACTACCTGTCATTGTTGATACAACGGATGCTCCTATAGTAAATATCACCATAAATCCGCTAACGACGGCAGCAGCTTGAGGCGCGCTTAATTTATTTAACTTTTTAGAAAGTAAGCAAATAGCTAATACCGAACTTAAAGCGATCCATTGAACAAATAATGAGGTTAAGCCAACTTTAAGAAAAGCGGCTAAATAAGTTTCTGATGCGCTAGTGAGTGCCAATACCACCGCTAAAACCTGTGCACCCATCATCACACGCAATATTGCCTGTGGTGTACAGATGTCAGGCAAAAAGTTGCCTGTGGTACTTGAAGGTTGTGTAACAGCAGTGGTCATATTATTTTTAGTTAATTATTTAACCTGCGCCAATAATGCTTATAATGCTAAATACAACGCATATTGTATATGCGATGCTAGCAAGCAACTAATGAAGCGAGTCTTTATTTTTATTATTTATACTGCAACCATTCAACTGTTTTGTCGGCAAAGTTACAACGCTGATCGCATTATAGCTACCTTTTACTTTCTGGAAACTGAACAAGCATGTCTAACATTGAAAAAAACTTAAATGAAGCCGATAAATTGTGGGGCGGACGTTTTACTGAATCGACCGATGCCTTTGTTGAGGCCTTTACTGCATCGATCACTTTTGACAAGCGTTTGTATAAACATGATATTGCAGGTTCTAAAGCGCATGCAAAAATGCTGCAAAAAGTTGGGATACTTACTCGGCAAGAAGTGGATGACATTGACAAGGGCTTGGATGAAATTATTGAAGATATAGAAGCTGGCAATTTTGAATGGTCGATTCATCTTGAAGATATTCACATGAATATCGAAGCACGTTTGACCGATAAGATTGGCATAACCGGTAAAAAGCTACATACAGGTCGTTCACGCAATGATCAAGTCGCTACCGATATTCGTTTGTGGTTGCGTGAACAGATCGATTTAATTTCTAGTGAAGTTAAGCGACTACAAACAGGATTGGTAGAACTTGCAGAGCGTGAAGCTGAAACCATACTACCAGGCTTTACTCATTTACAAGTGGCCCAGCCAATTACCTTTGGGCATCACATGATGGCGTGGTATGAAATGTTAGTGCGCGATTTTGAGCGTCTACAAGATTGTCGCAAACGTGTGAATATTTTGCCACTGGGCGCGGCTGCTCTAGCGGGCACAACCTATCCGATAGACAGAAATTACACCGCTGAACTACTAGGCTTTGATCGTGCATCAAACAACTCTTTAGACAGTGTCAGCGACCGTGACTTTGCGATTGAGTTTATCTCAGCGGCCTCATTAATCATGATGCACTTATCACGCTTTTCAGAAGAGTTGGTTTTATGGACATCAGCACAGTTTAACTTTATTAATTTGCCTGACCGCTTTTGTACTGGCTCATCTATTATGCCACAAAAGAAAAATCCTGATGTGCCTGAACTGGTGCGTGGTAAAACAGGTCGCGTCTATGGAAACTTAATCTCACTTTTAACTATCATGAAAAGCCAACCCTTGGCCTACAATAAAGACAATCAAGAAGATAAAGAACCGTTGTTTGATACGGTAGATACTTTATTAGGCAGCCTACGCGCTTTTGCCGATATGATGCCACATATAACCACCAATAAAGACAGCATGCGCCAAGCAGCGATGCAGGGCTTTTCAACCGCCACCGACTTGGCGGATTATTTGGTGGGTAAAGATATGCCCTTTAGAGATGCGCATGAAGTGGTTGGCAATGCCGTAGCGTATGGCGTAGAAACCGGCAAAGACTTAAGCGAGATGTCATTAAAAGAGCTGCAAAAGTTCTCTGCTGTGATTGGTGAAGAAGTATTTGAGGTACTAACCTTAGAAGGTTCTGTCAGTGCGCGTGATCACCTTGGTGGCACTGCACCAGCACAAGTTTTAGCGCGTGTTTCTGAAGCGAAAAAACGTAGCTAACAATATATGGCGACTGTATTTATTGAATATTCGCAAGAGCTTGAAGCTAAACTTCACCCAAAACTAATGATTGACTCAGCCCACAACGGTGCTGTTGCATCAGGCTTCCCTACCAGCATTCTAAAGTAGGGTTAGATGAGCTGCGTTTTATTCGTATCACTATAAAGCTTTTATCAGGGCGTATAACGAACAGAAGGCGGCTCTCTCAATCGGTAGAGATTAGGGCGTATAAATAGCTTACAGTAAAGCTGTTCTATAGCCCCTTACTTAATATTTAAACTAGGTCTTTCATTTTATTAGCAATGATCTGGTCGTTAATGGATTGTAGGTGTCTTTCTAAATCTATTTCCAAGCTCGTATGTTCATCGCGCTGCTGAAGAGGCTCTGTTACGATTGTTTTTTTAGGCTGAACCCTTTTTTCCATGGTCTTTTCTAAACTGTCAATAATATCTATTCTTAAATCTGTAGTTTCTTCATCGGAGTGCGATTTTTGAGGTGTAGATTCCATTGCCCATGAGTCCAAGGAGCTATCAACTTTTTCTTCAATATTGTCATTGATAATTGAAGCTTTATCGTAATGAATAGTCGGTGTTTGGTCACCCAACTCATCCACGAGCTCTTCAACTAATCGCTCTGCTTCTTGTATGGATAGATCAGTAATTTTACGGTCACTGGCCTTTGCTGCCTCTGTTAATGTTTTGGTAAAGTCGAGTTCATCAATGGGTAATTGCGGATCAATGTTTGCAGTAGCGATGTAGTCATTTGAAGCAACCATTCTTTCAGCATACTTTTGTCTGCCTACACGTAGTAAAACGAGCCCCATAAGAAGTGCCACCCCTGAATAAGTAACTATTTCAGAAACTGATGTTTGGTTATCTGAATTATTATTATCAACGATTTTTTGCTTAGATGGTGTAGCCAAAACACTTCCCTCTTCGGTGACAAGGGTAGATTTTGTCGTGCTTTGTACTTTTAGTAATTTTTTCTTAAGTATTTGTATGTCTTTAGACTGTCTATCAAGCAGCATATTTTTATTTTTTAGTGTTAATTTCAAATCAAAAAGTTCTGATTTCGTTGACTTAAGTGATTTGCGAATTTCGCGTAAGCGTTTTTCTAAACTGTTTAGAGATAGGTTAATAGCCGTTTCTAAATGTTCAGATTTGGTTATTAGGGGAATATTTGACTGCTCCGTCTTAGTATTATTCATCACACCTGATGCTTTTTTAGACTCAGCATTCAAAGGTATGCTTAAGGTAACACCCTTTTTCAACAAGTTAACTTTATTATTAGTAAACGCATGAGGATTCGCACTATGTATAACTGTCATCATGGTAGAAAGTGAGATTGATTTTGAAGCATACTGTCTTGCAATAGCAGATAAAGAATCACCGCTTTTTACTATATAGCTTGATGTTAAAGACTCTGGGTTTTTTATAACGGCCTTAGTTACGTCTTTCTTAACCAATGGTTTAGAAGAGGCTATTTTCGTAACATTTGTTAATGGTTTGGCGGGCAGAGGTTTCTTTTCCACAAGTTCAATGACCTCAGTAAAAGACGGTATTTTTAGCGTGACTCCTTTTTTTAATTTATTCACATTATTGCCGGAAAAAGCACGAGGATTTTTTAAGAACAATGCTAAAGACATCTTCTTATTGGAAATTTTATCAAGTTTTACCGTATTCGCAATACTTGACAGCGTGTCACCTGCTTTGACTCGAAGCGTTTTTGGACGAGTTGTTTTAACGGTACTTAATGGAGTCGCGACTGAAGCCTTTACATGGGATACGACGTTAGCACCTCGTTTAACATTAGTAGAAGTATTTTTGGCAGAAAAGTGGCGTGGGTCTAATAATACCGTATAGTCTTGATAAATACTTCCTTCAGAGCTGTATACCTCAACCACAAAACTAAGAAAGGGTAGGTCAATTGCCTTTGAAGATTGAATGGCAACATAAGGCTCACCATTACGAATTTTTACTTTGAATTGCAAGCTTTTAAGAATGGCTAGTCTTTCTACACCTAAATCATCAAAAACATCATCTGGCGCTAAGCGCGCTTTAAACCCCAAAGCTTCCGCAGCAGAAGTATAGAGAATAGGAATAGACGCACTAAAGCGTTCATCCAAATATGAAGGCGAGTTAATATCACCCAAGTTCATTGCGGCAATACCTGTAAATATTTCAGCTGCAGCAATGTTAGGGGCAGCTAACGCGATGCATGCGGCCAGCGCTATACCTTTATTTTTCACGGATTGATCCTTGTTTTTATTATTATTTGAGACTACTCGCTAGTTAAACAACAAGTGAAATATCATTGCTATTCAGTTTGTAAGACTCATTTATCTTGTCAACGACCACCGGCTCAAGCCGGTGGCTTCGTATTTTCGGCTAAAGCCAAGTGATCGTCTATCCAGACGATTAAGTCACGTCAAAATTATCATCAGGCTCTGGTGGTGTCTGATTCTTTATA
>JALSJN010000041.1 GCA_026989335.1 Thiotrichaceae bacterium
AATAGGCTTAAAAATGTAAGCATTAAGGTCAAAATAGAACAAATTTAGCGATTGATCCGATATTTTTTAAAAATATGGCTCAATTATCAGAGTAACTTGGGAAATGAAACTTCATGCAAAGGTCTCTACATATTTAAACATAGTGGAGAACCTATAATAATTATTATTGCAATCATCATAGCTAATGCGGCTAAAAGTATTAATCAAAACTGCGATGAAGTATTCACAATTCATGATTAGCAGCTAAAAAATAGGCTTTAACAGGTGAATTTGTAGAACGTGGTTTTGACGTGATAAAGCCTAATATTAACTTTCATCAAAGATTACAGTCCTTAAATGAGCTAAAATATGCCTATAACATGACAGGAGAGCCCAATGAAAGCCTTAAAGACTTCTATAATTTGTGTGTTTGCCATTTTAGCTTTTTCACAAAATATTAACCTTTATGCAGATGATCATAAAGGTCAGCACAAACTCGTTATCCAAATTAGTAGCGATGATATTCGTGCTCAAGAAACGGCGCTTGGAAATATTGTCAACATCCAAAAGCATTACGGCATGGATAATATTGAAATCGAGCTAATTGCATTCGGCCCGGGTTATAGAATGCTAACCCCCCAAAGCCCACTAGCATCGAGGGTTGCGAGCTTATCCATGCAAGAAGTTACCTTTACGGCGTGCTTGAACACGATGATTTCAATTAAAGAAAAAACAGGCTCTATGCCAAAACTTATTGAAGGAGTAACCACGACCAAAGCAGGTGTGGCCAGAATAATTGAGCTACAAGAAAAGGGTTACTCTTATGTTAAATATTAGAAATCAATCGAGTCTGCCCCCTTTGATTGATCCCTTTGATTGCAGGCACGGACATAAATAAACCACCAGCAATGAGACCTGCAATTGTTAATATCCCACGGCTACCTTTTGCACGTTGCCGTATCAGTAAAAGCAATCAAGTACGCGCCGTAAAGCACTAGGCTTAGCCCTACAACAATAATTAAAAACATTAACCGACGAACATCCTGATCTTTCATGCCCTCATAGTACTAGAGCATTGGATGATACAACTTGATTAAAATCAGGCTAAATCGACTATGGCAACCATTGCTGCGGCAAACCCTTAGTTTGTAACAACGAAGCAATATCATGCTTAAAGCTATGGAGATATGCACCATCACCCCACCCCAGATACTGCGACTACGAAACGCTAACACGCCAAGAAAAAGCCCAAACAAAATCGCCCCCGTTGCTTCTAACCACGGCTTACCAAAGTGCAACATTAAATACGGTACAATCATGACAAATATCGCATTCACACCAAAGGTGGGCCGACACGCTTGAATGATAAAGCCTCTAAAAAAGAACTCTACACAGAAGAACTGTAGTAAATACAAGACTTCCCAAGCAATTAAATCAGCCCAGCTTCGATACGCTAAATTATAAAAAGGATAGTGACTGGTAAAATCTTCTCGAAAGCTGACTAAAAACACAAAAAATAGAATTGGCGAAACCAATAATAGATACCATTTATAATCTCGCTTTAAATCCCCAAAACCTAAACCATAATGACTTAGTGGTTCTTTTAGTACTTTTTTAATAACGAACAATGGAATTAAGACAAAGGTAATAACATGCAAAAAACTCCACCATGCTTGAGAGAGTAATGGAAAAAAGGTCTGACTTTTAAGTGCATACAAAGCATCGACAGGATTATCAGCAAATAACTCGAAACCTTTTTCTAGCGTGGCATTAAACACTGTATTGTATTTTAGGTAGTTAAGCAGTAATAAACACAACGCTGACACCATCAGCACAATGGCTGGTCGAGAGTCCCATTGATTTTTTTCATTGGCGCCCCCATGTTTAGATTCAACGTGGAGTGCATTTAGAACTGATATAAAGGGTTTTATAGGATTCATAACGTAACGGCATTATTTATTGGCTTAATTTTTTAAGGTTGATGGTTCATACAGCATCGGATGATATACTTATCTCATCTTTAAATATTTTATTCTAGGAAAAAATCATGGAAATCGAAGTAGACGGCAAAACAATTCAACTTAGTGAAGCAGGCTGGATGGAAGATTTAAGCGAATGGACAGAAGAAATCGCCGTTAAAATTGCGGCGGAAGTTGAAGATATTCCTGAGCTGACTGAAGAGCACTGGGATATCATAAAACTAACGCGTGCTGCTTTTGAAGACTTAAGCCAAGTTGCAGAACCACGTAAATTCATGAAAATGATGAAAACAGAGTTTGGCAAAGATCGCTCTACCAACAAGTATATCTTCACCCTATTTCCTAAAGGTGGCTTAATCAAATCAGCCAATAAAATAGCTGGTTTACCTCGCCCTAAAGGTTGTAGCTAGCAACTAGCTCTAAATAGAAAATAAAAAAGCCGCTAACAAACGTAAGCGGCTTTTTTATTGCTACAATAAAACCATGAGCGAAGAATTAAACGATATTAAACACCGCCTACGAGAATTTGCTAAAGAGCGTGACTGGGATCAGTTCCATTCCCCTAAAAACTTCTCAATGGCATTAATTGTAGAATGTGCCGAACTGGTTGAACACTTTCAATGGCTAAGCGATGAACAAAGTAAGCGTTTACCCGACGAAACCTTGGAAGAAGTTTCCTTAGAAATGGCAGATATTATGATTTACCTCATTCGCTTAGCAGATAAGCTGGATGTAGATTTAATTGAATCCGTACATAAAAAGATGAAATTAAATGCGATTAAGTATCCTGTAGATAAATCAAAAGGCTTGGCGACTAAATATTCAAAGCTTTAAAGCTTTGAACTTCGCACAAAAGATATGACTTAGTTTTCTCTGTCATACACTCTCATGAAAGCTCTCTAGCTTATTACTTCATCTTTAGCACACCCAGCCCAAGCAATACCGTAACTGAAGCGTCATTCAAATAATTAAAAACATTAGCTACTGAAGCTGAAATCAGGCTGAAAATTAAAAATATTATTTTCAGTTATATTTCAGCTTACCCCGTTATCCTTGTTTTAGAAAAAGGAGTCAATAAACTATGTTACATTTTAAGAAAACCGCATTGCTTTCACTATTATTAATCAATCCCATAGCTTGGGCAGATACACCCAAACAGCTTGTTAAACAGGGTTATTCCCTAACTGTGCAAGTAAATAAACTGCGTAACACGAAAGGCGTTGTACGCTTTTCTTTATATAATAAAAAAGGCTCAATACCTGATGAAAATTACCAAAAATTCTATCAGCAATTGCAAGGAAAGATTAATAATGGCATCGCTTCGGTGACCTTTAAAGATTTACCAAAAGGCCGCTATGCAATTAATATTTTGCATGATGAGAATAACAATAAGAAAATAGACAAAGGTTTTTTATTACCTACAGAAGGTGTCGGTTTTAGCCAATATAAATCAATAGGTTTACGTAATCGACCCACCTTTTCTAAAGCAAGTTTTGAGCTTAATTCAAATATTACAAAGCAAGTAACCGTTATTTATTTTTAATAAACACTCTGAGAAAGCGTTGTCATGAGTTGCGCAAAAGCCTCTCTGAATAGGAGAAAAATTATGACTCAGCAAAAAAAATGTATCGGTCTTAAGGTTCTAGCAGTTATAGCAGTACTTTTTGGCTTACTCACCTTAAAGTCAGGTGGTGCCGTACTCTTTATTGATGGTGCTGATCGTATTGCTGCAGGTAATTATGTTCCCTTTGTATTATGGGCTAACTTTCTTTTAGGTTTTCTATATATCATTGCGGGTGTCGGACTTTGGTTTCAAAAACGCTGGGCAAGTTGGCTAGCCATCGTTATTGCCATAACGACGTTAATTGTATTTGCAGCATTTGGTTGGCATATCAATAACGGTGGTTTATTTGAGCAAAGAACACTTAAAGCAATGATCCTTCGTTCTGCTGTTTGGTCTATTATTGCTGTTATGAGCTATATTAGATTAATCAAACAAAAGTATGCTGTGTAAATTACTTGCTCTTTATGGAATTTCTGAGATTTGAACAATTTATTAGCATCCCTGCCCTGATCGTTTTTTACTATATGGGTGCAGTCATTATGCCTGTTTTTATTTGGCTTTTATCCAAAAAAATCAGCCAAAGACTATCGGTAATTAAAACTACCAAGGATAAAGCTGACAATAGTCTCTGGGGCTTGCTCAGTAAGCAGCAAAAGGAGCTATTTATTGTCTTATTTGTTTCGCTCTTTTTCTTTATACAATTGATGTGGCGAATAATGTTTGAATTTTTAATAGCTTATATGCAAATGCATGATGCAGTTGTAGGCTAAAAAGTAGAGCATTTGGCTCTTCAATCAAAAAACTTAAGCCGTTAAATCATCTAATAATTGCTTATTTATTTGTTGCTGTTTATTTAATGTCACCCGATTGGCATAAAAAATACTGGCTAACTGTTCAACAGCAACCTCAAAATCATCATTAATCACCACGTAGTCAAACTCATCATAGTGCGTAATATCACCACAGGATTGCCCTAAACGCTTTGCGATAACTTCTTCGCTATCTGTTCCTCGACCTCGTAGGCGCCTCTCTAACTCTTCTTTGGAAGGCGGTAAAATAAAAATCGACAAGGCTTCTGGCATTAGCTTTCTTACCTGTTCAGCACCTTGCCAATCAATTTCTAAGATTACGTCAACACCTTTATCCAACAATACATCAACAGCAGCTTTAGAGGTTCCATAATGGTTATCAAATACTTTGGCGTGTTCTAAAAATTTATTTTCACTGATATCGCTTAAAAATTCTTCAGCATTAATAAAATGATAATGTTTACCGGCAACCTCACCTTCACGAGGCTTGCGGGTGGTATGTGATACCGCCATTTCGGCATCATCCAACGACTCAAGCAAGGTCGTAATTATGCTGGTTTTGCCAGCACCCGATGGTGCAGAAATAATATATAATGTTCCCGTATTCATAATCATTCCAAATAAAATATGCCTCGTATTATTACCGTACCAGCCTTCTCTGACAACTATATTTGGCTACTTTGTAATGAAGTAGTAGGCGAAGTGTCGAAGAGTAAAAAAAACTACGGACTGATTGTTGACCCTGGTGACCCTCGACAACTGCTAATCACATTAGAACAACAGCAAATCCAGCCCATTGCCGTACTACTCACCCATCTACATTTTGATCATGCAAACGGCTTGGCAAAACTTACCGAGAGTTACCCTGACTTACCCATTTATGGCCCACAAAGTGAATATGAACTACTCAGCAAAGACCCCAACCCGCCTACTTATGGGCCTGCCACCAACTGTTTCAATTATGTGACGCATTTTTTACAAGGTGACGAGACCTTAGAATTTGAACAAGTCGGCTGTCGCTTTCAGCTAATGAGCATACCCGGTCACACCTCGGGACATATCGCCTATTATGATGCTGGAAATAAAAATCTATTTTGTGGCGACACCCTCTTCATGGGGGGATGTGGGCGTGTTTTTGATGGTACATTTGAGCAGCTGCATGATTCATTACAAAAAATAAAAGCACTGCCAAACGATACCAAAATCCACTGTGCGCATGAGTACACCTTAGATAACCTAGGCTTTGCCAAATGGGTTGAGCCAGAAAACCCCGACATCACAGCCCGTATTGCAGCAGATATGGCGCTAATTGACGACGATAAAGCGACCGTGCCCAGCCTGCTCTCGTTAGAGAAAAAAACCAATCCTTTCTTACGCACCGACTTAGCAGCCGTTAAACAAAAAGTAGCCGATGCCACCGGCAAACATTTAGAAAGCTCAACAGACGTATTTGTCGCCATGCGGGTTTGGAAGGATACAGCTTATGACTAACGTTAGAACATCAAAAAACTTTCAGCAACTAAAAAAGGGATGAAAATGACAGACTCGATAACAACCACTGATCTAAATAAAAAACTACAATCAAATAATGCTCCATTGGAATGCACAATGGCAAAGTCATGATGCTGTTGAACAGTGGCCAAAAGAACTTCCTTCGGAATCAGAAATTGTTATTTATTGCGTTCACGGGCATGAAGTTAGCCAAAATGCAGCAAAACTTTAAAAAAGTTAGGTTTTAATAGTGCTTACTTAGAGGGTGGCATTGCCCAATGGATTGAGGCGGGGTTAAGCATATCGTAATTCGTACTTATACGAATATTACTCTAAAAAATATTTTCATAGCAGCAATATCGATTTGATAAAAACCATTATATTCGGTATATAGGCATTCAAAAAATTAATTTGCACAATAAGAGAAAACATTATGATACAAAAATTACCCCTTGTAGTTGCCACTAGCTTTTTACTAAGTGCTTGTTCAAGCAATATGGAAATGAAAGCAACTGGTGGAAGTAAATCCGACGGAACAGTAACTCTTTCCTTCGATCATGCTGCGATTGTAAACCCCATTATAGATGAAAAAAAGGCACTTCAAACAGCCAAGTCTAAGTGTAATGTTTGGGGCTTTCGTAATGCCAAAGCATTTGGAGGTAGCACCAAAAAATGTTTAGAGGAATATAAAACAGGCGGCTGCGTGGGTTACCGAGTATCAAAGGTTTATCAATGTTACTAACTTTCGCTTCTACATTACCCTATTTAGAGACTAACTCACCATTATCAATTCCATCTATCGTCCAAGAACCTACGCGATAACGAATAAGCCTTAGCGTCGGGTGACCTATAGCCGCGGTCATTCGTCGTACTTGGCGGTTTTTCCCCTCGCAAACTGTGATCTCTAGCCACGAATCAGGGATATTTTTTCTTACCCGAATCGGTGGGTTTCGCTCCCACAAGTTTGCTGGCTCGTTGATTAACGTTACTTTAGCTGGTTTGGTTAGGCCGTCTTTTAGCTCAATACCTTCACGCAGTAAGTCCAGCTTATCTTCGTCAGGCACACCTTCCACTTGTACCCAATAACATTTGCTCATTTTATTTTTAGGGTTGGCAATTTTGTGCTGCAACTTGCCATCATCGGTTAACACCAACAAGCCTTCGCTATCACGATCTAATCGCCCTGCAGGGTATACGCCTTTTTCATCAATATAATCTGCCAGCGTGCTTCTGCCTTCGCTATCGGTAAATTGAGTTAAAACATCAAAGGGCTTATTAAAGAGAAGTATTTTAGACATTGGCAATACGAGTTAGATTAAAAATAGATTTTACCATGAAGCCAATGAAGCACATAAAAAAACAAGAAACTCAGATTTTTTATCTTTTAACTTCCTGATCGTCCTATTCTTCATGGTAGAATATTTTTTTACATGTTTTTAGGTGACCCCCATGCCAGAATTAAAATCACGCACATCCACCCACGGTCGAAATATGGCGGGCGCTCGCGCTTTATGGCGCGCAACGGGCATGAAAGATGATGACTTCAGCAAACCAATTATTGCCATTGCCAACTCTTTCACTCAATTTGTACCCGGCCATGTTCATTTAAAAGACATGGGCCAGTTAGTCGCCCGTGAGATTGAAAAAGCCGGTGGTGTCGCCAAAGAATTTAATACTATTGCCGTTGATGATGGTATCGCGATGGGACATGACGGTATGTTATACAGCTTGCCTTCTCGAGAGATAATTTCAGATTCCATTGAGTACATGGTGAATGCCCATTGCGCCGATGCATTAGTGTGTATTTCAAACTGTGACAAAATCACACCGGGCATGTTGAATGCGGCTTTGCGCTTAAATATTCCCGTTATTTTTGTCTCTGGCGGGCCGATGGAGTCAGGCAAAAGCATTATTAAAGATCAGGTCGTTAAGCTTGATTTGGTCGATGCAATGGTTGCCGCTGCGGATGACAGTAACAGCGATGAAGATGTGCTAAAAATGGAGCGCTCCGCTTGCCCTACCTGTGGCTCGTGTTCTGGCATGTTTACGGCAAATTCAATGAACTGTTTAACTGAGGCACTTGGCTTAGCGCTACCGGGTAATGGTTCAATGCTGGCTACCCATGCTGATCGCGAAGGGTTGTTTTTAGAAGCTGCACGACAAATTATGCAACTAACCAAGCGCTATTACGAAGAGGATGATGAGTCTGCCCTACCGCGCAACATCGCTAATTTTAAAGCCTTTGAAAATGCGATGTGCCTCGACATTACCATGGGCGGGTCAACCAATACGGTGCTGCATTTACTCGCCGCCGCGCATGCCGCCGAAGTTGATTTCACCATGGATGATATGGACAGATTATCGCGCATCGTGCCAAACTTGAGTAAAGTTGCCCCTGCCACACAGTTGTTCCATATGGAAGATGTACACCGTGCAGGTGGTGTTTTTCGTATTTTAGGCGAGCTTGAACGTGGCGGCATGATTCATACCGAATGTTCAACGGTGCATGAGAAAACCATGGGTGAAGCATTGGAAAAGTGGGACATTGCACGTAACCCTTCCGAAGCTGTGCAAACTTTTTACAAAGCAGCGCCGGGTAATGTACCCACGCAAACTGCCTTTAGCCAAAATAAACGCTGGGATTCTCTCGACTTAGATAAGGTTAATGGCTGTGTGCATGACATTGAAAATGCTTACTCTAAAGACGGTGGCTTAGCAGTGCTTTACGGCAATATCGCCGAAGATGGCTGTATCGTAAAAACCGCCGGGGTTGATGAAGGTAGCCTGACGTTTACTGGTCGGGCGCGCGTCTTTGAATCACAAGATGATGCTGTCACCGCTATTTTAGATGATAAAATCATTGCTGGCGATGTCGTCGTGATTTTATACGAAGGTCCAAAAGGTGGCCCCGGCATGCAAGAAATGCTCTACCCAACCAGCTACTTAAAATCAAAAGGCTTAGGCAAAGCCTGCGCACTCATCACAGATGGTCGCTTTTCAGGCGGTACATCAGGCTTATCAATTGGCCACTGCTCACCAGAAGCAGCGGAAGGTGGAACCATCGGTTTAGTCCAAGAAGGTGACACGATTGAGATTGATATTCCTAACCGTGGAATCTCCTTAACGATTAGCGATGATGAGTTAAAACAACGCCGCAGTGACATGGATGCAAAAGAAAAACAAGCTTGGAAGCCTGCACCACGCCCGCGCAATGTAACGCCTGCGTTAAGAGCCTATGCCGCAATGGCAACCTCAGCAGCTAAAGGCGCTGTCCGTGATGTGAGTCAGGTTGAATTTTAAGGCTCACCAAGAGCCAAAATTCATGTCGGCAAGTTTTCGAAGGAAATACCGACGCGGTTGAAGCAAGGGACACCCTAAAATAGAAATCCGAAAATCACGGATGAAACATTCTGAGCCAAGAGCCAAAATTCATGTCGGCAAGTTTCCGAAGGAAATACCGACGCGGCTGAAGCAAGGGACGCACACCGATAGAAGCCCGAATCTAAATCAACCCAATTAAAATTCAGCTTTCAACTGTCGCCCTAGCAAAGCTTTAACCGCCTGCTTAGGCTCCAACCCCTCATAAATCACTTTATTCACATGTTCACAAATTGGCATTTCAACACCCGCTCGCTCTGCCAATAAACCGATACAATGCGATGACTTTGCTCCTTCTACCGCTTGACCAATTTCTTCAATCGCGGCATTCACCTCTTGCCCTTTTCCTAGAGCTAAGCCCAAGCGACGGTTTCGGGATTGATTATCCGTACAAGTAAGCACAAGGTCTCCAACGCCCGACAAACCCATAATAGTTTCATGCTTCGCACCTAAGCTTTCTGCCAAGCGCATAATTTCTGCCAAACCACGAGTAATAATTGCGGCACGGGCATTAGCACCAAAACCTAAGCCATCTGAGATTCCTGCAGCAATCGCTAATACATTTTTAATCGCTCCTCCCAGCTCAACGCCTAAAACATCATCACTGGTGTAAACACGATAATTACCACCTTGGAAAGCATTGGCTATCTTTTGCGCAAGCTCAGGTGTCGATGCGGCGGCTGTCATTGCGGATGGCAAACCATTCGCCACTTCTAGTGCAAAGGTTGGACCAGAGACTAAGCCGTATGGAACATTATCACCGAGTTCATCTATCAAAATTTCATGAAGTAATTTCCCTGTACCTACTTCTAAACCTTTGGTTGCCCAAAAAATCGAATGAGATGAAGTTAAATGAGGTTGTAACTGTTGCAGTAAAGAGCGAAACCCATGACTAGGGATAACAATTAATTGCTCATCCGCATGTTTGAGCATCTTATCTATTGAAGCCGTGCAGTGTAAATTATCGGGGAAAGGAATTCCAGGAAGGTAGTGTGTATTCTCGCGTGCTTTTTCGTAGGTTTCCACATGCTCAGGATTAAAGTCCCAGAGTAAAACATCAATGCCGTTTCTAGCCAGTTGCAAAGCAAGCGCAGTACCCCAGGAGCCTGCACCGTAAACGGCCACCCTTTTGGGGCGCACTGCGTTACTCATAACGCTCTCTACATTTTTAATTTTAGGCTTAGTGTTTAGTCTCATCATCTGTATTTGATTCTTCACCAACACCTGAAAGATCGCCAGACTGTTCCTCTTCTGCCAAACGTTGCGCATATAACGCATCAAAGTTGATCGGTGATAAATGCATTTCTGGGAAACTGCCTTTTGACACTAAATTAGAGATAACTTCACGCGCATATGGAAATAACTGACTCGGGCAAAAGCTCGATAATAAGTGATTTAGTTGATCATCTGGATAACCTTGAATCATAAAAGCACCTGCTTGAGTAACTTCTACCAAAAATGCGGTTTTATCTGACTTATCTTTTACCGTAACGGTTACTTGTAATTCTACTTCGTAATGCGACTCACCTAATGGGTTAACGACCGTATGCAGATTCAAATCTGTAGTAGGTTCCCAGTCTTGCGTAAAGATATCAGGGCTGTTCGGTGACTCGAAGGACACATCCTTTACATAAATGCGCTCAATCACAAACTGTTGTTCTGCTTGTTCATCCTGTGTAGCTGCTTGTTCTTCTGCCATATTTGACCCCTATGTCTTTTGACTTACGTTTTCTATTTAATTTCAAGTAATGTATCTAATTCATTATTTCTATCAAGGGCTGCAATATCATCATACCCACCCACTGGTTGTTCGTTGATAAATATTTGTGGCACAGTGTTTCTATTGCTCAGATTTTCCATTTCTTCCCAAAGGCTGTTATCACCATCGACACGAATTTCATCATAGTCGATACTTTTTTTCTTTAGTAAGCTCCGCGCACGCATACAATAGGGGCAAAAGCGTGTGGTGTACATGATCACTTTTGCAGCCATAATATTCTTATGTTTTAACAACGGGAAGGTTTGCTGACTCCCAAGCGAGAATACCACCAGCAAGATTAGAAACATCTTCAAAGCCTGCTTTGGTTAAAACCTGACTAGCATGGCTAGAGCGGCTCCCACTACGACAGTAAACTAAGATGGGTGACTGTTTACTTTTGTCTAGTTCAGATAATTTGGACGGTAATTGACCTAAGGTAATATGTCGAGCACCTTGGATTTTACCACCTTGCACTTCTTTATCCTCCCTGACATCTATAATCAAAGCATCATCCTTGTTCATCAGCATGACGGCTTCATTTACCCCTATCTGCTTATATTTACGGGTAGCATTGGAAATTTCTGTTTTAATAATAAAGCCTAAAACAACAAAAAAACCAATAACAATAAGGGCATTATTACGTGCGAAGTCGATATATTCTTGCATAGTGAGTCTGTATTAAGAATGGAAGATGCGGATAAGATAACCGCAGTCGCGCTTGGGGTAAAGCGTAATATACAAAATTATGGAAATTACATTAACTTCCTAAAGGGAGAGGCCTATTAGTTCGAAGGTGCGGAGCAGAAAACCTCTTGCATCATGCCGATTAGTTTTAAAGTACGCGCATCACCAACGCGATAGAACACTCGATTTGCCTCTTTACGCGATGCAAGGATTCCTTTATCACGCAAGATCGCTAAATGCTGTGAAATATTACTTTGTGATGTACCGACACATTCAACAATATCTTGAACGTTGACTTCGTTTTCACCCAGTACACAGAGAATTTTTAAACGTAAGGGATGAGAGATTGCCTTCAGTGAACGCGACGCGACTTCAACATCTTCTTGTCTCACTAACAGGTCACTGACTAAGGTACAACTTGAATCTGCACCCTGTTTGATATTCAAACTATTCATAAATTCCAACTGTATATTCGTTAATCAATATATTATAAAACAACAATACAATAATATACTGTTATTCCATTCTTATCAAGATAGATCAACACTAGGGATTAAAGTTCCAGCCAACTATCACTTGTTAGAGCGTGCAAAAAAAACTATTATTAATAGGCCTTTACACGAAGGTTGGATGCATTAAAAATGATTAAATTGGGCTTAATAAAAAATGATACAACAACTCTCACTTAACAAATCATGCATAGTTATACTCTTACTGAGTCTATTTAGCGCAACCATAACCTCATCGCTGTTTGCAGAAAGTTCTGAACAAAAGCAAAACAAACTTGAAAAAAAAATTATCTCTGCTAATTCCAAACTTAAAGACTCTCGCGCCGTATCAAATACACTACGAAAAAAAGTACGTACCGCTGAAGCACATTTAAACTCACTTTCAAATCAGCTTCATCACACCAAGCAAGATGTGAACAAACTCACCACCAAACTATTAAAATCCAACGCACTCAAAACAAAGCTACTGGCACAGACTGTTACACAAAAAAACGCCCTTGCGCAACAGATGCAGGCTTTATATACCTCTGGCAAGCAGTCACACTTACGCTTATTGCTAAAGCAGGATGACCCTTCTGATATTAGTCGTACAATTAAATATTATGAATATATGAATACCCATCGTATAAAGCGTATAAAAACAATCAAAAAACGTCTCGATAAAGTGAAACAGGTTGAAGAAAAAATCAACCAAGACAGCCTAAAACTACAACAGTTACAGTCAAAACAAAGTAAAAAAAAGCAGGCACTTAAACTAGCCGTTAAAGAGAAGGATCGCGCGCTAAGAAAACAACGAAAAATTGTTTATTCACAAGAACAACAACTTGCGCGCTTAAAAAAAGAAGATGCGCGCCTCAAAGGAGTTATCCAAAGTCTCATTAACAAACAAAAGAAAGAAGAGAAAAAGCGCAAACAAGAGAAAGAAACATCTAAAGAGCCCAATAAAAAAGACAAAGTCAAAAAAGCTAAAACAAAGTCGAAACGTGTCGAGCGTCATTATGTTCCCAATAGGTCGTTTTCCGCGCTAAAAGGAAAACTGTCTTGGCCGGTCAATGGACGAATAAAGCATAAGTTTGGCAGTGCCAGAAACAGTAAAATAAAATGGAAAGGCGTGATTATTTCGGCTTCTGGTGGCACTAATGTTCATACCGTAGCCCGTGGCAAAGTAGAGTTCAGTGGCCGTTTAAAAGGTTATGGTTACGTTATTATTATTCGCCATGATAAAAACTACCGAAGTCTTTACGCTTACAATCGTAGCATCTTTAAAAAAGCGGGAGATATTGTAAAAACTGGCGAAGTCATCGCTGCCGTTGGCAATTCGGGTAGGCTAGAGAAACCTGGACTATATTTTGAAATAAGCAAAGGTACGACACGCTACAACCCAGCTAAATGGTGTCGGTAGTTATAAACCCATCTTTGAGCTATTACAAAAATAAATCAGATTATGATATATTCCTTCTACTTTAACCCGCAAACAAAGAGACTTGCCAATAGCAAGTAAATACAATGCAACTTAAAATGCAACTTAATAAACCCCTATTATCTGGTATCCTACTAGGCTCGGTGATTGGTTTTTCTGTCACCAGCAGCATGAATGCTTTTGCCTTAAAGCCCACCCAAAGCTTACCTTTAACAGAGCTAAAAAAGTTCTCTGAAGTCTATGCACGAATCAAAAAAGATTACGTTGAAGAAGTCGATGACAAAAAACTTATAACCGATGCAATAAGTGGCATGTTAACAGGGCTTGACCCGCACTCTGCTTACTTGGATGAAGATGCCTTTACTGAGCTTCGAGTCGGCACATCAGGGGAATTTGGCGGGCTTGGTATTGAAGTCGGCATGGAAAATAACTTTATTAAAGTCATAGCACCCATCGACGATACACCTGCGAAAAAAGCAGGCTTAAAAGCGGGGGATTTAATTATTCGCCTAAATGACAAAAGCGTCAAAGGCATGAGTATTAACGATGCCGTTAAAGTCATGCGCGGCAAACCTGGCGAACCACTTGATTTGTTAATTGTTCGCGATGGTAAAGACAAACCCTTTAAGGTCACTATTGTACGCGCGGTGATAAAAGTAAAAAGCGTCAAACAACGTTTATTAGGTGATGGTTACGGCTACTTACGCATTGCCAGTTTTCAATCCAATACCACTAACAGCGTTAAAGAAGCACTAGCAAAGTTAAAAGACGAAAATAAAGCATCCTTAAAAGGACTTGTGCTTGATTTGCGGAATAATCCCGGTGGCGTTTTAACTGGTGCTGTCGGTGTTTCTGACATTTTTTTAAGCAAAGGAAATATCGTCTATACTGAAGGTCGTGTTGCAGATGCATTGATGCGTTACGATGCTACACCGGATGATTTAATTGATGGTGCGCCGCTGGTTGTTTTGATTAACCAAGGGTCAGCTTCTGCTTCTGAAATTGTCTCAGGCGCACTGCAGGATCATAAGCGCGCTTTGATAGTGGGTGAGAAATCGTTTGGTAAAGGTTCGGTACAAACCGTTCTGCCACTCGATGAAAAAACAGCCGTTAAGTTAACCACAGCACGTTACTTCACACCATCAGGTCGCTCCATCCAAGCCAAAGGCATAGAACCTGATATTAAGATTGAGTCTCTCGAATTTAAAAAAAGCGATACAGAAAAGGATAAAGTTTCAGCGCTTTCTGAGGCTGATTTAAAAGGGCATATTTCAAACCCCGATGAAACCACCGATAAAAATACAGACGCTGATAAGAAAAAAAGCACGAAAACGGAAAAATCTAAAACCAATGCTGATAAAAAAGATTCAAAATCATTAGCCGAGAAAGATTACCCCTTGTATGAAGCGCTCAACATACTAAAAAGTATGAGTTTCGCACGTGGGATGCAAAGCAAAATTTAATATGCCAAACACAATGCCAACGGTGCTAATACCGCTTGCCCAAGGTTGTGAAGAGCTTGAGACTGTCACACTAATCGACTTATTACGCCGTGCAAACATTCATGTAACCACTGCCAGCCTTGACGACAAGCCTGTCACTTGCGCTCGTGGCACAGTGATTTTGGCTGATACAACGCTTGCTAAAATACTCCTGCAAGACTTTGATTTATTGGTTTTACCCGGCGGCTTACCCGGCGCAGACAACCTTAACTCCGACCCGCGCATCCATCAATTAATTGACCGACTTAACATAGAAAACAAACTTATTGGTGCAATTTGTGCCGCACCTAAAGTACTCCTCACCAATGGAATTCTTAAGGACAAAAAAGCGACGGCTTACCCAGCCTCACTTAATCATCTCGATACGTCAAACATCAATTTAACCGATGCTGCAGTAGAGATTGATGGCAATGTAATTACCTCAAAAGGCCCAGGAACGGCTATTGACTTTTCGCTTACACTGATTGAATTATTATTAGGGCGTGAAGCAAGAATAGCTGTGGAGAAGCCTTTACAGCGCAGCTAGAAAACCAGACTAAAACGAAACCTCAACACCAGATTTTCACGACTATTGTGACGGTAGTTCTACCCAATTCAAACGAGTAATGCCTATTTTAAGGGCTTTGGTCGCTGATAAGTCACTAATATAAACACGAAAGTGAGATTGATCATTTACGGTTGTATTCAATTTAAAAGGCGGTAATTTAATACGCCCAGCTATTTGCTTATCGAGCTTTTTAAGCTCACCTACAAAGTTTTCAAGCAAGTATCTTTCAGCAATACCACCAACTGTTTCTTTTAAATCTAAGCGGGTTGATAACTTAAAGCTTGCTGGCTTGTTTGGCTTTTCAATAACAACATCCAATGACACGCCATAGGTTTTACCTTTTTCCAATGCGTTAGCCATCGTCTCAGGAATTTTAATCTCAATACCACCATCCGTTTGCAAAAGAATAAAGTGATATTTTTTGCCGTTAATTAACTTCGAGACATCTTTAGTCGCACTGCCGATTATTTTAAATAAAGTGCTACCCACCACAGAATCATTGGGATAAATATTTTTACCCCCCTTCTCAAATGCTTTGTCGTCCGATTGACCAAAAATTTTGGTTACAGCTTGGGCTTCTTTCTTTGCCATTGCTAAACTGCCTAACAATGATAAGTGAATGCCATCTTCTGTCATTTCAGGAAAATACTCACCTTCAGCATTTGAAACTGCACCAACAGGGTCGATAAAGTATACCTTTTCATGCGTCTTTGCATAAGCACGATAACGTTTATTTAATTCTGTTAGCGCTAGTCTTACCTGCACAGGGTCTGCCTTATCATAGCCAGCTACCTCCGTGCCACCCTTGGGAAAAGCGTAACCCAAGATTCCTGAGTCCAACACAGGCAAGTTCGCATTGGTAAACCTTTCTACGAGCGTGATATGGTTTTTATAGGTTTCATTAACGATAACATCCCTATTATTACTATTAACATTAGGTAAGTCATTAATACTGCCACCTCGAAACAAGATCACTTGCGGCTTAAGTGCGATAATATCTTCTGTTGATTTACGACGAGTTGATATTGCCTTAACATCCCTGTGAAGAATAGTCTTTGTCGTTTCTCCACCAATCCCACCGTTACCAACAAGGTAAGCTGCGGGGTAGTAGAATGATAATTGATACTTTCTTGATTCTATTATCTGATGCCCCTGCAAGTTAGCTTGAAACAAACTCACATCTTGTGATTTCAGCGATGTAGCATCAGCGGTGGAATCCCCAAAGGTTGCTACTCTTAACGTTTTAACTTTTGTATTATCAACAGGAGGATTTGCCCCCCCCTGACCTCCGCTGCTACCGCCACAAGCGGCCAACCAACTTAGAAGAAACAAAGCGCCTAAAGATTTATAAAAACTCATCACACTGACAACCTAAATAATATAACAATCACACCCTATAATACTGCTCGAAGCATAAGAAATATGCTTGATTTTTATACTTGGTATGAAAAAACCACTTAATGGTTCACACGACTAAATCCGCAAAACAAGGGCGAACTAAACCACCTTCAACACGTAGTAATTCTTTTTACCTTTTTGCAACAACACAAACTTATCATTAATTAAGTCGTCAACGGTGATTTTATAATCCTCAGCAGAAACTTTTTCTTTATTGATTGACACCGCATTTTGTTCAATCGCACGGCGCACTTCACTGTTAGATGGCAAAAATTCGGTATCCGTCGCCATTGCCGATACAATATCGTAGCCTTTCTCAATCTCACTCATGGCAACTTCTGCCTGTGGCACACCATCAAACACATCCAAAAAGGTTTGATCATCCAAAGCCTTTAAATCATCGCTGGTTGATTTACCAAATAAAATAGAGCTCGCTTTAATGGCATTCTCTAAATCCGCTTGCGAATGCACCATAGCAGTGATTTCGCTGGCTAAACGCTTTTGTAACACGCGCATGTGCTTGGCTTCGTTATGCTCAGTAATTAATGCAGTGATTTCACCTTCTTCTAAAAAAGTAAAAATACGAATGTACTTTTCGCTGTCTTCATCACCTGAATTTAACCAATATTGGTAAAACTTGTAAGGCGATGTTCTCGCAGGGTCTAGCCATACATTACCACCCTCACTCTTACCAAATTTTGAACCATCCGCTTTGGTAATCAGCGGACAGGTAATTGCATACGCCTTGCCCTGCCCGATACGACGAACTAATTCCGTACCCGTAGTAATATTACCCCACTGATCACTACCGCCCATTTGTAACGAACAATCATTATTCTGGTAAAGATGCAAAAAATCATAGCCCTGCACTAACTGATAAGTAAACTCCGTAAAGCTCATGCCTTCAGAGCCACCTTCATCCGTGCCATCCGAAGTAATGCGATTTTTAACTGAATCTTTCGCCATCATATAATTTACCGTAATATGCTTGCCCACATCACGAATAAATTCGAGGAATGAAAAATCCTTCATCCAATCATAGTTGTTCACCATAACAGCGCTATTTTCAGAACTGTCAGAACCTTTCGAATTAAGAGCATCATCAAAGTTTAAGAAATGTGATAACTGCTTTTGAATCGCATCCTGATTATGACGCAAGGTTTTTTCATCCAATAAATTACGCTCAGCCGACTTGCCCGAAGGATCACCAATCATCCCCGTCGCGCCACCAACCAATGCAACAGGCTTATGCCCACAACGCTGAAAATGCGCCAATAACATAATGGGTACAAGATTACCAATATGTAAAGAATCTGCGGTAGGATCAAAGCCCACATAAGCGGAACGCATCGCCTCGTTTAAATGCTCTTCAGCGCCTGGCATAACATCGTGGATCATTCCACGCCATGTAAGTTCTTCGATAAAATTTTTCATATGGGTTTAGAACAGCCCTTTAAGTAGTAGTAAATTGAGGTATTATAGCTACAAAGCAAATAATCGTTACAAAAAATTAAAGGAAATACAATGGCACAATACATCATCATCTACCTCGGTGGCGAACAACCCACTGATCAAGCAGCAGCCACCGAGCACATGGAAAAATATCGTGAATGGTTAAAATCATTAGGTGATTCAGTCGTAAGCGCACTTAACCCGCTAAAAGATACTCACGTAATCAACTCAAACGGTGCTACTA